>NZ_JALNWM010000032.1 GCF_023230885.1 Desulfocurvus sp. | reverse complement strand
GGCCGCTGCCGCCGCTTCGCCCCCTGCCCGCGACCCGAGGACTGAGGCGCCGCCCGGCGCCGCAAGCCCCAACGAGGATTGATCATGGCCGAACGCACCGTGCTGATCCATTTTCCCGAACTGCTGCCCGCCTCGCGCGGGGCGGCCGTGCCCGGCGTGCTGCACCTGGACCCCGGGCTGCCCGCCGGACCGGAGGCCGGGGAGCGCTTCACGCCGCCGGACCTGCCCCTGGACGCGGCCACTGCCGCGCGCTGGCTGGCGCAGGCCACGGGCTACGCTGGCCTGTTCGCCCCCGGGGCCCTGCGCGCCGCCGATGCGGCGGCCAAGGCCCCCGGCGCGGACCCCTACGGCGATCCCGTCAGCGCCATCGTCGGCGAGCTGGAGGCCCTGGAGGGCCGGGGAACCCCCGGGCCCGCCCCGGCCGGGGAAGCTTCCGGCGACTCGCGGCTGCGCGCCCAGGCCGTGCTGCTGCTGGCCTGGGAGCGCGAGCGCGGGCTGGCCGAGGTCCGCGAGCTGGGCGCCGCCCACGGCGGGGCAGTGGAGCGGCTGGGCGCGACCCTGGGCCTGGAGCCCGAGGACATGGACGAGCTGGCCGCCGCAGGCGGGCTGGCCCTGGACCCGGCCCCCGAGGAGCCCTACGCCGAGCCCGGCCAGTGGCAGCCCGTTTTGGCGGCCATGCTGCGCCTGCTGCCCGCCGGGGCCGTCCTGTATGCGGACGCCGCGCCGGTGATCGGCTTCTGGCGCGAGGCCGGAGTGGCCCTGGAACCCGTGGCGGGCGCGCGGCTGGAGGCCCTGCTGCCCGGGGCGCCGGACGGAACCTGGTTCCTGGCCCGCTGCCCGGGCCGCGTGCTCATGGGCGCGGCCAGACCCCTGGCCGAGGCGCCCTGGCTGGACCAGGAGCGCGCGGTGCTGGTCCGCGAGGCCGGAGCGGGGGAGTAGGGGCCCATGCCGCTTTGCACCGACTTCACCGACCCCCGGCTCATGCAGGGGCTCACCGGGCTGGTCTTCGACTGCGACGGGGTGCTCTTCGACTCCTGGGAGGTCAACAAGGCCTACTACAACGCCATCCGCGAAGGGCTGGGCCTGGAGCCCATGGACGCGCAGATGGAGGAATACGTCCACGCCCACGCGGTCAACGAATCCGTGATCCGCATCACCCCCGAGGGGCGGCTGGCCGAGGCCCAGGCCGTGCGCGCCGGGCTGGACTACCGCGAGCTGATCCACCTCATGCTTCCGGCCCCGGGGCTGGTGCCCATGCTGGAGGCCGCGCGCGACGCGGGCCTGCGCCTGGGCGTGTTCACCAACCGCTCCTCGACCATGGGACTGGCGCTGGAAACCTTCGGCCTGGAGCACCTCTCCGACCCCGCGGTCACCGCGCGCGACGTGAAGCCCAAGCCCGCGCCCGACGGGCTGCGGCGCATCCTGAACCGCTGGCGCGCCACATCGGCGCAGGTGGCCTTCGTGGGCGACACGATCCTGGACCAGCGCGCGGCGCGCGGCGCCGGGGTGCGCTTTTGGGCCTACCGCGCCGAGGCCCTGCGCGCCGACATGCATGTGGACGACTTCTGGTGCCTGGGGCGGCGGCTGGCCAGCCTTGGGCGAGGCCCGGC
Source organism: Desulfocurvus sp. (assembly GCF_023230885.1). GTDB lineage: Bacteria > Desulfobacterota > Desulfovibrionia > Desulfovibrionales > Desulfovibrionaceae > Desulfocurvus. Next base: position 18,601 of record NZ_JALNWM010000032.1, on the reverse strand, counting down.
GCACGGGCGTTCCCGGATGCCCGGCGGAAATTTCCCTTGATTCGTAATTGCGTCTGTGCGAACTGAATTGGTACCCGCGTTCGACTTCCCGTGCGCCCGCGGGGCCTGAAAGGAGGCTGCATTGGGATACTTCCTGCTGGCAGTGGCCAAAGTCCTCGGCATGGCCCTGAACCTGTACATGTGGATCGTCATCATTTCCGCGCTGCTGACCTGGGTCAACCCCGACCCCTACAACCCCGTGGTGCGCACCCTGCGCGGCCTGACAGAGCCGCTGTTCTACCGCATCCGCACCTGGCTGCCCTTCGTGCGCATCGGCGGATTCGACCTGTCGCCCATCGTGGTCATCTTCGCCGTGGTTTTCCTGGACACCTTCCTGGTGAACAACCTGGTGGCCCTGGCCCAGCGCTTCTAGCGGAGCCCCGTCATGAAAGTCAGCAAGATCGACGTGCTGAACAAGATTTTTTCCCGCTCGTTCCGGGGCTACAGCTGCGAGGAGGTCGACGCCTTCCTGCAGGAAACGGCCCAGAGCCTGGGCGACCTGGCCGAGGCCAAGGAAGCCCTGGAAGGGCGCGTGGCTGCCCTTGAGGAGGCCCTTGGCGAGCACAAGAGCCGCGAGGCCACCCTGCGCGACACGCTCATGACCACCCAGCGCATGATGGACGACATGAAGGCCAACGCCCAGAAGGAGGCCCAGCTCATCATCGACGCGGCCAACCAGAAGGCCGAGGTCATGCTGAACCAGACCCACCAGCGGCTGGCCCAGCTGCACGGAGACATCTCCGAGCTGAAGAAGCAGCGCACGCAGTTCGAAATCAAGCTGCGCTCCATCCTTGAGGCCCACCTGCGGATGCTGGAGGCGGACAAGGAGGAGCAGGAGAAGCTGGACGACGCGGAGTCGAAGCTGAAGTTCCTGACCAAGGCCGGGGCCTGACCCCGTGCCCTGCGGGGAGCCGGAATACGCCAGCCCCTGCGGCCCGGGCCTGTGGCGGGTGCAGGTCCGCGTGGTGCCCGGAGCCCGCAAGGACGCCGTGGACGGGGTCCACGACGGGCGGCTCAAGCTCCGCCTGACGGCCCCGGCGGTGGACAACAAAGCCAACAAGGCCCTGGTGGCCTTCGCGGCGCGGCTCTTTCAGGTGAAAAAAAGCGGCGTCAGCATCGCAGGCGGCGAGAAAAGCCGCGAAAAGACGCTGCTCGTAGCGGCAGAAACGTCGCCGTCCTGGCCAGCCTAGCGGAGCGCGAGGCGAGGCTGGCGGCGCGAACGCGCAACAACATAAGGAGAAGGATCCATGGAGAAGAAGGACCTCGACCTGATTGCCGAGATGGCCGACAAGAGCCCCGAAGTCAAGGCCCTGTGGGAAGAGCATCTCCTCTATGAAAAACAGTTGGAAAAGCTGGAGAAGAAGACCTACCGCACTCCCGAGGAGGAGCGCGTGATGAAGGAAATCAAGAAGAAGAAGCTCATGGGCAAGACCAAGCTGCAGAAGGTTCTGGACAGGCGTCTCGAGGAGGTCTGACCATGGAGCTGTCCGGGGCGCAGATACTCTTCGAATGCCTGAAACGCGAGGGCGTGGACGCGGTGTTCGGCTTCCCCGGCGGAGCCGTCATCGACATCTACGACGAGATGCCCAGGCATCCCGAGATCAAGCACTACCTGGTCCGCCATGAGCAGGGGGCCATCCATGCCGCCGACGGCTACGCCCGGGCCACGGGCAAGGTCGGCGTCTGCCTGGTGACCTCCGGCCCCGGGGCGACCAACACCGTCACCGGCATCGCCAACGCCTACATGGACTCCATTCCCGTGGTGATCTTCACCGGGCAGGTGCCGTCGCCGCTCATCGGCAACGACGCCTTCCAGGAAGTGGACATCGTGGGCATCACCCGGCCCTGCACCAAGCACAACTACCTGGTCAAGGACGTGGCGCGCCTTGCCGGGGTGATCAAGGAAGCCTTCTACCTGGCCCGCACGGGGCGCCCCGGCCCCGTGCTGGTCGACCTGCCCAAGGACGTGATCCAGGCCAGGACGGAGTTCAAGTATCCGCGCCAGGTGCGCATGCGCAGCTACAACCCCAACCTGACGCCCAACGCCAAACAGGTGGCCCGGGCGCTGGAGGCCATCCACAAGGCCGACAGGCCGCTGTTCTACGTCGGCGGCGGGGTGGTTTCCTCCGACGCCCACAAGGAGCTGACCTGGCTGGCCAAGAAGCTCAACGTGCCCGTGACGGCGACGCTCATGGGCCTGGGCTCCTTTCCCGGGGACGACCCGCTCTGGCTGGGCATGCTCGGGATGCACGGCACCTACGCGGCCAACCGCGCCGTGCAGGAGTGCGACCTGCTGGTGGCCGTGGGCGCCCGCTTCGACGACCGCGTCACCGGCAAGCTGGCGACCTTCGCCCCGGGCGCCAAGGTCATCCATGTGGATGTCGACCCGACCTCCATCCGCAAGAACGTGCGCGTGGACGTGCCCATCGTGGCCGACTGCCGCGAGACGCTGGTGGCCCTGAAGGCCCAGGTGGAGGCCGCAGGCGGCCCGGAAACCCTGCGCCGCAAGCGCCAGCAGTGGACCGAAACCATCAAGGCGTGGAAGATCGACCACCCGCTGACCTACAACGGCGCCGACTCCGGGGAGATCAAGCCCCAGGCCGTGGTGGAGACCATCTACGAGCTGACCAAGGGCGAGGCCATCATCACCACCGAGGTCGGCCAGAACCAGATGTGGGCCGCGCAGTTCTACAACTACCACAAGCCGCGCACCCTGCTGACCTCCGGCGGGCTGGGCACCATGGGCTACGGCTTCCCGGCGGCCATCGGCGCGCAGGTCGCCTTCCCCGACACCCTGGTCATCGACGTGGCCGGCGACGGCTCCATCCAGATGTGCATCCAGGAAATGGCCACGGCCATGTGCTACAACCTGCCCGTGAAGATCGTGATCCTCAACAACGGGTACCTCGGCATGGTCCGCCAGTGGCAGGAGCTGTTCTACAAGAAGAACTATTGCGCCACCTGCATGGACTGGGCGCCGGACTTCGTGAAGCTCGCCCAGGCCTATGGCGCCGAAGGCTATCGCGTCACGGATCCGGCCCAGGTCCGGCCCGTCCTGGCGCAGGCCTTCGGCAACGGCAAGCCGACCATTGTGGACGTGGTGGTCTCGCGCGAGGAGAACGTCTATCCCATGGTCCCTGCCGGGGCCTCGCTGCACGAGATGCTGCTGGTCTAGGAGGAGCGCGGCCATGAGACACGTCTTGTCCATTCTGGTGGAGAACGAGCCGGGGGTCCTTTCGCGGGTCGCCGGGCTGTTCAGCGGCCGGGGCTACAACATCGAAACCCTCAACGTGGGCCCGACCCTCGACCGCGAGGTGTCGCTCATGACCATCACCACCTCCGCCCCGGAGGTGGTCATCGAGCAGATCATCAAGCAGCTGCGCAAGCTGGTCACGGTCATCAAGGTCGTGGACATGAACGACCATATGGCCGTGGAGCGCGAGATGATGCTGGTCAAGGTCGGCGCCGAGGGCGAAAAACGCGCGGAGATCCTGCGCATCGTGGACATCTTCCGCTGCAAGGTGGTGGATGTCTCGTCCGACGAGCTGACCATCGAGGCCACGGGCGACCGCGGCAAGCTGGAGGCCATCATCGCGCTACTACAGCGGTTCGGCATCAAGGAGATCGCCAGGACCGGCGCGGTGGCCATGAAGAGGAGCATGCAGTAGGAATGACACCGCGCCGGTCGGGAGACCACCCGGCGCGCACGAGGTTTCGACCGATACGGAAATCAGCCGCGCGGGGAGCCTCCGGCGGCTGATTTCTCGTCTGCATTTTGGTTCAACCACAACGCTTTGGAGAGGATGACCATGAAAATCTATTACGACCAGGACGCCAACCTCGACCTGCTTGCGGGCAAGACCGTGGCCATCATCGGCTACGGCAGCCAGGGCCACGCCCATGCCCAGAACCTGCGCGATTCGGGCGTGAACGTGGTCATCGGCCAGCGCCCCGGCGGGCCGAACTACGACCTGGCCAAGGAGCACGGCTTCGAGCCCCTGTCCGCCGCCGAGGCCGCCAGGAAGGCCGACTGCATCATGATCCTGCTGCCCGACCAGGTGCAGGCCGCCGTCTACAAGGCCGACATCGCCCCCAACCTGGCCCCGGGCAAGGTGCTGTTCTTCGCCCACGGGTTCAACATCCACTTCTCGCAGATCCTGCCGCCCAAGGATGTGGACGTGGTCATGGTCGCCCCCAAGGGCCCGGGGCACCTCGTGCGCCGGGTGTACACCGAGGGCGGCGGCGTGCCGTGCCTGGTGGCCGTGCACCAGGACGCCAGCGGCAAGGCCCAGGACATCGCCCTGGCCTACGCCAAGGGCATCGGCGGCGCCCGCTCGGGCGTCATCGAGACCACGTTCAAGGAAGAGACCGAGACCGACCTCTTCGGCGAGCAGGTGGTGCTGTGCGGCGGCCTGACCTCGCTGATCCAGAAGGGCTTCGAGACCCTGTGCGAGGCCGGCTACCAGCCCGAGGTGGCCTACTTCGAGTGCCTGCACGAGGTGAAGCTCATTGTGGACCTGATCTACGAGGGCGGGTTGGCCAAGATGCGCCACTCCATCTCCGACACCGCCGAGTACGGCGACTTCACGCGCGGCCCGCGCATCGTCAACGACGCGGCCAAGGCCGAGATGAAGCGCGTGCTCCAGGAGATCCAGGACGGCCGCTTCGCCAAGGAGTTCATCCTGGAGAACGTGGCCGGGCAGGCGTCCATGCACGCCATGCGCAAGATGACCGCCGAGCACCCCATCGAGCAGGTGGGCGCCAAGCTGCGCGGCATGATGACCTGGCTCAAGAAGTAGCGCCCCGCGCGCATGATCGGAAAAGGCCGCACCCCCCGGGGCGCGGCCTTTTCGCGTTGGGCCGCGGGCCGGGAAGGGCTGAAGGCCGGGAGACGGGGGGATGCCGGCAGGTGGGCGGGGGCAAGGACCGGAAAGCGGGGCAGGCCGAAGGGCGGGGCCGGGAAGGCGGGGAGTCTCCGACAAGGCGGGAAAAGCGAGGGTCGGAAGGCCGGGCGAGGGCAGGGCGGAGCGGAGCGCGGGGGAGGCCGCCCGTCGCCCCCTGGCGCCCGTCCCCGTGCGCGGGCCTGTCCGGGCAGGCCACACGCGGGACGCCCCGGGGTCGCCTGCGGCGTGGCGTCCGGCCTGAAAGCACAGGGGGCTCCTCTTCCGGCCCGCCCCGGCCAGGGCGGGTGCGCGCGCCTTCCCTGGTCCGTCCCTAGAGCCTGTTCACCGTGTCGCCCGAGTGACTGAACGCCTTGCGGATCATTTTCCAGTATGTGCCCTTGTCGATGCCCACGCGGTTGCCGCAGGGGCACAGGGCCTCTCCCGCGGCCTCGATGCCCTCCAGCCAGCGCACGATGCGCGCCTTGTGGCAGCGCAGCACCTCGCCCTTGCCCAGCTTGTTGTATTTCCAGAGCTTGGCCCGGCACACGGCGCAACGGATGGTCAGCATGCCCCGGCCCTGCCTCCGCCCGGCCCCGGGCGCAGGCCGGTCCTGCAGGGCACGGCCGGGGAGCGAGGCAAAGGGCCGCCCCCAGAGGCGGCCCCTTGTGCCCGGCGGCCCTGCCCGGAGGGGACCGCGCTGTTCATTCCCCCCGCCGCAGCAGGGGCTTGGCGTCGAAGTATTCGGTCGTGCCCAGGGTCCGGGCGGTCTCCAGCTTGGCCAGGATGGTCACGTCCTGCGAATCCACGGGCAGGTCGTCGATGGCATCCAGGGTCAGGGGGCGCTGGCAGCGCAGGCGCAGGCCCGCGAGCTTGGGGTCGTCCAGGAAGGCGTGGATGCGCTCCAGCAGGTCCTGGTCCGCCGCCGGGAACAGCTCCCCGGCCAGGTTCTTGGCGAAGCCGGTCACGATGCGGCGCAGCAGGGGCGCGTTGGCCGCGTTGCCGTTGGCCGCGGCGTAGGCCGTGAAGAGCTTGTCCACAAGACCCCGGTCTTCCAGCTCCAGGGCCATGCCCGTGGTGGTCATCTCCTTCATGGCCTCCCGGGCCCGGGGGCTTTCGGGGCCGCCGTCCAGGTCGGGGGGCAGGTTCTGGAAGGCGCCGTCGAAGGTCAGGCGGTAGAGCCCGTGGGTGTTCACGGTCAGCTCCTGGAGTTCCACGGTCCGGGCGCCGGGGTCGTGCACATAGCGCATGTCGCAGTCGGCCAGGATTTCCTCCATCTCCAGCGCGTCCAGAAAGGCCTGGCCCTCGGCGGGGGCCTGGGGCAGGGGCAGGCGCGCCCCGCGCAGCTCCACCCGCGCGGCGTCGGGGAAGTCCCACCTGCGGCCGGGCAGCGGAGACAGGGCCGCGCTGTCGATTTTTGTCTCGCCCTGGGGCGTTTGCAGCGTCAGTTTCTGGAACTGGACCATCTGCGAGGACAGGACGTTGACCGTGCGTATTTTATAGGTCACGTCGACACCCTGGCTCCGGGCGCGGGCCAGGGCGTCGTCGACCAGGGCCGAGAGCTGGCGGTTCGCGTAGATCCAGCCCCCCAGGAGCAGGACGCCCGCCAGGGCCGCGACGGCGAGCAGGATACGCTTGTTTCGGGTGGTCATGAGGATGCGCCTTGCTGAAGGTTGCGGCACGGCCGGGCTGCCGGGCCGGGGCGTCCCTCGGGGCGCCGTGCCGGGTTTCGTAGCATTTTTCGCCCCGTCAGGGCCACCATGAATTTGCGGCCTTCCGAAGGGCGGGGCCGTCCGTCAGCAGGGGCCCCGGCGCCCGGCGACCCCGGCGCGCCACTCGCCGCAGCGCGGCCTTTTCGTTGCCAACTACCTGCAAAACGGGCACAGTGCCGCTGGCGCCGGGGCCGCCGGGCCCGCGCCACGCACGTCACCTCAAGGGGCGCCCCATGAACAGCCTGCGCGACATCCTCGCCGACCTGCGGTCCCCGCGGGCGCTCCCCGCCCTGAGCTACGGGGCGGTCATCGGCGTTCTGCTGGTGGTCATCGAAATCTCCCTGGCCAGCATGGTCTTCTCGGGCCCCCTGGCGCCCCTGGCGGCGCGCGGGGCGGGGCTCACGCTGTTCGGTGCAGTGGCCATGTCCCTGGCCTGCGCCCTGTTCAGTTCCTTCCCGGGGCTGGTCAGCCAGCCGCAGGACGCGCCCGCGGCCGTGCTGGCCGGGGCGGCCGCGTCCATGGCCGGGGCCCTGGCCCTGGCTCCGGCCCAGGCCCGCTTCGCCACCGTGGCCGCGCTCATGGCCTTGGCCTGCGTGGGCATGGCGGCGCTGTTCTTCGTCGTCGGCCGCTTTCGGCTGGCCAACCTGGTGCGCTTCCTGCCTTATCCCGTGGTGGGCGGCTTCCTGGCGGGCAGCGGCATCCTGCTGGGCCTGGGCGGCCTGGGCGTGATGACCGGGGTCGGCGCGGGCTTCGAGACGCTGGGGGCGTATTTTTCCTGGCCCGTCGCCCGGTTCTGGATTCCGGGTGCGGCCTTCGCCCTGACGGTGTTCGCCGCGCTGAGCCTGCGGCCCCATTTCCTGCTGCTGCCCGGGGCCATCGTCCTGGGGCTGGCGGGGTTCCACGCCTGGCTGCTGGCCACGGGCACGAGCCTGGAAGCCGCGCGCCAGGGCGGCTGGCTGCTGGCCGAGCTGCCCGCTGGCGGGCTGTGGCCCGCCCTCGGCCCCGCCGACCTGGCCCAGGTGCGCTGGGACGTGGTGCTGGCCCATGCGCCCGAGGCGTTCACGGCGGCCCTGCTGGCGCTGCTCGGGCTGCTGCTCAACGTGGGCGGTATCGAACTTGGCGCGCGGCGCGACCTGAACATGGAGCGCGAGATGTTCACCACCGCCGGGGGCGGGCTGCTCATGGCCCTGGGCGGCGGTTTTCCGGGCTATCCGGCCCTGTCCCTGTCGCTGCTCGGGCCGCGCACGGGGGTCGCCTCGCGGCTCATCCCCCTGGCCGCCGCCGCGGTCTGCGCCGGGGTGCTGCTGGCCGGCGGCGCCCTGCTGGCCTTGTTCCCCCGGCCGCTGCTGGGGGGGCTGGTCCTGCTCCTGGGGCTGCTGTTCGTCAGCGACTGGCTCGTGGGCGGCTGGAAGCGCCTGACGCGCGTGGACTACGCCATCGTGGCGCTCATCGCCGTGACCATCGTCCACTCGGGGTTCCTGACCGGGGTGGGCCTGGGGCTGGGGCTGGCGGTGCTGCTGTTCGTGGTGCGCATGAGCCGGGTGCCCGTGGTGGCCTGGGAGCGCAGCGGCGCCGAGGCGGCGAGCGCCCGCCACCGCCCAGTGACCGACCGCGTCCTGTTGCGCTCGCGCGGGGGCGACCTGCGCATCTTCGGGCTGCGCGGGTTCCTGTTCTTCGGCTCGGCGAACCTGCTTGGCGAGCGCGTCGGCGGCCTGTTGCGCGGGGGGCGCCCCCCGCGCTTCGTGGTCATGGACATGGCCGGGCTGGACGGCTACGACATTTCGGCGGTGAACACCGTCCAGCGCATGGCCCAGCGCGCCCAGGCCACCGGGGCCGTGCTGCTCCTGGCCGCCCCGCCCCGGGGGCTTTTCGGGCTGCTGGACGCCAACGCCAGCCCCGAGGCCATGGCCCATGTGCGCCCGTTCCCGGACCTGGACGCGGCCCTGGAATGGGCCGAGGACAGGCTCCTGGAGGAGGAGCACTCCGCCCTGGGCGCCGCCGGGCACGCCCGGCGCGACGCGCTTTTCGACATGGCCGCCGACGACGTGGCCCGGCACCTGGAGGAGATGGAACGCTTCGAGGCCCTGGCCGAGCGCCTGGGCCCGGCCCTGGAGCGCCGCGAACTGGCCAGCGGCGAGGAGCTGTTCCGCCAGGGCGAGGACCCGCACGGGGCCTACATGGTCCTGCACGGCGCCCTGGCCGTCATGGCCACTTATGGGCAGGGCGCGCCGCAGCGCATCCGCTCCCTGGGGCCGGGAACCCTGGCCGCGCCCATGGCCGCCCTGCGGGCCTATGTGGCCCCGGGCACGGCCGTGGCCGAGGGCCGCACGGTGGTCGGCCGCCTCTCGCGCGAGGCCCTGGCCCACCTGGAGGAGGCCGACCCCCGGACGGCCCTGGCCTTCCACAAGCTGGTGGCCCGGGCCCTGGGGCGCAGGGCCGAGGGCCGCTGAGGGCCGCGGGGGTTTACAGCGCTCTTCGGCCCGGATACAACCCTGCCTTCGTCACCGGATCGACAACTGGAGCCCTGCATGTTTACCCACGCCCTCGTCCGCGTTCCCTGCGAGAACTTCGCCTCCGGGCTGACCACTTCCGGCCGCCTGGGGGCTCCCGACTACAACCTGATGCTGCGCCAGCACGACGCCTATGTCGACGCCCTGCGTTCCCTGGGGCTGACCGTGATCACCCTGCCGCCCGAAAACGACTTCCCCGACGCCCATTTTGTGGAAGACACCGCCGTGGTGGTGCCCGAGGTGGCCGTGATCACCAACCCCGGGGCCCCGGCCCGCCGGGGCGAGGAGCGCACCGTCGCCCCGACCCTGGGGCGCTACAAGCGCCTGGCGCGCATCGAGGCCCCCGGAACCCTGGACGGCGGCGACGTGCTGCTGGTGGACCGGCGTTTCTTCGTCGGCCTGTCCGAGCGCACCAACGCCGAAGGCGCCCGCCAGTTCACCGAGATCATGACCGCCCGGGGCTACGCCGTGGACACCGTGCCCGTGGGCCAGGGGCTGCATTTCAAGTCCGGCGTGAACCACCTGGGCGGGCGCACCCTGCTGGCGACGCCGGACTTTGCCGGGCTGCCCGTGCTGGCGGGCTACGACGTGCTGGTCACCCCCGCTGGCGAGGACTACGCGGCCAACACCCTGTATGTGAACGGCACCCTGCTGACCCCGGCGGGCTTCCCCGGCGTGCGCCGCCTGCTGGACGGCCTGGGCCTGCCCGTGGTGGAACTGGACATGAGCGAGACGCGCAAGATGGACGGCGGACTGACCTGCCTGTCCCTGCGCTTTGCGGACCAGCCCGGAACCGGGGGCGCGTAAGGGCGCCCGGGAGGAGCCATGAAGACCCTCAAGGACCGCTACAGGCACGAGATCGTGGAGGTGCATTGCCCCATCCACAAGATTTCCAAGATCATTTCCCTGCCCGGGGAGAAGATGCCCGTGTGCCCGGTGTGCAAGAAGACCATGATCATCAAGGAAGTGCTCACCGAGGGCAAGTATTAGCGCGTGCGACCCCCGGCCCGGAGCGGCTCCGGGCCGGGGTCGGATAAACCCCTATCGTCAAGGAGTCACCCCCATGCAGTGCTTCAGGAAACTGATGCTGGCCGCGTTCTTCATCGCGGTGCTGGCGTCCCAGGCCTTCTGCGCAGACTTCGACCTGGCCCAGAAATCCACCGTGGAAACCATCCTCAAGCGCGGCGAGCTGCTCGTCGGCCTGGACGCGGGCTACCAGCCCTTCGAGATGGTGGACAAGAAAGGCGAGATCATCGGCTTCGACGTGGACCTGGCCAAGGAACTGGCCAAGGCCATGGGCGTCAAGCTGACCATCGTCAACACCGACTACGACGGCATCATCCCCGCGCTTCTGGCCGACAAGTTCGACATCATCCTCTCGGGCATGACGCTCACCCAGGAGCGCAACCTGCAGATCAACTTCGCCGAGCCCTACATCGTCGTGGGCCAGGCCGTGATCCTGAACAAGAAGCTCGAGGACAAGGTCAAGTCCTACAAGGACCTGAACGATCCCAAGTTCACCGTGGCCTCGCGCATCGGCACCACCGGCGAGATGGCCGTCAAGCGCATGATCCCCAAGGCCACCTACAAATCTTTCGACAAGGAAGCCGACGGCGCCCTGGACGTGGTCAACGGCCAGTCCGACGCCTTCGTCTACGACCTGCCTTTCTGCGTGGTCTTCATGGCCCAGCAGAACAGCCCGAACCTTGTCTTGCTCGACAAGCCCTTCACCTACGAGCCTCTGGCCATCGGCCTGAAGAAGGGCGACCCCGACTTCCTGAACTTCCTGAACAATTTCATGGCCCAGATCAGGGCCGACGGCCGCTACGACCGCATCTACGACAAGTGGATCAAGAGCACGAGCTGGTTCCAGAACGTGCAGTAGCCCCGCCCAGGGCGTTTGCCTGCGCCCCCGCGCGCCGCGACGCGGCGCGCGGGGGCGGCTTCGTGGCTCCGGCGGCCCGGGCCCCTCGCGGCCCCGCCCGGGCGGAGCACCCCAAACGGGAGCAGCAACCGACATGACTCTTTATTCCGGTTTGGACAAACCGCGCAGTCCCCTTTATCGCAAATTCTGGACCGGGGTCTTCCTCGCCGGGGTGGCCCTGTGCGTGCTGGGCATCTATGCGGCCACCCAGTATGTGGACTACACATGGCGCTGGTACCGTGTGCCGCAATATTTCTTCTATGAGGACGTGATCCGCGTCGTCGCCGAGATCGAGGGCGAGGTGGTGGACGTGGCCGCCCAGGGCAAGGACGCACTGGTCACCGTGCGCGAATGGGACGGCGAGGGCACCCAGGACTACCTCGTGCCCGCCGACGACGTGCGCGTGCACCAGGGCGATTTCGTCTATCCCGGCGACACCCTGGGCGCCCGCTCCCAGTGGAAGACCGGGCTGTTCCTCTCGGGCCTGTGGATCACCCTGAAGATCAGCGCCATCGCCATTGTCATCGGCATGGCCATCGGCATGCTCACCGGCCTTGCGCGCATCTCCGACAACCCGGCGTTCAAGTGGACGGCCATCACCTACATCGAGCTGGTGCGCGGCTCGCCGCTGCTGGTGCAGCTCATGATCTGGTACTACGTCATCGGCACCCTGGTGAACCAGATCCTGACCAACGCGGCCCTGCCCAAGGTCCCGACCTTCTGGTACGGCGCCCTGGGGCTGGCCATCTTCACCGGCGCATACACCGCCGAGATCGTGCGCGCGGGCATCCAGAGCGTGGACCTGGGCCAGATGGAGGCCGCGCGCTCCCTGGGCATGACCTACTCCCAGGCCATGCGCAAGGTGGTCATGCCCCAGGCCATCAAGCGCATCCTGCCCGCCCTGGCCGGGCAGTTCATCAGCCTGATCAAGGACTCCTCGCTGCTTGGCGTCATCGCCATCCGCGAGCTGACCAAGGTCACCCGCGAGGTGGTCACCGCCTCGTTGCAAACCTACGAGATGTGGATCGTCTGTGCGGTGCTCTACCTCGTCATGACGTTCACCCTGTCGCTGTTCGTGCAGCGTCTGGAGAGGAGGGCGATGTAGGATGATTACCGCAAAGAACGTACACAAGTACTTCTATGTTCCGGAAAAGATTCACGCGCTGAACGACGTGTCCCTGTCCGTTGCCGCGGGGGAGACGGTGGTGGTCATCGGGCCCTCCGGCTCGGGCAAGTCGACCTTCCTGCGCTGCCTGAACCGCCTGGAATACGCCGACGGGGGCGAGATCACCATCGACGGCATGGGTGTCCTGCATCCGGACAGCGACATCAACGCCATCCGCGCCGAGGCCGGCATGGTCTTCCAGCAGTTCAACCTGTTTCCGCACAAGTCGGTGCTGGACAACCTGGTCATGGCCCAGGTTGTCGTGCGCAGGCGCGGGCGCGACGAGGCCGTGGCCAAGGCCCGGGGCCTGCTGGCCAAGGTCGGCATCGCCGACAAGGAAAACGTGTATCCCGACCAGCTCTCGGGCGGGCAGAAGCAGCGCGTGGCCATCGCCCGCGCCCTGTGCATGGACCCCAAGGTCATGCTCTTCGACGAGCCCACCAGCGCCCTGGACCCCGAAATGGTCGGCGAGGTGCTCGACGTGATGAAGGACCTGGCCCGGGCGGGCATGACCATGGTGGTGGTGACCCACGAGATGGGCTTCGCCCGCGAGGTGGCCGACCGCGTGGTGTTCATGGACCAGGGCCGCGTGCTGGAGGTGGGCACTCCCGACCACTTCTTCCAGAACCCGGCCCACGAGCGGACCCGGCTTTTCCTGAGCCAGATTCTCTAGGCCGCACCGGCGCCCCCGGCCGGAACAGCACGGGCCGCATCCCCGCCGGGGGATGCGGCCCGTGTCGCGTCGCGCGCCGCGCGCCTCAGCCCAGGGCTTCGTACCAGGCCACGGCCCTCGGGGCGGCGCGCCCGGGCGCGGACGAGGCCGGGGCGGGCTGCGCGCACTCCCGGCAGACCACGGCCGCCAGCCTGTCCACCCCGCGCCCGCGCAGGGGGAACAGGTGCAGGCTGCGCGCGGCCCTGACGAAGCGCCCGCGGGCGATGAACTCCAGGGCCAGCTCAACGCCGCCCTCCACGCGCTGGTCGCGACGGACCTCCGCCAGCAGCAGCAGGGACAGGGGCTCCCCGTCCCCGGCCAGGCTCAGGCGCACCAGGAAGCGCCGCCCCGCGAAGGCCCCGGCCCGGGTGGCGTACAGCTTGCGGCTGGCGATGCGCAGGTTCATGCCGCTGGCCGAGAGGTTGGCCAGGTGCAGGTGATAGGCCCGGGAGGCGTCGCGGTCGAGCTGCGGCGCGCCGAGCTCGGCGGGATCGGCGATGTCGCCTGGCCCCAGGGTATCGGCGAACCACAGGGCCAGCCCCAGGACCCGGGCCGGAGGGATGGCGGCCCGGTAGTCGCGGCGCTGGGGTGCTGTGGCGGCGGTCATGGCGGGCAGGGGTGCGCGGCCGGGCCTAGCCGCGCCACTGCGTCCAGGGCAGCAGGTTGTTCTCGCGCAGGGTCCGTTGCAGGGCCGCGTCGGAAATATCCAGGGGCCGGTCCAGGGAGATGCCGCAATGCGTGTCGTCGGCCCAGACGACATGCCCCGGGCGTCCGGCCATGAGGTCGGCAAGGCCCACGGGCAGCTCGCCCAGGGTCACGCCGTCCCCGGGCGCGGGCTCGGACTCCGGCCCCGTGGGCAGCAGCGCGAGCAGCAGGCCGCTGCGGCTGACCGCCTCCAGGGTGCCCATGACCTCGTAGGCGCCCTTGAGGGTCAAGGTGACGAAACCGATGCCTTCGACGGTCATGCGCGGGCTGTGTCTGCGTTCTGTGTGCATGGGCGATCCTGCGGGAGTGGCTGTTTTTCGCGCAAGGCAATGGCCCATTGTATACCCACGCGGGCCTCCCCAGGTCAACGCCCGCGATGGTCCGGCAAAAAGCCCCGGGTCGCGGGGGCCTTGCCGGAAGCGGCTCCCTGGGCTAGGGTGGGGTCCGGAGGCCTCGGCATGTCCGCTTTTCAGCATCCCGTTCTCGTGGGCCGCGAAGCCTCGCAGGCCATCATGCGCTGGACCGTGCGGACCGGGGAGGAACTCGGCCTGTTCGACCGCACGGCCATCGGCTTCAAGGCGCTGCTTTCGGGTCGGCGCCTGGCCGAGGATGTCCTGCCCCGGCCGGGCGACCCGCAGCCCACCCCCGGGGCGGCCAAGGTGCCCGAGATCGTGGCGGGGGCCCTGCTGGACTCGCGCGCCTGAGGGCGCACGGCTGCCTACAGGGCGGCGCGGACCCAGGCCGTGATGTCCCCGACGGGCAGGGCGCCGCTGATGCGCGCGGCCTCGCGCCCCCGGCGGAAGAGGATCAGGGTCGGCACGCCGCGCACGGCGTGGCGCGCGGCCGCGTCCTGGGCGGCGCTCACGTCGCAGCGGGCCAGCAGCACGCCGGGGGCCAGCTCCCGGGCGGCCTGGTCGAACTGCGGGGCCATCATCCGGCACGGGCCGCAGCCCGGCGACCAGAAGTCGACCACCACGGGCAGGTCGTTGCGCGCGATGAAGCGCTCCAGCCCGGGGCCGTCCAGCTCCGCTGGCCGCCCGGGCAGCAGCTCCGCCCGGCAGCGGCCGCACACCGGGCCGCCGCCCAGCCGGTCGGCCAGCACACGGTTGACCCCCGCGCAGGCGGGGCAGGTGACATGCAGGGTTGCGGACACTTGACGCGCTCCTCGTTCTCGTGTGTTCTGCCAAAGGAGCTAATCATTCCCGGCGCGGGGGCAACCCCGGCCGGAGCAGACCGGAGGTGTGCCATGCGTCCGTCCGTATTGTTCATCGCCCTGGTCCTGGCGGCCCTGCTGGCCGCCCCGGCCCTGGCCGACACCGATGCCCTGGCCCGCAAGCGCCTGGACGCCCAGGAGCAGCGCATCCAGGCCCTGGAAACCCAGGTCCGGGCGCTGACGGTGCTGACCGAGGAGCAGGGCGCGCGCATCGCCGCGTTGCAGGCCAAGACCGAGTCGAACCTGACGCTCATCAAGGCCCTGGCGCAGGCGCTGCCCCCGGCGGCCCCGCCCGCGCCCTGACCCCGGCGGACCCCGTGTCCCAGCGCGAAGACCTGCTGGCCGTGTGGACGGCGGCCCGCCTGTCCACAGCCAGTTCCAGCGACATCTCGCGGGCCCTGCGGCGCTATGCCGACGACCTGCTGTCGGCCCGGACGCGCCACGAGCCGCTGGCCACCGACCTGCGCGAGCGCAAGACGGCCATCGAGGCCGAGGCCGGGCGGGTGTTCCAGGGCTGGGCCTGAACCCGGCCCCCGGCGCCCCGCGCCGGGCAGGGACGGAACCGCGTCCGGCGCGAGAAACCCCGCATGGCGGGGTTTTTCGCGTTTCAGGGCCCGGGGCTTGGCCTGGGCCCGGGGGCGCAGCCCTCGGCGTGGCTGGTCAGGACGGCCTCCACGAAACGGCGCACCAGCGGGGTCTCGTTTTCCGGATTCCAGGCCACGGAGAAGGTCACCAGGGGCAGGCGGCCCTCCAGGGGCCGGATGTGGACCCCGGCCCGGGGCACGCTGACCATGCCCCGGGGCAGCAGGGTCACGCCCAGCCCGGCGGCCACCAGGGCCGTGGTGGTGTGCTTGACCAGCGAGACGTGCAGCAGGTCGGGGCAGACTCCGGCCTCGCTGAAGGCGCCCACGATGGCGTCGTAGAGCTGCGGGTTGGCGTGGCGCTGGAAGATGAGCAGCGGCTCGCCATCCAGGTCCGCCAGGGGCACCACGGCCCTGGCGGCCAGGCGGTGGCCCTCGGGCAGGGCCAGGACGTAGGGCTCGCTGGCGTAGTGGCGGACCACCAGCCCCTTGGCGTGCTTCTGGAACAGGCGCACCACGCCCACATCCAGCCTGCCCTCGCGCAGCATGGCCAGCTGCTCCATGGAGTTCAGCTGGTCGAGCTGGACGCGCACCTGGGGGCTTTCCTGACAGAAGGCGCGGATCAGGCAGGGCAGGCGCCCGCCCTCCAGGGCCGGGCCCACGAGCCCGATGCGCAGCATGCCCCCGTCGCCCCGGGCCATGAGCCCCACGGCGCGCGCGGCGTGGTCCGCCCGGGCCAGGATGGCCCGCGCCTCGGGCAGGAAGACCCCGCCTTCCGGCGTCAGGGTCACGCTGCGGCTGGTGCGCGCCAGCAGCGGGGCTCCCAGCTCGTCCTCGAGCCTGCGGATGGACTGGGACAGGGGCGGCTGGGAAATGTTCAACCGCTGTGCGGCCCTGCCGAAATGCAGCTCCTCGGCCACGGCCACGAAGTGGCGCAACTGGCGCAGCTCCATATTGATATGCTCCGCGTCTTGATAGCCATTTCAAAATATATTGGATGTCTTGATAAGCCGGGCGTAGCGTCGCGTCAAGTGTCGAGCCAAGGAGGTGCGCATGGACGACCAACGCTACGCCAGGGGACTGGAACGACTGGGGCAGATCGACGGGGACGCGGGGCGCAAGGTCCTGGATTCCCTTGCCGGGTTCGCGCCGGACCTGGCGCGCTATGTGATCGAGTTTCCCTTTGGGGACGTGTATTCGCGCCCGGGGCTTGGCCTGCGCGAGCGCGAGATAGCCACCGTGGCCGCCCTGGCGGCCCTGGGCAACGCCGCGCCGCAACTGGCGGTACACGTCCACGGCGCGCTCAACGTGGGCGTGCGGCCCGCCGAGATCGTCGAGGTGGTCATCCAGATGGCCGTTTACGCGGGGTTCCCGGCGGCGCTGCGCGCTGCGGCCGTGGTCCGCGAGGTGTTCCAGGAACGGGGGGTGGAACCATGCGCCGGGGCGTGACGCTGTGTGCCCTGGGGCTGGCGCTGGGCGCGGCCCTGGGGCTGGGGGCCTGCCGGGGGGCCGATGGCGCGGGGCCCGGCCCGGGGCGGGCCGAAGTGCTGGAGGGCCTGGGCCGCCCCCAGGCCCTGGCCCTGGATGCCCACGGGCTGCTCTATGTGGCCGACGCCCAGAGCGGGCGGGTGGCCTGCGTCATGGCCGACGGCCAGCGCCTGTGGCTGGACGCGGGCCACGGCCTGCCCGCCGCCCCGGGCGCCCTGGCGCTGGACCGGCGCGGGCGCCTGGTGGCGGCCGACACGGCGGCCGGGGAGGTCGTGCGCCTGGAGCCCGGCGGAGTCCGCTCGGTGCTGGCCGCCGGGCTGGCCGAACCCGTGGCCGTGGTCTGCGACCGCGACGGCGGGGTGTGGGTGGCCTGCCGGGGCGACGGCACCGTCCGGCGCGTGGCGGCCCGCTGACGCGCCCCCGGGGCACGTCCGTCCGGCCCCCGGGGGCGCCGGGCACGGGCATTTGACGCGCCGGGCATTCGTGCTGATTCTTGGTGCATGGGGCGCACAGGCGCCCCGGGAGAGATCATGGACACCAAGACGGCCATCATTGCCCTGGCCCTGCTGGCGGCGGCGTCCTGCCCGCCGTCGGCCCTGGCCGGGCCGCACGGGGCGGGAGCGCCCGCCCGGGAGGAAACCATGCGCCACGACGACACTGCCGCGCCTTCGGGCTGCGGCCCGGCCGACAGGCAACGGCTCCGGCAGACCCTGAGCCCGTTGCAGTATCATGTGACCCAGGAGGGCGGCACCGAGGCGCCCTTCGACAATCCCTACTGGAACGAGCACCGCCAGGGCATCTATGTGGACGTGGTGTCCGGGGAGCCACTGTTCGCCTCCACGGACAAGTTCGACTCCGGCACGGGCTGGCCGAGCTTCACCCGCCCGCTGGCCCCCGAGGCCGTAACCGCCCACGAGGACCATAGCCTGTGGGCCGTGCGCACCGAGGTCCGCAGCCGGGGGGCGGGCAGCCACCTCGGGCACGTCTTCGACGACGGCCCGGCCCCCACGGGGCGGCGCTACTGCATCAACTCGGCGGCGTTGCGCTTCATCCCCCGCGAGGAGATGCAGCGCGAGGGCTACGCGGATCTGCTGCGCCTGTTCGAGCCCGGACGCTGATTTCCGGCTGGGCTTAAAACGCATCGGGCCAGGGCCGGGCACGCCTGCCCTCGGGGAGCCTGGGCCGTGCCGGAACACCCGGACCGGCAACCCCTTGCAGGCCGGGCTGGCGGGCCGAAACGGCGAGGCGAAGAGCCCGTCCGGGTGAACCTCAGCGCAGCCCGTACTGGTATTTGACCTGCAAAAGGATGGGGATGTCGCCCCGGCCCAGGAGGGCGGGGCGGCGCACCGTGCCGCTGGCGGCGGCGATGGCCTGGCGCGCGGCGGCGTCCAGGGCCGCCGAGCCGGAGCTTTGGCGCAGGACGGGGGCACTGAAGGTGCCGTCGCCAAGGCTCATGAAAGCGAAGGTGGCCACGCCGATGAGGTCTTCGTTCCCGCCGTCCAGCCTGCGGGCGTGCACGGCGGCCGCCACGGCGTCGAGGTAGTCGAAAAAGGCGCGCCGCCTCTGGTCGGCCGCGCGGCTTTGCTCCATGTAGCCGGGGGGCGGGGCTTCCATGCCGATGCCCCCCGCCTGCCCGTCCACGGGCGCCACGGCCAGGGAGTCCATCTCGATC
>NZ_JALNWM010000031.1 GCF_023230885.1 Desulfocurvus sp. | reverse complement strand
GCTTGCGCACCTCGTCGGCCACCACGGCGAAGCCGCGCCCGGCGTCGCCCGCCCGCGCCGCCTCGATGGCCGCGTTCAGCGCCAGCAGGTTCGTCTGGTCGGCGATGTCGGTGATCACCGTCATGATCCGGCCGATGGCCTCGGTCTGCTGGCCGAGGGCGTCCATGCTCTGCTGGAGGGCGCGGGCCTGCTCGCGGGTGGTGTTCATGGCCCGCATCGAGCGCGCCACCACGTCGGCGCCCTCGCGGGCGCGGCTTTGCACCTCCGCGCCGCGCTCGGCGGCGGCGCCCGCGTTGCGCGCCACCTCCAGCACCGTGGCGTTCATCTCCTCCATGGCCGTGGCCGTGGCCTGGAGCCGGTCGCGCTGCACGTCGGTCCCGCTGCTGATCTCGTCGGCCTGGGCCGACATTTCCTCGGTGGCGGCGGAAACGTGCTCCACCATGCGGCCCAGCCGTTCGGCGGCGTCCAGCAGCCCCGCGGCCCGGGCGCGCTCGGCCTGGGCCTTGGCCTGCTCGGCCTCGGCCTGGGCGGCGTGCGCGGCGGCGGCCTTTTCCTGCGCCTCGGTGGTCTTGGCGGTGATCTCCTCGATGTTGCGCCGCAGGGTCGCGGCCATGCTGTTCAGGGCCCGCTCCAGGTGGGCGGCCTCGTCGCGGCCCCGGGCGTCCAGGGTCACGGCGTAGTTGCCCCCCGCGATCTCCTCCGCCGCCCAGGCGGCCTGGGCGATGGGCCGGGTGATGCTGCGCACGATGAGCACCGTCAGGGGCAGCACCAGCACCAGGAACACCCCCGCCAGAACGCCCACGATCCAGGTCGTGCTGGCGGCAACGACCTGGGAGATGGTCCCGGCGATGGACGCCTTGGCGGCCTCCACGTTGTCGATGTACACCCCGGTGCCGATCCAGTAGGGCGTCCCGGGGATGCTGACGGCGTAGGACAGCTTGGGCTGCTCGCCCGCTCCGGGCTTGGGCCAGACATACTGCACGAACCCGCCGCCCCTGGACGCCAGCTCGGCCATCTGGCGCACGAAATACACGCCGCTCTTGTCCTTCAGGCCGCCCAGGTCGGTGCCCTGCTTGTCCTTGCTGGTCGGCAGGGCCACGTTCACGGTGCCCTCGTACACGAAAAAATAGCCGGACTTGTCGGCCTCGAAGCGGATGGGGTCCACGGCGGCGCGGATCATCTCCACCCGGCGCGCGGGGTCGGGCTCGTCGCGCAGCAGGGCTCCCAGGGTCTCGGCGATGGTCATGGTCGCCACCTGGAGCTTCTGCTTCTGCCCCGCGACCATCTGGTCGTTGATTTCCGTGACGCTGATGTCGCGGATGGTTCCCGCATTGGAAAGAAACGCGGCCACCACTGCGACGATGAACAACGCCATAACCAAAAGCACAAGAAATATTCTTTTACCAATACTGAACCGTCGCAACATCACGCAGCCCTCCTTGCCTGACGCTTCAAGAAGACCGGGACGGGCGGCCCGCAGCCGGATTCCCGGCCCCGGACTTCGCGCTGCGTCCAGCCGTCCAATGAGTGGTTCATTTTATACGCCACAAAAGGGCCATTTATCCACAAGAAAAAGACCGGCGGGCAATGCACCGCCGGCCACAGTCTGCTGCGCACCGGGATGGGAGCCGATCAGGACCGGCCCGGCAACGGCCTACAGCCCCGAAAAGCGCTTCTCCAGCATGATGCGCAGGATGGTGCGGTCGGTTTCGACCATGCCCTGGGTGGACAGGGTGCCCACGTTGCGCATGGTCTGCTCGGGCGAGGCGCCGACGATGCCGTCGGTATGGCTGACGTTGACGCCCTGCATGGCGAACAGTGCGGCCTGCACGGCGGTGCCCGCGGCGGTGGCCAGCTTCAGGGCGCAGCCCGCCTTGGCGCCGTCGCAGATGACCCCGGCCAGGTCCTCGATGAGGTTCTTGATGGCTCCGGCCACCTGGGCCGCGTCGCCGCCCAAAAGCCGCGCCACGCCCGCGGCCGCCCCCGCCCCGGCGGCCACGGAGCAGCCGCACACGGCCGACAGCCGCCCCGTGTGTGCCTTCACATAGGCCGTGACCGCGTGGGACAGGGCCACGGCCTCCAGGCGCGCGCGGTCCGGGGCGTCGACAAAACCGGCCACGGCCTGGATGGGCAGGATGGCCGTCAGCCCGTGGTTGCCCGACCCTGCGGAACTCATGGCCGGAAGTTTGGCCCCGCCCATGCGCGCGTCGGCGGCCGCAGAGGTCAGGATGCGCGCGGCGGAAAGCATGTCCCGCCCAAGCAGCCCCCGGCTGGCCAGGCGCTCCAGGGCCCGGCCCACCCCCAGGCCCACGGCGTGCTCCAGGCCGTGCTCGGCCAGGCGCAGGTTGTGGCGCACCCCCTGCTCCAGGAAATCCAGGTCCTCCTGGTCCAGCGCATCCGGCAGCGCCAGCAGCCCCGCCAGCGACTGGGCGCGCAGCCAGGCCTCCAGGTCCTCCAGGGGGCGGCCGTCGCGCGCGCCGCCGCGCCCAAGCAGCGGACTGTCCGCCACGGGCTCCCCGTCGCGCGACAGGGCGGCGATATTGTCATGCACGCCCTCGATGACGGCCTCGGCCCGGCGCCCGGCCCGGGTCGCGCACACGCGCACATAGAGCCCGCGGTGGTCCTCCAGCAGGTCCACGCCCACCGCGCCCGCGTCCACCAGGGCCCGCGCCCGGGCCACGGCCGCGTCGTCCACGGGCTCGAGCACCTCCAGGCCCAGGGCCGGGTCGCCGCCCTCGGCGCCCAGGGCGGCCGCCATGTCCAGCCCGCACAGGCCGCCGGTGCCGGGGATGATCACCGCCAGGCCGTTCTTGTAGATGTTCGGGTCCACCCACAGGGCCAGGCCCTCGACGGGCCCGGGGGGCAGGAGCGAAACGGCGGCGGCCGCCGCCAGGGCGATGGCCACGGGCTCGGTGCAGCCCAGGGCGGGCGCGACCTGCATGCGCAGCAGTTCCTTGATCGTATAGGTCATGGGGGGCTCCTTCAGCGTGGACGGGCGCCGGGGCGCGGGGCGCCGCCGTACCCCGCCGTCTACGGGCATCCCGGCGGGTTGTCAAAGCCGGCGCGGAATGTGTTGCCCGGGCCGTACGGGTGGGATAGTATTCAAGGATGAGCTTCCCCCCCGACGCAGGCGGCCCCGGCCAGGGCCCGGCGGACAAGCCGCCGCAGGAAACGCCCCTTGCGCTGTGCTCCCGGCTCTTCGTGCGCCAGCCGGTCTTCGACGAGCACCTGCACACCTGGGGCTACGCCGTGACCTTCGGCCCGGAGCTTCGCCAGGAATCCGGCGCCCGGGAGGACTGCGCCCCGGACGACCTGCCCGACCCGGTGCCGGGCATCGCCGCCGGGCTCATCTCCCTCGCGGACACCCTCTTCGGCCCGGGGCGCAAGGTGCTGGTCAGCTTCGGGGAACGGTCCATCCTGGACGAAACACCCTACGCCCTGCCCAGCGAGCGCATGGTCATCGAGATTCCGGGGTGCGACGGGCTGCCCGCCTCGGCGGCCCAGGCCCTCAACGGCTTTCGCGCCGACGGCTTCGCCGTGGCCCTGGACCTGGGCGAGGCCGCCCGGGCCGACAACGCCGTACGGGCTTCGGCGGATGTGCTGCTCCTTGGCCTGGACGACGTCGAGCGCGCCCGGGGCCAGGCCCGGGCGCTGCCCAAGGGCGGGGCGCTGCTGCTGGCCCGCGGGGTGGACGACATCGCCCGCCTGGCCCTGGCCCGCCGCCTGGGAGCCGACCTGATCCAGGGCGACTTCCTCTTTTGCCCCGAGACGGTCCAGGCCCGCCGGGCCACGTCCCACGAGACCTCGCGCTTCCGCCTGCTGGCGGCCATCGAGCATCCCGAGCCGGACTTCGACGAGCTGGCCCGGACCCTGGGCGCCGACGCGAGCCTGAGCTTCCGCCTGCTGGCCTACCTGAACTCACCGGCCTTCGGCTTTCCCGAGCGCATCGGCTCCCTGCGCCAGGCCATGCTCATGCTCGGCTGGAAGATGCTCAAGAACTGGCTGCGGGTGGCCGTGCTCACGGACCTGGCCCCCGGCCCCACGGCCCGCCACCTCCTGCTGCTCTCCGCCCAGCGCGGCAAGTTCCTGGAGCTTCTGGCCGGGGCCCGGCCCGAGGGGCGCGACAACCCCGACGAGGCATTCCTGCTCGGGCTGTTCTCGCTGCTGGAGCCGCTGCTGCGCATGCCCATGACCGAGGTGGCGGGGCACCTGCCCCTGCCCGCGCCCCTGCTGGACGCCCTGACGGGCCGGGAGGACAACCGCCAGGCCCGCTGGCTGCGGCTGCTCAAGGCATACGAGGCCGCCGACTGGGAGGCGGTGGAGACCCTGGCCCAGGGCCTGGACGTCGCCCCACTGACGGCGGCCATAGCCCACTACAAGGCCGTGGCCTGGGCCGAGGCGGTCTTCTCCGGCACTTGAGGCGGGCCGCCTCGGCCCCGCGTATGGCCTTTGCCGCCGAAGTCGGATAGGCTGGGGCACTTTTCCGGACGGTCCCCAACAGGAGGGCGGACGATGATCCTGGCTGTCCCCAAGGAAACCTTCCCCGGCGAGCGCCGGGTGGCCCTGGTGCCCGGCGTGCTGCCGCAGCTGCTCAAGGCCGGCTTCGAGGTCGTGGTGCAGGCGGGCGCGGGCCTGGGCGCGGGCATCGCCGACGCCGACTACCAGGCCCGGGGCGCCCGCGTGGAGCCCGACCGGGCCGCGCTCATCGCCGGGGCCGACGTGCTGCTCATGGTCCGCACGCCGGGAGCCAACCCCGGCCCCGGGCGGGACGACATCGCCCTGCTGCGCTCCGGGCAGGTGCTCATCGGCCTGGCCGACCCCACCGCCGACCCCGCCGTGGCCCAGGCCGTCGCCGCCACGGGCGCCGCGCTCTTCGCCCTGGAGCTCATCCCGCGCATCAGCCGCGCCCAGGGCATGGACGTGCTGTCGTCCATGGCCACCCTGGCGGGCTACAAGGCCGTGCTCCTGGCGGCCGACCACCTGCCCAAGATGTTCCCCATGCTCATGACCGCCGCAGGCACCGTGGCCCCGGCCCGGGTCTTCGTGGTCGGCGTGGGCGTGGCCGGGCTCATGGCCATCGCCCAGGCCCGCAGGCTGGGGGCCGTGGTCGAGGCCTACGACGTGCGCCCGGCGGTGCGCGAGCAGGTTCAGAGCCTGGGCGCCAAGTTCGTGGAGATGGAGCTGGACGCCGGGGACGCCGAGGACCAGGGCGGCTACGCCAAGGCCCTGGGCGAGGAATTCTACCGCCGCCAGCGCGAGCTGATGGCCCGCGTGGTGGCGGCCAGCGACGTGGTCATCACCACCGCCGCCGTGCCCGGGCGCAAGGCGCCGGTGCTGGTCACGGCCGAGATGGTCCGGGCCATGCAGCCCGGATCCGTGGTCGTGGACCTGGCGGCGGCCACGGGCGGCAACTGCGAGCTGACCCGGCCGGACGAAACCGTCACCGACCACGGCGTGACCATCCTCGGGCCGACCAACGCGCCCTCGGACCTGGCCGTGGACGGCAGCCGCATGTATGCGAAAAACGTGACCGCCATGCTGCTCAACATGAGCCAGGGCGGCGTCGTGGACATCCACAAGGACGACGAGATCGTCGCCGGAACCTGTGTCGCCCGGGACGGGAAGGTCGTGCATCCCCTGGTCCTGGAGCGCCTGGACCGGGGCGGCGCCTAGGCCCGCCACAACGGAGGCAACGCATGGAAACCCTCGTCATCGGCCTGACCATCTTCGTGCTCGCGGTCTTCGTGGGCTTCGAGGTCATCACCAAGGTGCCGCCCACGCTGCACACCCCGCTCATGTCCGGGACCAACGCCATCTCGGGCATCACGGTCATCGGCGCCCTGCTCTCGGCGGGCAGCGGCCACACGGCCCTGACCACCGCCCTGGGCACGGCGGCGGTCGTCCTGGCGACGGTCAACGTGGTGGGCGGCTTCCTGGTCACCCACCGCATGCTGGCCATGTTCCGCAGGAAGGACTGAGGCCATGGGCACAGGCATCATCAACCTCGCGTATCTGGCTGCGGCGGTCCTGTTCATCCTGGGCATCAAGGGCCTGACCCACCCGCGCTCGGCCGTGCGCGGCAACCTGCTCTCGGCCCTGGGCATGCTGCTGGCCGTGGTCGTGACGCTGCTGGACCGCAGCATCCTGGGCTTCGAGTACATCCTGGCCGGGCTGCTGGTGGGCGCGCTGCTTGGCGCCGTCGCCGCCGTGCGCATCGAGATGACGGCCATGCCGCAGCTGGTCGCGCTGTTCAACGGTTTCGGCGGCGCGGCCTCGGTGCTGGTGGCGGGGGCGGCCTTCGAGGAGGTCATGGGCTCGCCCGGCGCGGCCGCCCTGGCGGGCGACACCGCGACCCTGGCCGCCACGGCGGCCTCGGGGCTCATCGGCGGCGTGACCTTCTTCGGCAGCCTGGTGGCCTTCGTGAAGCTCCAGCGCCTGTTCTGGGAGGGGGCGGTGAGCTTCCCCCTGCAGCGGCTGGCCGGGGCGCTGGCGGCGGCGACGACCCTGGGCCTCGGCGCGGCCATGATCGCCGCGCCGCAGTCCACGGAGCTCTACTGGGCCATGACCGCCGCCGCCGCCGTGCTCGGCGTGCTGCTCACGGTGGCCATCGGCGGGGCGGACATGCCCGTGGTCATCGCCCTGCTCAACTCCTACTCCGGCCTCGCGGCCTCGGCCACGGGCTTCGTGCTGCAAAACAACGTCCTGATCATCTCCGGCTCCCTGGTGGGCGCCTCGGGCATCATCCTGACGCGCATCATGTGCCGGGCCATGAACCGCTCCCTGGCCAACGTGCTCTTCGGCGGAGCCCTGGCCCCGGCGGCGGGGCAGGCCGGGGGCGGGCAGGACGACCTCTACGCCGGCCGCGTCAAGGCCACCTCGGGCGAGGAGGTGGCCATGCTCCTGGACGGCGCGCGGCGCGTGGCGATCGTGCCGGGCTACGGCATGGCCGTGGCCCAGGCCCAGCACGCCGTGCGCGAGCTGATGCTGCTGCTGGAGGCCCGGGGCGCCACGGTGGAATTCGCCATCCACCCCGTGGCCGGACGCATGCCCGGGCACATGAACGTGCTCCTGGCCGAGGCCGAGGTGCCCTACGACAAGCTGCGCGAGATGGACGACATCAACCCCGAGCTGCCCCAGGTGGACGTGGCCATCGTCCTTGGCGCCAACGACGTGGTCAACCCCCTGGCCAAGACCGACCCGGCCAGCCCCATCGCGGGCATGCCGATCATCGACGTGCGCGCCTGCCGCACGGTGGTTGTGGTCAAGCGCAGCCTCTCGGCGGGCTTCGCGGGCATCCCCAACCCGCTGTTCGCCGCCGACAACGCGCTCATGTATTTCGAGGACGGCAAGAAGGCCATGCAGCAGACGGTAGCCGCCCTGAAAGAACTCTAGGCATTCCGGATACATGAGCCAAAAGATCGCGCCTGCGCCGGAAAAATCCGACGCAGGCGCGCCCGCCTCGCGCCCCGCCGCCAGGAAAATGGCGGACACAGGCGCAATTTCCCGTTTTCCCGCGCATCATCAAGGGATAATCCCCTAAATCCACCTGATTCCCCGTAAACGCGAAAAACTGAAACTCATCTCTACTCAGCTAGAGATTTTCATGCATTTGACAAAAGCAACCCGGGCAAGTATACAATACAGCGTTATCTGCCAGCACAAATTTCACGCTACGCAGCATTTTGCGACATGCGCACGATACAGAAGCACTCGATGATGCAACACGAAACACAACGACCAAGACACGACGCATTGCGCGACACATCGCAACACCGAAGCGCCCTGGTCATCATGCCCGACGCCTTTTCTCGCCATATGAGCCCAACAGAGACACACCGAATCGGCCACACCGGGGCCCGCGCGCCCCGGCCCGATGTCCCGGCGCTTCCTTGCGGCCTGCGCGGCCGCTACCCCCTGGCCTGATCCGCGCCGCCCGCTCCGCCCCGTGCGGACGGACCGCGCCCGTCCCGCCGCCGATCCGGTCGGCGGGGCTCTCCCGGCGTCCGCAGCGCCTGCGGACGCAACACCTCTTCCAGGAGAACAGATGAGCAAGATAGTTGTCGAAAACCTCTTCAAGATATTCGGGCCGCACCCCGAACGCGCCCTCAAGCTGCTGGAAAGCGGCCTGGGCAAAGAGGAGATACTCAAGAAGACCGGCCTTGGCGTGGGCGTGAACAACGCCAGCTTCGAGGTCGCCGAGGGCGAGATCGTGGTGGTCATGGGCCTGTCGGGCAGCGGCAAGTCCACGCTGGTGCGCTGCGTCAACCGCCTGCTGGAGCCCACCGCCGGGCGCGTTCTCATCGACGGCACGGACATCCGCGCCCTGGACGCCGAAGGCCTGCGCCGCCTGCGCCTGGAGAAACTGGGCATGGTCTTCCAGAATTTCGCCCTCTTCCCCCACCGCAGTGTGGTCCAGAACACGGAATACGGCCTGGAGATCAAGGGCGTGGCGCCCGACGAACGCCGCGAAAAGGCCATGCAGGCCCTGGCCCTGGTGGGCCTGGCCGGCTGGGAGGACGCCGCCCCGCGCCAGCTCTCGGGCGGCATGCAGCAGCGCGTGGGCCTGGCCCGCGCCCTGGCCCTGGACCCCGATGTCCTGCTCATGGACGAGGCCTTCAGCGCCCTGGACCCGCTCATCCGCCGCGACATGCAGGACGAACTGCTGAACCTCCAGGACGAGATGCGCAAGACCATCTTGTTCATCAGCCACGACCTGGACGAGGCCCTCAAGCTCGGGCGGCGCATCGTGCTCATGAAGGACGGCGCCATCGTCCAGGTGGGCACGCCCGAGGAGATCCTGACCAACCCGGCCAATGACTATGTGGCGCGCTTCGTGGAGGACGTGGACATCACCAAGGTGCTCACGGCCGACATGGTCATGAAGAAATCCGAGGCCGTGGCCTACCTGGGCACCGACGGCCCCCGCGCGGCCCTGCGCAAGATGAAGAAGGCGGCCATCGGCTCGCTGTTCGTCCTCGACGATGCCCACGCCGTGGCGGGCATCGTCACCGCCGAGGCATGCGTGGCCCTGCGCGAGCGCGGCGGCACGGACCTCTCCGAGGCCATGACCCGGCCCATCGCCTCCGTCAGCCCCGAAACCCCGGCCGCGGAGCTCATCCAGATCATCCACGACCTGCCCCACCCGTTGCCCGTGGTGGACACCCGGGGCCGCCTCAAGGGCGTTGTGGTTCGCGGGTCGCTGCTTGGCGCCATCGCCGAGCGGGGAGGGAACGCCCAATGACGACCATTCCCAAGCTGCCCCTCGGCCAGGGCCTCGAAGCGGCCATCGACTTCCTCGTCGAACATTTCTCCTTTGCCACCAAGGGCTTCTCGGTGGTCATGGACGGTGTGCTCTCGGTGCTGGAGCGCGGGCTCATGGCCCTGCCCCCGCTGGTGCTCATCGCCATCTTCACCGCCCTGGCCTTCTGGCTCACGCGCAAGAGCCGCGGGGTGACGCTGTTCACCTTCCTGGGCCTTGGGCTCATCTGGAACCTCGGGCTGTGGAGCGCCACGGTCAGCACCATCGCGCTGGTGCTCATCGCCACGCTGACGGCCATCCTCATCGGCGTGCCCCTGGGCATCCTGGCGGCCATGTACCGCCCGGTGAACCGCGTGGTGATGCCCGTGCTGGACGTGATGCAGACCATGCCCGCCTTCGTCTATCTCATTCCGGCCATCCCCTTCTTCGGGCTGGGCAAGGTCGCGGCCATCTTCTCCACGGTGGTCTTCGCCATGCCCCCGGCCATCCGCCTGACCTGCCTGGGCATCCGCCAGGTGCCGCGCGAGCTGGTGGAATGCGCCGAGGCCTTCGGCTCCAACCGCTGGCAGCGGCTGATGAAGCTGGAGCTGCCCCTGGCCACGCCGACCATCATGGCCGGGGTGAACCAGACGGTGATGCTGGCCCTGTCCATGGTCGTCATCGCGGCCATGATCGGCGCCAAGGGCCTGGGCGGCGAGGTCTGGAAGGCCATCCAGCGCTTGCAGATGGGCGCGGGCTTCGAGGCTGGCGTGGGCATCGTCATCGTGGCCATCATCCTCGACCGCGTGCTGCAAAAGGTCGGCGCAAGAACCCAGAAAAGCTGACTTTCAGGAAACGAGCTGACTTTCACGAAACGAACGGAAACCCAAGGAGGACCCATGTTCAAGAAACTTATGCTGACCCTGGCCCTGGCGGCCCTGGCCGCCCTGATGACCGCCCCCGCCCAGGCGGCAGGCAAGGGCAAGGTCCGCCTGGCCTATGTCGAATGGGACTGCGCCGCCGCCAGCACCACCGTGGTCCAGGCCGTGCTCCAGGAGAAGATGGGCTACGAGGTGGAAATCCTGCCTGTGGCCGCCGCGGCCATGTGGCAGGCCGTGGCCACCGGCGACGTGGACGGCATGGTCACCGCCTGGCTGCCCGTGACCCACGCCGACTATCTGGCCAAGGTCAAGGACAAGGTGGAGAACCTCGGGCCCGTCGTTGGCGGGGCCAAGCTCGGCTGGGCCGTGCCCTCCTACGTCGCGGTGGATTCCATCGCCGACCTGAACGCCCACAAGGACAAGTTCGACGGCAAGATCATCGGCATCGACCCCGGCGCGGGCGTGATGCGCCTGTCCGAGCAGGTGATCAAGGACTACGGCCTGGAATTCGAGCTGATGGAAGGCTCGGGCGCCACCATGACCGCCGCCCTGGCCGACGCCATCAAGAACAAGAAGTGGGTGGCTGTCACCGCCTGGTCGCCGCACTGGATGTTCGGCAAGTGGGACCTCAAGTACCTGGCCGACCCCAAGGGCGTCCTGGGCGAGGAGGAGCACATCGACACCATCGTGCGCAAGGGCCTGAAGGCCGACATGCCCGAGGTCTACGCCCTGCTGGACAACTTCGCCTGGAAGGATGCGGGCCAGCTCCAGATGGTCATGGCCTGGAACCAGGAGCCCGGCGCCGACCGCTACGAGAACGCCAAGCGCTTCATCAAGGAAAACGAGGCCCAGGTGAACGCCTGGATGGGCAAGTAGCCAAGCTGACCCGCCCGGGGCAAAGGCCCCGGAACGCAAAAAACTCCCCCGCCGCCGGATGCCCGGCGGCGGGGGAGCTTTCGTTGTGTCTCGGGATGCAAGGTGCCGTGCGGCGGCCTCAATCCCCCAGCACGGCGATGGCGGCGGCGCCCAGGCCGGAGTAGCAGCCAAGCACCGGGGAGGCCTCGCTGACGTAGAGGGGCTCCACGCCGAAGGTGTCCCAGAGCATCCTGCGGTAGCGCTCGGCGGTTTGCGGGGCGGCGACGTGAGCCACGGCGAAACGCAGGTTCTTGCGGCCCTCGGCGTAGGCGCGCACATGGGCGAAGAGCTTGCGCTGGGCGTGCAGCGCGCCAAGGCCCTTGGCGATGACCTGGGCCTTGCCCTGGCGGTCGAAGGTCAGCACGGGCTTGATGCGCAGGACCTTGGCCACCAGCCCCTGGCCCTTGCTCACCCGCCCGCCGCGCACGGCGAAGTCCAGGGTATCCAGGGTCACGAAGATGCGCACCTTGTCGATGGCCTCCTGGGCCACGGCGCGCACGGCCTCGGCGTCCATGCCCAGCCCGGCGGCCAGGGCGGCCTCGCGCACGGCCAGCCCCAGGGCCACGGTCAGGGTGTGGCTGTCCAGCACGGCGATGTGCTCGGCGTCCACCTGGCGGGCCATGTTCAGCCCAGCCTGATAGGTGCCGCTGGCCCCGCCCGTCAGGTGCACGGCCACAACGTCGCCGTATTCCCGGAGCATGGCCTCGTAGAGCTCCTTGAAGCGCTGGGGCGCGGGCTGCGAGGTCTTGGCCACGCGCGCGCCGCGCAGGCGGTCATTGAACTCCTCGGGGGAAATCTCGATCTTGTCCACGAATTCCTGGCCGTCCAGGGCCAGGGTCAGCGGCGCGAAACGGATGCCGTGGGTCTTCATGAACTCGGCGGGCAGGTCGCAGCACGAGTCGGTGACGATGCCCACGCGCTGGCGGGCGCGGGTCACCAGGTCGCGATGCTGGCGCAGCATGTCGTCCACCTTGCGCCGCGTGACCTCGCCCGCAGCCCGGGCGATCTCGAACACCGTTTCCGGCTCGTTGGTATGCACATGCACGCGGACCACCGTGGGCGTTCCGGCCACGATGAGGCTGTCGCCCAGGGGCTCCAGGCGCGCGCGCAGGGCGTCACGGTCGATACCCTTGCCGCGCACCAGGCACTCGGTGCAGTAGCGGAAATCCAGGGACTCCACGGCCACGCGCTCCTGGACCTCGCCCACGGCGGGGCGGTCGGCGGCGAGCATGGTCTTCTCGGCCCGGCGGTCCACCCGGCCGCGCTCCACGAAGTCCTGGATGCCGTCCAGCAGGTAGACGAACCCCTGGGCCCCGGCGTCCACCACCCCGGCGGCCTTGAGGCTGGCCAGCTTTTCGGTGGTTTCGCGCAGGGACTGCTTGGCGCGCTCCAGGGAATCGAGCAGCAGCTCGGGAAAATCGCGGTATTTCTCGCAGTTGCCGCGCAGGTGATCGGCCCAGTCGGTGATCACCGTGAGGATGGTGCCCTCCTTGGGCGAGGCCATGGCCTCGCGGGCGCGGTCCGCCGCGCGGGAGACGGCCAGGGCGAACTCGCGCGGGGACACGCGCACCAGGTCCTTGACCCCCTCGGAAAACCCGCAGAAAAACTGGGCCAGAATGACCCCCGAGTTGCCCCGGGCGCCCAGCAGCGCGGCCTCGGCGATGACCTGGCTCATGGCCTCGATGGACGAGTCCAGGGCGTCGGCCGAGCCGTCCACGATGGAGCGCATGGTTCCGGCCATGTTGCTGCCGGTGTCGCCGTCGGGCACGGGGAAGACGTTGATGGCGTCGAGGTGTTCGGAATGCTCGATGAGCCGCTGGGCGGCGGCCATGAGGATGCGCTTGAAGCGGATGCCGTCGATGTACTGGATTCTGTTGGGCACCGGGGCCATCTGCACTCTCCGTGTAACGTTCGTCGCGCGCCTGTGGTCGGGACCGTCGGGCGCGCGCCCGCCGCTTCTACCGCATTTCCCCGCCCGGCGCAAATGCCGCCGCCACAGGTGCGCCCCTAGCCGTGGGGGCTGGTCGCCGGGATCATGCCCGCCGGGTCCATGAGCGCGTCGAAACGCTCCGCGTCCAGGCAGCCCAGCTCCAGGCAGGCCTCGCGCAGGGTGCCGCCCCGGGCGTGGGCCAGCAGGGCCACCCGCGCGGCCATGTCGTAGCCGATGGCCGGAACCAGCGCCGTGACCAGCATGAGCGACTTGTCCACCGTGGCCGCGATGCGCTCGCGGTCGGCCTCGATCCCGGCCACGCACAGCCGCGTGAAGCCGTCCACGGTCCCGGCCAGGGCCGAGGTCATGGCCAGCAGGTTGTGGATGAGCAACGGCTTGTAGACGTTCAGCTCGAAGTTGCCCTGGCTGCCCGCCACGGCCAGCCCCGCGTCCAGGCCCAGGGCATAGGCGCAGGCCATCGTCAGGGCCTCGCACTGGGTGGGGTTGACCTTGCCGGGCATGATGCTCGACCCCGGCTCGTTGGCGGGCAGGAGCAGCTCGCCCAGGCCACAGCGCGGCCCCGAGCCCAGCCAGCGCACGTCGTTGGCGATCTTCATCAGCGCCACGGCCGCCGTGCGCACGGCCCCCGAGGCCGCCACCAGCCCGTCGTGGGCCGCCATCAGGGCGAACCGGTTGGGCGCGGGCGTGAAAGCCCGGCCCGTCAGCGCGCGCAAATGGCCCACGGCCAGCCCGACGAAGCGCGGGTGCGCGCCAAGGCCCGTGCCCACCGCAGTGCCGCCCAGGGGCACCGGCAGGAGGGCCTGCGCCCCCGCGCGCACCCCGCGGGCCGCGGCGGCCACCTGGGCGGCGTAGCCCGAAAACTCCTGGCCCAGGGTCAGGGGCACGGCGTCCTGCAAATGGGTGCGCCCGATCTTGACCACAGCGGCAAAGGCCCCGGCCTTGGCGTCCAGGGCCTGGGCCAGGGCCTCCAGGGCGGGCAGCAGCTCCTGCTCCAGGGCCTGGACGGCCGCCATGTGCATGGCCGTGGGGAAGGCGTCGTTGGTGGATTGGCCGAGGTTCACATGGTCGTTGGGGTGCACGGGGTCCTTGCGGCCCGGCTCGGCTCCCGCCAGCTGCGCCGCGCGGTTGGCCACCACCTCGTTGACGTTCATGTTCGTCTGCGTGCCGCTGCCCGACTGCCAGATGCTCAGGGGAAAATGGCCGTCCAGGGCGCCCGAGGCCACCTCGGCCGCGGCGGCCTCCACCAGCCGGGCCAGGGCGGCGGGCAGCAGCCCGAGCTCCGCGTTGGCCCGCGCGGCGGCAATCTTGATCTGCGCCAGGGCGCGGACAACGGCGGGGGGCATGGCCTCGCCGCCCCGGGCGAAGTGCTCCAGGGCGCGCTGGGTCTGCGCGCCCCACAGCCGGCCGGCGGGGACGGACACGGGCCCCAGGCTGTCGTGCTCGATGCGCCGGGGGTCGGCGGCGGGGGAAACATCGTCGGGCATGGCATCCTCCGGGGTCGCGGGTCGGCGCGGCGCGCGGGGGCGTTTCTCCTGCGCGCCTGCCGGGGCTCCTCGACGGGGTAGCGCGGCACGCGGGGCTCAGCCCGCAGGCCGCTCCTCCTCATAGAGCACGAAAGCCACGCTCCTGTCACCCTTGCCCCGGTACATGGCCGCGTCGGCCCGGGTCAGCACCGTGGCGGCGTCGGCCCCGTGGTGCGGATACAGGCTCACCCCGATGCTCACGCCCAGGCGCACATCCACGTCGCCCACGCGCACGGGCTCGGCCAGGGCCGCCTGCATCTTGGCCGCCACCGTCCCCACCGTGCCGGGATCCTCGCCGCAGGAGATCACCGCCGTGAACTCGTCGCCGCCGATGCGCGCCAGGGTGTCGGACTTGCGCACGCACCGCCTCAGGCGCGCGGCCACCTCGCGCAGTACGGCGTCGCCGAATTCGTGCCCCAGGGTGTCGTTGACCTGCTTGAAATCGTTCAGGTCCATATAGAACACGGCGCAGCAGCCCCCGCTGCGGTCGACCTGGGCCAGGGCCTGCTCCAGGCGGTCCTGGAAGAGGCGGCGGTTGGGCAGGTCGGTCAGCGGGTCGTGCAGGGCCTGCCTGCGCTGCTCCTCCTCCACCAGCCTGCGCCGGGTGATGTCGTTGACGGTCATGGCGAAGTAGCCCTGCTCCCAGCTGAAGGCGCGCACGGAGAACCACAGCTGCGTGGGGGCGAAGAACATCTCCCCCGAGCGGGTGTGCTGGGTGCGGGCCACTGTGCCGAGAAAATCGATCCAGCGGTAGAGCTTCTCGCGCTGGTCGGGAAACAGCTCCAGGACCGAGCGGCCCAGGTAGCGCTCGCGGGGGATGCCCGTGAGCGTCTCTGCCGCCGGGTTCACGTCCAGGAACACGAAGTCCCGGGCCCTGCCCTCGGCGTCGGACACGACGCGGCAATAGGCCACGCCCTCCTGCATGCTCTGGAACAGGGAGCGGTATTTGCGCTCGGACTCCTCGGTGCGCCGGGTCTGGGCCTGGAACACCTGCAAGGCGACGAAAAAGGCCAGCAGCAGCGCCGAGCCCAGCAGCGCCTGGCGCAGGACAAGGAGCCGCTGCCCGGCCACGGCGAGGCCCCAGCCCCGGGCGTCGGACTCCAGGGCCAGGGCCGCCAGAACCCGCCCCCCGCCCGGCACCCGGGCCACGGCGTGGTGGGCCACGGCGAAGGTGCCCCAGTGGTCGTGCAGGGGGGCGGCCACCACGTCCCGGCCCGAGGCGAAAAAGTAGCGCATGAGCGCCTCCTGGCCCGCAGGCCAGGGCATGCGCCCCGCCGGGCGGCCCTGGCCGTCCTGGGGCGCCGCCGCCAGCACGGCCGTGCCGTCGCCGCGCGGAACGTAGAGGCAGGCCGAAACCAACCCCTCGTCCGCCTGCACGGCCCCCTCCAGGGTCCGGACCAGATCCCGGACCCCGGGGTCGTCCGGCCCGCCCACACCCTGGGCCAGGGCCAGGACCAGCCTCTGGTCCAGGGCCCCGGCGGCGATACGCACATGGACCAGCAGATCCTGGCGCATCCTTGCGTCGTGCTCGCGGCCCGCGTGATCGGCGCCCACGGAGCCCGCCGCCAGGACCAGGGCCAGCGGCGGCAGGAACCCCACGGCCCAGCGCAGCCGCTGGCGCAGCAGCCGCTCGGACAGCGCGACCCCGTAAAGCCACAGGGCCAGGGCCAGGGCAGTGCTCCCCGTCGCGCCCAGAAGCGCCCAGACCACCAGCCCCGTCCCGCCGCCGCGGGCGTCCAGGGCCTGGGCCACGGGCCGCAGGGCCAGGCCGTGGGCGCCCACGCCGCCGCCCAGCGCCGCCACCAGCAGGGCCAGGGCCGCCGCCAGCAGCAGCCAGCGGCCCCGGCTCTCGGAAAGGGCCGCCCGCAGAAGCGCCCAGGTCGCCGCGCCGCCCGAGGCAACGCCGAAAAGCCCCCCGGCCACGCGCAGCGGATTCTCGTCGCCCAGGGCCAGGGCCCCGGCGTAGACCGCAAGCAGCGCCAGGAAGAACCAGACACCCTGGCCGCGCCGCCCGCCCGCGCGGGCGTGCATGGCCGCCCAGAACTCCACCAGGCAGACCATAGCCCCGATGTACAGCGCCGAGCGCAGGGCCACGGCCACGGCGGACTCGGCGCTGGAATAGGCCCAAAGCTCCATGCAGCAGGCCGCGCCCCCCAGGAACCCGAACCAGGCCAGCCAATGCAGGGGCAGACGGCGCAACGAGTTGCGCCCGGCGCACAGGCAGACCGAGGCCAACAGGAAGCGGGAAACCGCCCCGAGGAGCAGGGCGGTATCGGCAGGAACAAGGAGCGTGTCCACCATCGGTACCAGAGTTTGATCAAGATTTTCGGGCCGAAACGGGCGCGCCGCTTTCGGGTGGTCATACTCCAAAGCGGGCGGAAATTGAAGCGCTCTCCCGAACTGGGGCAAAAAAAAATGAAAACACGCTGCCGACGGCGCCGCGCGGGGATCAGCCGCCCTGGGGGCGCCCTTTTCCGGGGTCGAAAAGCAGCCCCCGGGCCACGGCGTCCCGGCCGAACTTGTCGCGGATGGCGTCCAGGGCGCGGTCCAGGCGGGCCAGCTCCGCGGCGCGGTCGTGCTCCGGGGCGGGCAGCAGGGAGAACTGCGTCTGGCCGTGGCCGAAATTGGACACCCCCAGGCCGATGAGCCGCACGGGCCGCTCCAGGCGCGTTTCGCGCAGCAGGGCGCGCCCCGTCTCGAAGATCAGGGCGGTCACATCGGTGGGCTCGTCCAGGGTGCGGCTCCTGGTGTGCTGGGAGAAGTCGCTGTACTTGATCTTGAGGGTCACGGTGCGGCCCTTGAAGCCGCCCCGGCGCAGGTCGCGCCCCACGCGCTCGGCGTGGGCCAGGAGCCAGCGCGCCAGAAGGGTCTTGTCCGTGGTGTCGCGGTCCAGGGTGGTTTCGGCGCTGGACGACTTGGGCGCGTGGTACGGCACCACCGGGGAGGAATCCAGCCCCTGGGCGCGGGCGTGCAGCTCCTGGCCGCGTTCGCCCAGGCGCCGGGCCCAGAACTCCGCCCCCCGGGCCAGCACGTCCCCCGCCGTGCGCACCCCCAGGCGGGCCAGGGCCTCGCCCGTGCGCGGCCCCACGCCGGGGATGCGGCCCACGGGCAGGTCGCGCAGGAAGTCCGCCACGTCCTGCGGCCGGAGCACGAACATGCCGTCGGGCTTGTTCACGTCCGAGGCGATCTTGGCCAGGAACTTGTTGGGGGCGATGCCCACGGAACAGGTCAACCCCGTGGCCTGGAGCACCCGGGCGCGCAGCGACTCGCCCGCCTCAGGCGGCGGCCCCAGCAGCCGCTCCGTCCCCGTGAGGTCCACATAGGCCTCGTCCACCGACACCTGCTCCACCAGGGGCGAGGCCTCGCGCAGCAGGGCCATGACCTGGCGCGAAACCTCGGCGTAGCGGCCCATGCGCCCGCGCACCACCACCAGCCCCGGGCACAGGCGCCGGGCCTGGGTCATGGGCATGGCCGAGCGCACCCCGAAGCGCCGGGCCTCGTAGGACGCGGCGCTGACCACGCCGCGATGCTCGCCGCCGACGGCCACGGGGAGCCCGCGCAGGGCCGGGTTGTCATGCTGCTCCACCGAGGCGAAAAAGGCGTCCATGTCCAGGTGCAGGATCACCCGGGGATGGACGGGCGGGGGCGGCGTGCGGGCGCAAGGGGGGCTCATGGGTTCCTGCTGCTACGAATGCGCGCCGGGGTCAAGCACGCTGGACAAGGGCCCGCCCCCCGGGAAAACGGCGCCCCGGAAACACGACGGCCCGCGCGGCCATGCCGCGCGGGCCGTCCCGCAATACCGGAGCGCGCGGGCCTATTCGGCCTTCTTCTCCTCGGCCTTCTTCTCCTCGGGCTGCGGGGCCGCGGCGTCCTGCTGTCCGGCGGCGTCCTGCTCCCCGGCGGCGGGGATCTCCAGGTCGATGGCCGTGGCGTTCAGGGCGGCGATGACCGCATCGGTGGCGTCCACAGCGCCGTCGAAGGACAACACGTTCTCCTTGTTCAGGATCACGGCCACGCCGTTCTTGGCGCGGTAGTCCTCCATCACCTTCTGGAAGGCCTTGTCCAGCTTCTCGGCGATGCGCGTCTGCTCGCCGATCATCTGCTGCTGGATCTCCTGGTAGCGCGCCTGGAACTTGGCCACGGCCTCCTCGCTCCCGCCGCCTTCGGCGCCCTGCAGGATGCCCTGCATCCCGGCCAGCTCCTTCTGGAGGCCCTGGCCCAGGCTGCGCAGGTAGTCGCCGCCCTGCACGCAGGGCTCGCAGGTGGTGAAGACCTTGTTGGGGTCGAGCACGGCCACGGCGGGCGCGCCCTTCTTCTGGCAGCCCGCCAGGGCCGCGCCCAGGGCCAGCATGGCCGCCAGAATCACGATGGATTTCTTCATCAAAATCTCCGGGGGGTTGGGTGTTGCGCCGCGTTGCCCTCGCGGGGTCCGGCGCGGGCGTGAGGGGCCATAATTACCCCCCGGCGGCAGACAAGGCAAGGGCCGGACCCCCAACGGGGAAATTGCCTGCCGCCGCGCGGCGTGCTATGGGCGGGGGCTCACAATCTGCCTGCCTGGAGCCGATCATGAACAGCGCCGGAATCGTCATCTGCGGGGCCGGGGTCCTGGGCCTGACCATCGCCCGCGAACTCGTGGCCCGCGGGGCCGACGACATCCTGATCCTGGAAAAGGAGGCCCGGCCGGGCCTGCACGCCTCGGGGCGCAACTCGGGGGTGCTGCACGCGGGCATCTACTACGCCCCGGGCTCGGCCCGCGCCCGGACCTGCCTGGAGGGCAACCGGCTGATGCGCGCCTACTGCGCCGAGCACGGCCTGCCCCTGGACGAATGCGGCAAGGTCATCGTGGCTCCGGACCCCGCCGAGCTGCCGGCCCTGGACGAACTGCACCGCCGCGCCGTGGCCAACGGCAGCCCGGCGGCGCTGGTGGACGAAAAGGAGCTGGCGGCCCTGGAGCCGGGCGCCGTGACCGCGGGCCGGGCCCTGCACTCGCCCCTGACGGCGGTGGTCGACCCGCGCGCCGTGCTGGCGCACATCGCCGGGGAGCTGACCTCCGGCGGGCGGGTGCGCATCCGCTACGGCTGCCGCGCCACCGGCCCGGCGGGCCCCGGGATCCTGGGCACCACGGCGGGCCCCGTGGCCTACGGGCGGCTGCTCAACTGCTCCGGGGCCCACGCCGACACCCTGGCCCACACCTTCGGCCTGGGCAGGCACTGGGTCATGGTGCCCTTCAAGGGCCTCTACCGCAAGCTGCGCGCCGGGCGGGCGGGGCTTGTGCGCGGCAACGTCTACCCCGTGCCCGACCCGCGCATGCCCTTTCTGGGCGTACATTTCACCAAGAGCGTCACGGGCGACGTATACGTCGGCCCCACGGCCACCCCGGCCCTGGGCCGCGAGAACTACGGCCTGCTGCGCGGGCTGGACGGCGAGGCCCCGCAAATCCTGCTGCGCTGCGCGCGCATGTTCCTGCGCAACCCGCAGTTCCGGGCCCTGGCGCGGGACGAGCTGCGCAAATACCTGCCCAGCAGCTTCTTCGCCGACTGCGCCCGGCTGGTGCGCGGCCTGCGGCCGGACGACCTCGAACCCTGCCCCAAGGTCGGCATCCGCCCCCAGCTGGTGGACACCCGGACCCAGGCCCTGGTCACCGACTTCCTGGTGCAAAGCGACGGCCCCACCGTACATGTGCTCAACGCCATCTCCCCGGCCTTCACCAGCTCCATGGCCTTCGCGCGCATGGTCTGCGACGAGCACTTCGCGGCCTAGCTGCCAGCCCGCGCCGTCAGCCCCCGGCGCCCCCGGGGGCCGCCAGCCGGGCATAGAGCCGCGCCAGGAACCGGGCGTCCTCGTCGATGGTGCGCACCGGCGGCACCCCGGCGGCCAGGGCCTCCGCCAAGCCCGGCTCCCCGGCCAGGCGCTCCAGCAGCCCGGC
>NZ_JALNWM010000030.1 GCF_023230885.1 Desulfocurvus sp. | reverse complement strand
GAATTTCTTCATCAGCGCCAGCGCCCCGGCCCAGTGGGCGGGGGTCGCGGCCCTGCGCGAGACCGCCGCCGACGTGGCGCGCATGCGGGCCGTCTATGACGAGCGGCGCCGCTTCATGATCCGCCGCCTGCGGGAGATCGGTTTCGGCATCACCGTGGAGCCCACGGGCGCCTTCTATGTGCTGGCCAACGCCAGGGTACTGAACCCCGGGCGCGCCGCGGATTCCCTGGCCCTGGCCTTCGACGTGCTGGACAAGGCCCATGTGGGCGTGACCCCGGGCATCGATTTCGGCGAGGGCGCCCAGGGCTATCTGCGCTTTTCCTACGCCAACTCCCTGGAGAACATCGCCCGGGCCATGGACCGCCTGGAGCGCTATGTGAACGAACACCTGCGGGCCTAGCCCGCGGCAAACCACATTCGCGGGCCGCTCGGGGCGGCCCGGCAGGAGCGACGCATGCCGCGCAATATCGTGCCCAGGGACGCCATGATGCAGAAGGCCGAAATCCAGGACGCGGACCGGAGCATGGTCTTTCGCCACGGCACGGGCGCGCCCGGCGGGGGCCTTGGCGGGCGCCACGTCTTTTTCGTGGGCCTGCGCGCCAGCGGCAAGACCACCCTGGGCGCCGAGGTGGCCCGCAGGCTGGGCCGCCCCTTCGTGGACCTGGACGCCCTGATCTGCGAGGGCGCCGGGGCCAGCGTGGCCGACATCGTGGCCCGGGACGGCTGGGAGGCCTTCCGCCGCCTGGAGACCGAGGCCCTGGCCGGGGTCTGCGCCCGGCCCGAGCCCACGGTGGTCGCCACCGGGGGCGGCGCGGTGCTGGCCGGGGCCAACCGCGAGCTCTTGCGCCAGGGCGGCCCGGTGTTCTTTCTCATGGCCACCACGCTGCTGGTGGTCGAGCGCCTGACGCGCGACCAGGACCCGGCCCTGCGCCCGCCGCTGACCGAACTGCCCCTGACCCAGGAGATGGGCGCCCTGCGCGAGGAGCGCGACCCGCTGTACATGCAGGTGGCCAATTTCGTGCTGCGCGCCGAGGAGCCCGTGGCCGCCCTGGCAGCCGAGGTGCTGGACCGGCTGGCCCTGGTGGGCCGCTAGCCCCGGCGGGCCGGGACCCCGCCCCCGGGCGCGCCCCCCGGGCGCGCAAACGCGAAGGCGCCGCCCTCCCCGCGCGGGGGGGGGCGGCGCCTTTGGTTTTATCCTCCGGGCGGCGCGGGGTCTGTCCCGCCGGGGCAGCTAGCGCACCACCAGGGCGCCGTCCTCGGCGTCCACGGTGACCTCGCCGCCGTCGGCGATGGTTCCGGCGATAAGGGCCTTGGCCAGCGGCGTCTCCACGCGGGCCTGGAGGTAGCGCCGCAGGGGCCGCGCGCCGAAGCTCGGCTCGTATGCCTGTTCCACCACCAGATCCTTGGCGGCCTCGGTGAGCACCAGGGTGATCTTGCGCTCGGCCAGGCGTCGGCGCAGGCCCGAGAGCATCAGGTCGATGATCTCCTTGAGCTGCGCGGCCAGGAGCGGCGTGAAGAAGACCACCTCGTCCACGCGGTTCAGGAACTCGGGCCGGAAGTGCCCGCGCAGTTCGCCCATGACGCGCTCGCGCACCCCGGGGCGCAGTTCGCCCGTGTCGCTTATGCCTTCCAGCAGGTACTGCGACCCGAGGTTGGAGGTCATGATCACGATGGTGTTCTTGAAGTCCACCGTGCGGCCGTGGCTGTCGGTCAGCCGCCCGTCGTCCAGCAGCTGCAGGAGGGTGTTGAACACGTCGGGGTGGGCCTTCTCCACCTCGTCGAAAAGCACCACGGAGTAGGGCTTGCGGCGCACGGCCTCGGTGAGCTGGCCGCCCTCGTCGTAGCCGATGTACCCGGGGGGCGCGCCGATGAGCCGGGCCACGGTGTGCCGCTCCTGGTATTCGCTCATGTCCAGGCGGATCATGTTCTCCTCGGTGTCGAACAGGGCCTGGGCCAGGGTCTTGCACAGCTCGGTCTTGCCCACGCCGGTGGGCCCGAGGAAGATGAACGAGCCGATGGGCCGCCCGGGGTCCTTGAGGCCCGCGCGGGCGCGCAGGACGGCGTCGGACACGGCGCGTACGGCCTCCTCCTGGCCGATGACCCGCCGGTGCAGCTCCTCGGAGAGCTTGAGCAGCTTCTCGCGTTCGCCTTCGAGCAGGCGCGTCACCGGGATGCCCGTCCAGCGCGAGATGATCTGGGCCACGTCGTCGGGGCCGACCTCCTGGCGGACCAGGGTGCAGCACTCCTTGCCGTCCTTGCCGTCCTGGCTGTTGGCCAGGCGGGTCTCCAGCTCGCGCAGGGTGCCGTACTTGAGCTGGGCGGCGCGCTCGTAGTCGGCCGCGCGTTCGGCCTCCTCCATCTCGCGGCGCACGTCCTCGATCTGGCGCTTGATCTCGGCCACCCCGCCGATGGATGCCTTCTCGCGCTCCCACTGGGCCATGAGCGCGGCCTGTCCGGCCTTGTGGTCGGCCAGCTCCTTTTCCAGCTTTTCCAGGCGCTCGCGGCTGGCGGCGTCGGTTTCGCGGCGCAGGGCCTCGCGCTCGATCTCCAGTTGCAGGGCCGTGCGGTTGGCCTTGTCCAGTTCGTAGGGCTGGGAGTCGATCTCGGTGCGGGTGAGGGCCGCGGCCTCGTCGATGAGGTCGATGGCCTTGTCCGGGAGCTGGCGGTCGGGCAGGTAGCGCTGGGAGAGCACGGCGGCCTCCACCAGGGCGGCGTCGGCGATGCGCACCCCGTGGTGGACCTCGAAGCGCTCGCGCAGGCCGCGCAGGATGGAGATGGAATCCTCCACCGTGGGCTCGTCGACCAGGACGGGCTGGAAGCGGCGCTCCAGGGCCGGGTCCTTCTCGATGTACTTGCGGTATTCGTCCACCGTGGTGGCGCCGATGCAGTGCAGCACGCCGCGCGCGAGCATGGGCTTGAGCAGGTTGCCCGCGTCCATGGCGCCCTCGGTCTTGCCCGCGCCGACGATGGTGTGCAGCTCGTCGATGAACAAAAGGATGCGTCCCTCGGACTTCTCCACCTCCTGGAGCACGGCCTTCAGGCGCTCCTCGAACTCGCCGCGGTACTTGGCCCCGGCGATGAGCGCGCCCATGTCCAGGGCGAAGAGGGATTTGTCCTTGAGTCCCTCGGGCACGTCGCGGTTGAGCACGCGCTGGGCCAGGCCCTCGACGATGGCCGTCTTGCCCACGCCCGCCTCGCCGATGAGCACCGGGTTGTTCTTGGTGCGCCGCGACAGGATGCGGATGCAGCGGCGGATCTCCTCGTCGCGGCCGATGACCGGGTCCAGCCGTCCGGCGCGGGCCTCCTCCACGAGGTCGCGCCCGTATTTCTTCAGCGCGTCGTAGGTGCCCTCGGGGTTGTCGGAGGTCACGCGCTGGGCGCCGCGCACCGTGCCCAACACGCCGAGCACCTTCTCGCGGTCCAGCCCGAAGCGGGCGTTGACCCGCCCGGCGCCCGTGGAGCGCGGCTCGTCCAGCAGGGCCAGGAACAGGTGCTCCACGCTGACGTATTCGTCCTTCATGTTGCGGGCCAGGTCCTGGGCGGCGACCACGGCGCGGCTCACGCGCTCGGTGACGTAGACGTGCCCGGGCTGGGCTCCGGGGCCCGACACGCGCGGCAGCCTGTCCAGCTCCCGGGCCAGCTCCCGGGCGTAGGCCTGCGGGTCGGCGCCCGCCTTGGCCAGCAGCGAGGGCACAAGCCCCTTCTCCTGTCCGGCCAGGGCCAGCAGCAGATGCTCGGCGTCCACCTGCTGGTGGCCGGACTTCACCGCCAGGCTCTGGGCCTCGGAAAGGGCCTCCTGGCTTTTCTGGGTCAGCTTGTTCAGGTCCATGCGTCTTTACTCCTTGCGGGCCGTCAGCGCAGGCTTTCCAGCTCGCGTATCTTGCTTTCGAGAACCTCGATGCGTTCGAGCAGGTCGACGATGATGGTGCCGCCCACGGTGCTGACGCCCAGGTCCAGGCACAGTCGCTCCAGCTTGCGGGTGCGGTACACGTCGCGCACCCGGAAAAGGTACAGTTCCTGGCTGGTGCGCCGGGGCTCCAGCCAGCCCAGGTCGATGAGCTCGCCCAGGCGCGAGGGATGGACCTGGGTCTGCTCCACGAAGGCCGACCAGGACACCAGTTCCGAGGGTTCCGGCAGGCCGGGGCCGCAGGCGCTCAGGTCCACGTTCCGTTCGTCGTGCATCGTTGCCTCCCTGGGCTAGTCGGCCCGGGGGTCGAACCGGGAGGCCCGGGCCAGCTCCTGCCAGAGCGTGCGCTGGGTCTCGTCCAGGTCCTTGGGTGTCCGAATCATGATCCGCACCAACTGGTCGCCGCAGGCCCCGCCGCCCAGCCCCTTGCCGCGCAGGCGCAGCTTCTGGCCGCTGGAAACGCCGGGCGGCACGGTCATCTCCACGCTGCGCTCCAGGGTCGGGACGGTCACCGTCGTGCCCAGTGCGGCCTCCCACGGGGCCAGGTACAGGTCGGTGACCACATCGTCCCCGTCCACGCGGAACAGCCGGTGGGGCAGGATGCGCACGCGCATGTACAGGTCGCCCGCCGGGCCTCCGGCCTGCCCGGGGTTGCCCTGCCCGGCCAGGCGGATGCGCGCCCCGTCCTTGACCCCGGCGGGGATGCGCACCTCCAGGGTCTTGGTGTGCATGGTGGGCATGCCGCCCGGCCCGGGCGCCTGCTCCTGGATGGTCACGTTCTTGGGGCCGCCCCGGTAGGCCTCCTCCAGGGTCAGCTCCAGCACGGCCTCCGCGTCGGCCCCGCGCCGGGGGCGCCGGGCGTGCTGGCCGCCGAAGTCCTGGAATCCGCCCTGGCGGAAGCCCCCGCCCGCGCCGAACCCGCCGAAGATGGTCTCGAAGAAGTCCGAGAAGCCCGCGGCGTCGAAGCCCGCCCCCTGCCCGCCGAAGCGGACGTTCTCGAAGCCTGGCGGTGGCTGGAAGTTCTGCCCGTGCTGCCAGTTGGGCCCGAGCTGGTCGTAGAGCTTGCGCTTTTCAGGATCCTTGAGCACCTCGTAGGCCTCGTTGGCCTCCTTGAAACGGGCCTCGGCCCCCGCGTCCCCGGGGTTGAGGTCCGGGTGGTGTTTGCGGGCCAGCCGCTTGAACGCCTTGGAGATATCCTCCTGCGAGGCGCCCTTGCCCACACCCAGGATCTTGTAATAATCCTTGTATTCGACGCTCATCTCGTTTAGCACTCCTTGGGCTGTGCCGTCTGCCGCGCGGCACTACAACAATAATCCGCCAATCCGTTCAGTCAAGCATCCGAGCGAGTTAAGCAAGCCGAGTCTTCCATGCCCAAGAGCCTGCCCGTCCTCATGTATCATTACGTCAGCTCCTGGCCGAATCCCATCGCCGTGGACCCGGACGTGTTCGAGTCGCACCTGGAGGGGTTGGCCGGGGCCGGATACCGGGGCGTGGGCCTGGCCGAGGCCGAGGCGTTCCTGCGCGACGGGGAGCCCCTGCCCGACAAGTCCGTGCTGCTGACCTTCGACGACGGGTTCCTGGACAACTACGTCAACGCCTGGCCGCTGCTGGCCAAGCACGGGCACAAGGGCACCATCTTCGCCGTGACCAACAAGGTCGTGGAGGAGGGCCTGCCCAGGCCGACCCTGGACGACGTGTGGTCCGGCTTCGTGAAGATGGACGACCTGCCCCGGGTCAACACCCCCGTGGGCAAGACCCGCGAGGGCCTGCGCATCCGCACGGACCTGTTCTTCTCCTGGCAGGAGGCCCGGCTCATGGAGGCATCGGGCGTGGTCGACGTGGCCGGGCACACCCACACCCACCGCTCGGTGTTCGTCGGCCCGCGTTTCGACTCGCTCATGGAGGCCGGTCCCCGGCGGCGGACCTTCGATCGCGTGGACCATCCGGTGCTGTTCGGGCTGCCGGGGTTCGAGCGCGGCCCGGCCATGGCCCACCGCGCCTTCCTGCCCGCCCGCGAGGTCTACGACATGGTCCGCGCCGCCGTGCCGCAGA
Source organism: Desulfocurvus sp. (assembly GCF_023230885.1). Lineage (GTDB taxonomy): Bacteria > Desulfobacterota > Desulfovibrionia > Desulfovibrionales > Desulfovibrionaceae > Desulfocurvus. The sequence continues at coordinate 14,504 of NZ_JALNWM010000030.1, read as the reverse complement.
CGGCGCCCGAGGCCCGGGAGTTCCTGGGGGGCGAGGGCGGCCAGGCGCTGCTGCGCCGCCTGAAGGCCCTGCCCGCCGAGCGCCTGGGGCGCATGGAGACCGACGACGAGATGCGCGCGCGCCTGCACGACGATCTGTCCACCAGCCACCGCCTGCTGGAGGCCAACCTCGGCCACCCGGTGCGCACCCTGGCCTGGCCCTGGGGCCGCTGCTGCCCCGAGGCGTTGGAAATCGCCAGGGAGGTGGGCTTCTCGGTGTTCTTCACCACCCGGGTCGGCCCCAACCTGCCGGGCAAAAGCGCCGACGCGGCCTGCCGCTTCAAGGCCCGCAACCGGGGGGCGCGCTGGCTCCTGTCCCGGGTGGGCATCTATTCCCGGCCCCTGCTGGCCCGGGTCTACGGGGCGCTGCGCTCCTGAACCCCGCCCCGCGCGGGGAGCCTTCGCGACAGCGTTGACCGCAGGCGGCGCGCCAACGCGCCCTGCCCCGCGCGGGGAGCCTTTACACACGGCCCCGCTGCCCGTACCGTGTCCTTCTGTCCGGCCCGGGGCGTCCGCTCCCGGCCCCGGCCGTGAGGATTCTCCATTCATGACGCGAGCCCTGCATCTCCTTCGCCGCGCCGCGGCCTTCCCGTGCCGGGGATTCTGGATCCCGCTGCTGCTTGTCGCCTGCTGCGCGGTCGGCGCCCCGGCCCTGGCCGCCGACCCGGCGGACCTGCTGCCCCTCGATCTGCTGGGGGTCGGGGGCGCCTATGGCGTGGAGCTGCGCGTGGAGCCCGGGGCCGACGCGCCTGGGGCGCCCGCGCCGTCCGGGGTGGCGGCGGTCCCGCTGCTGGGGCCGCTGCTCGGCCAGCAGGACGGCGGGCTGCCCCCGGAGGTGCGCCAGGCGCTGCTGGACGCCTCCCAGGCCCGGGCCCGGCGCGACGAGGCGCCCCAGTCCCCGGCGCTGCTGCTGCGCCGCGCGCGTGACGACGAGCCGCGCCTCGCGGCGGTGCTGCGCGCCTTCGGCTATTTCCAGGGCCGGGTGCGGGCGCTGGTGGAGTCCCCGGCCGAGGGGGGCGCGTCGCCGGGCGTCGCCGGGCGTCCGCTGGTGGTCTTCTCCGTCCGGCCCGGGCCGCGCTTCGTCCTGGGGGCGGTGGAGATCCGCGTGCGCACCCCGGACGGCGCCGGGCCCGCCGTGGCCCCCGGGGACATCGGGCTCGCCCCCGGGCGGCCCTATCGCGCCGACGAGGTCCAGGCCGCCGGGAGCGCCCTGATCGGCCTGCTGGGCGAGGGGGGGCGGCCCCGGGCGGCCCTGGAGGGCCTGGACCTGACCGCCGACCACGCCACCCGCGAGGTCCGCGCCGTGTACCGCGCCGACGCGGGGCCCCGGGCCGTGTTCGGCGCGCTGCGCCTGCGCGCGGGCGGCGAGGCGGGCGCGGACGCCGCCCCGGAGGTGGACGAGGGCTACCTGCGCGGGCTCGTCCCCTGGCGCGAGGGCGAGCCCTACCGCGCCTCGCTGGTGGAGCGGGGCCGCGAGGCGCTGTTTGCCACGGGCCTGTTCTCGCGGGTGGAGGCCGACACCTCGGGGCCCCTGGACGCCGGGCGGCTGGACGTGGAATTCGTCCTGACGCCGCGCCTGGAGCGCACCGTGCGCCTGGGCGCGGATTTCACCAGCGACTTCGGCCCGGGCGGTTCCGTGCGCTGGGAGCACCGCAACGTCCTGGGCGCCGGGGAGCGCCTGTCGGCCACCCTGCGCGCCGACAAGCTGCGCCGCGGCGCGGAGCTGGAGTTCCGCAAGCCCCGCGTGCTGGACCGCGACCAGGATCTCGTCACCCGGCTGGACGCGACCTCCGAGCGCAGCGACGCCTACACCAACTCGGCCACGGACGTTTCAACCGTGCTGGACCGCCGCTTCGGCGACGGCCTGGGCGCCAGCGCGGGCGTGGGCTACCGCTATTCCCACCAGCGCGACCCCATCCTGGACAGCACCGACGCCACGGGTTTCATCTACCTGCCCCTCACCGCCCGGCTGGACACGCGCGACGCCGTGCTCGACCCCACCCGGGGCTTTGCCCTGTCCGTGGGCGCGGCCCCGTTCCAGGACACCCTGGGCGGCGGCACGCGCCTGTGGCGCCTGCGCGGCGCGGGCAGCGCGGCCTTCAGCCCGTGGCGGCGGCTGACCCTGGGCCTGCGCGGGGCCTGGGGCTCCATCCAGGGCGCGGCCTTCGCCGACGTGCCCGCCGACCTGCGGCTCTACGCGGGCGGCGGCGGCTCCGTGCGCGGCTACGGCTACCAGCTCGCGGGCGAGACCGAGGGCAACACGCCCCTTGGCGGGCGTTCGCTGCTGGAGTGCTCCGCCGAGGCGCGCCTGCGCCTGGAGGATTCCTGGGGGCTTGTGGCCTTCGTGGACGGCGGCTCGGCCTATCGCGATCCCGTGCCGGACCTGGACGGGCCGTTTTTCTGGGGCGCGGGCCTGGGCCTGCGCTATTTTACGGCCTTCGGCCCCCTGCGCCTGGACGTGGCCGTCCCCATGAACCGCCGCCAGGGCGTGGACGACGCCTTCCAGGTCTACGCGGGCATCGGCCAGGCGTTCTGAGGTGCGCATGAACGGGAAACGGGCGCTGCGCGCGGCGGGCTGGGCCGCCCTGGGGCTGGGGGCGCTGCTGGCGGCCCTGGCCTGGCTGGCGGCCAGCCAGGCGGGCGGACGGCTTCTGGCCCGCGCCCTGGAGCGCGCCGCCCGGGGCGCCGAGCCCTGGGCCCTCAGCCTGCGCGGGCTGGATATCGACCTCGCAGGGCGGCTGCGCGTGGAGTACGCGGCCCTGGCCGACGCCGCCGGGCCCTGGCTGGAGGTCCGCGGGCTGGAGCTGGAGCTGGCCCCCTGGCCGCTGCTGGCCGGGCGGCTGGACGTGGCCCGGCTGGCCGTGGAGCGGGTGGGCCTGGAGCGCCTGCCCGGGCCGGGGGCGGCAGGGGGGGAGGCCGCGCCCCCGGCGCGCGGCGCCGCGTCCGGGCCGTGGACGGTGCGGCTGCCGGATGCGCGCCTGGGCGCCCTGGATGTGGCGCGCCTGGAGCTGGGCCCGGAGGTGGCCGGGCAGCCGGGGGCCTACGCCGTTTCCGGCGCCGCGCGCTCGGGCCCCGGGGGGCTTGAGGTCCATGCGCGCGTGCGCGGCCTGGAGCCTCGGGGCGGGGCGGCCCAGGGGCTGGCCCTGGACGCCGCCTACGACCCGGCAGGGGCCACCCTGCGCCTGGCCCTGGAGGCCGAGGACCCGGCGGGACTGCTGGCCCGGCTGGCCGGGCTGCCCGGCGGCGCGGCGCGGCTGCGCCTGGCCCTGGCCGGGCCCCTGGGCGCCCTGGCGGGCGAGGCGGACGCGCGCATGGACGGTGTGGGTGCCCTGGCCGGGAGCATCGGCGCCCGGGCCGGTGCCGGGGCGCCGGGCATGGATTTTTCGGGCCGCGCGGAGCTGGAGCCCGGGGTGCTGCCCGCCGCCCTGGAGGCCGCCCTCGGCCGCGCGGCGAGCCTTTCGGGCGCGGCGGAGCTGGACGGCGGGGCCCTGCGCGTGCGCGGGCTGACCCTGGGGCTGGCCCCGGGCGACCTGATCCTGGACGCCACGGCGGACCTGGACGGCTGGCGCCTGGACTGGCGCGCGCAGGCCGCGCCCGGGCTGGTGGCCGCCGCCGCGCGCGAGGCCGGGGTGGCCCTTGAGGCTCCCGGCGCCCTGAACCTGGACGGCCAGGGGCCGCCGGAGCGCATGCGCGCCCGGGCCGGGCTGGAGGCCGCCGGGCTGGCATGGGAGGATCTGACCCTGGCCGGGGCGGCCCTGGAGGCCGTCGCCACCCTGGACGCCACCCGGGGCCAGGCCCTGGACGCCGGGCTTGATGGACGGTGGGCCGGGCTGGCCCTGGCGGGCTGGCCCCTGGGGCCGGGCACGGCCCGGGCGGCCCTGCGCCCCGCCGCACCCCGGGAGGCCGACACGGGCCGCTGGCTGGTGGATGAGCTGGCCGTGGCCCTGCCCGGCGCCGGAGCCACCCTTTCGGGCGCAGGGGCCCTGGACGCGGCAGGGGCCACGGCGCGGCTGCGGCTGGCCCTGGCGGACCTGGGGCTCCTGGACGGCGCGCCGTCGGCGGCCGCCGGGGCGGCCCTGGACCTGGACGCCGAGGTCGCCACGGGCGGGCCGGACGGCTGGTCCGAGGTGCGGGCGCAGTACTCGGGGCGGCTGGAGCCCGGGCCGGGGTTGTCCGCGTCCGCTGCCGCGCTGCTGGGCCCCCGGGCGGCCCTGGATGGCGTGGCGACCCTCGCGACGGGGGCCGGGGCGCGTCTGACCCTGGCCGACGCGCGGCTGCGGTCCCGGGCGCTGGAGGTCGACGCGGGGGGGGCCTGGGGCCTGGATGACGACACCCTGGCCCTGACGGCCCGGGTGGCGGTCCAGGGCCTGGCCCTGGCCCCGGGGCCCGGCAGCCCCGAAGCCGGTGCCGCCGTCCTGCGCGGGCTGGCCCTGGAACTGGCCCTGGACGGCGACCTGGAGGCGGGCACGGCCCGGGCGGACTTGACCCTGGCGGGGGCGGAGCTGCCCGGGGCAGAGCTGCGCGCCGCCTCGGGCCGGGCCGTGGCCCGGGGGCCCTGGGCCGCGCCCGCCGTGGAGCTGGCCCTGCGCGCCGGGCTGCGCGCCGACGCCCTGGCCGGGGCCCCGGGCGGCGAATCCGCGTCCGGCGCGGGCCCCTGGCTGCCCCTGGCCCTGAAGGCCACCCTGGCCTGGAACGCCGCGGCCAGCGGCCTGGACGGCGAGGCGCGCCTGACCCTGGAGGAGGGCGCGGACGCCTTGCGGGCCCTGGAGGCCCGCGCGGCCCTGGCCGCGACGCCCGGGGGCCAGCGCCTGGAACTGGCGGCCCGGGCCGGGGCCCTGCGCCTGGGGGGGCTGTCCGCGCGGGGGCTGGAGCTGCGGGCCGTGGTGTCCGACGCGCTGGGCAGCCCCGAGGTGGACGGCACCGTGGACGTGGAGGCCGCCGCCCTGGGGGGGCTGGCCCTGGACACGGCGCGGCTGGACGCCCGGGGGCCGGTCCGGGCCCTGGATTTCACCCTCCGGGCCCAGGGCCGCGCCGCCGGGGGCGACACGCGGATGCAGCTTTCCGGGGCCCTGGCCCTGGGCGGGGGCGGCGGGGCCCTGCGCCTGGACGCGGCCCGGGGCCGCTGGGCAGGGCTGCCCCTGGCCCTGCGGCGCGAGGCGCGCCTGGAGTGGGGCGCGGCGGGCTGGCGCCTGGCGGGGCTGGACGCGGCCCTGGGGCCGGGCTCCCTGCGGGCCGACGCGGCCCTGGACGGCCCGGACGCGACCCTGGAGGCCCGGGCCAGGAGCCTGCCCCTGGGGCCGCTGCTGGCGCTGGGCGGGCTGCCCCTGGACGGGGAGCTGGACGCCGACCTGGAGGCTGGCGGCCCGGCCGGTGCGCCGCAGCTCACCCTGGACGCCGGGGGGCGCCTGCGCGTCCTGGCGGGGGAAGCCGACGGCCTCCGGGCCCCGGCGCCCGAGGCGGCCTTCACCCTGCGCGGCGAGGCGGGCCCCGGGGGCACGGCCCTGACCCTGGCCCTGGACGCGGGCGGCGCCTCCCGGCTGGACGCACGGGCAACGCTGCCCCTGCGGCCCGGGGCCGGGCTTTCGGGGCTGGCGCCCGGGCCGGGGGCCGTCGGCGGGTTCGTCCGGGGGCGGCTGGACCTGGCCCTGGCGCAGGCCCTGCTGGCCGACGGGGAGCAACTGCTTTCCGGCTCGCTGGACCTGGACGCCACCCTGGAGGGCACCTGGGAGCGGCCCCGGGCCCGGGGCACGGCCCGGGTGGACGGCGCGCGCTACGAGCACACCGGCCTGGGGCTCATTCTGGACGCCCTGCACGCCGAGGCGGATTTCGAGAACGACGCCCTTCGCCTGCGGGCCCTGAACGCCACGGACGGCGGCCCGGGGCGGATCCGGGCCACGGGGCACTGGACCCCCGGCGCCAGCCCGGCCTTCGCCCTGCACGCCGTGCTGCGCGAGGCCACGCTGCTGCGCCATCGCCTGGTCACGGCCACGGCGGACGGCACCCTCGACCTGGAGGACGGCGCCCCGCAGCCCGTGTTGCGCGCCCGGCTGACCCTGCCTTCGGTGGAGGTGCGCGTGCCCGACGCGCTGCCCGGCGGCCCGCCGGACCTGGAGGTGCGCGAGGTGAACGTGCCCGAGGGGCTGGAGCGCGGGGGCGCCGGGGGCGCCGGGGGCGCCGCCCGGTCCGCCGGGGGCGGCGCACCCCTGGGCCTGGATGTGCGCCTGGAGGTGCCGGGGCGCTTTCACGTCCGGGGCCGCGGGCTGGAGGTGGAATTCCGGGGCGCGGTGGACGCCGCCGGAACCACGGCCGCCCCGGTCCTGGGCGGACGGTTGTCCACCGTGCGCGGCACCTTCCGTTTCCTGGACCGCGTGTTCGACATCTCCACGGGCACCCTGGCCTTTACCGGCACCTCCCTGGTGCCCGACCTGGACGTGGAGGCCGGGGTCGGCGTGCCGGACGCCGCGGTGACCGCCACCCTCCGGGGGCCGGCGGACCGCTTCACCCTGGCCCTGGATTCCGACCCGGCCCTGCCCAGGGACGAGATCCTCTCGCGGCTGCTTTTCGGGCGTTCCATGGCCTCCCTGAGCCCCGTGCAGGCCTTCCAGCTCGCCTCGGCCCTGCGGCAGCTCTCGGGCGGGGGCGGCGGGTTCGATCCCGTGGGCACCCTGCGCGCCCTGGCGGGGCTGGACCAGCTGGGCGTCAGCCAGGGCGAGGGCGGCGAGGGCATGCGCGTTGGCGCGGGCAAGTACATCCACGAGCGGGTGTACCTGGAGGTGCAGCACGACACGGGCACCGGCGAGGACAGCGTGTCCGTGGACGTGGAGCTGACCCCGGACGTGGGCGTCACCGGCACGGCGGGTAACGCCTCCGGGGGCGTCGGGGTGTACTGGAAAAAGGACTACTAGGCGAACCGCCCCGCCCGGGGGCGGGTGCCGGGCGGGGCGGGGCGGGCGGTCAGCGCTTCTGGTCGCGCTTCTCGAAGCAGGGGATGCACAGGGTCCGGCCTTCCAGGCGCCGGGTGCGCGACTCCATGGTCAGCTCGCCGCAGTCGGCGCAGGCCAGGCTTTCCAGGATGCTCGGGCCGCGCGGGATGGGCGTGGCGGGGGGCTGGACCTCGAAGACCTCCTCCAGGGGCAGCTCCAGGAGGGTGCGCATGGCCTCGGCGCGCAGGGCTTGCAGCCGGGCGCGGTCCTCGGGGCTGGCGTTGCCCTCGTTGACCTTGCGTTGCAGCTCGCTGGCCTCGGGGCGCATGGGCCGGGCCGAGGGCCTGAGCAGGGCGCGCAGGCCCTTGCCGTCGGCGTGGCGGTAGAAGGTGAAGGCCATCTTGCCGTGGTCGCGCTGGATGAAGTTGCCCTTGCCCACGGTGCAGCCGGTGAGCGCCTGAATGGCGTCCACGCCGCACATGTCGGTTTCCACCACCGCGGTGATGGGCACGTCGTTGTTGTGGCCGAACTCGCGCAGGCACAGTTCCGCCGCGCGCAGGCCGATGGCCAGCCCCGGGCACTGGTGGCCGTGGAAGTCTATGGCGCGGTCAATCTGTTCCCTGGTCAGGGCGCTGTGGGTCATGGGTGGTCCTCCCTTGGGGGGTTCGGGGACGGGCCGCGCGGCACGATGACGGGGCGGCCCTGGTGGTGCAGCAGGTCCACGGCCACGCCGTAGACCTCCTCCACCATCGTCGGGGTGATCTCCTCGCGGGCGCAATGGGCGAACACGGCGCCGTTCTTGAGAAAAAGGAACCTGTCGCCAAAGCGCAGAGCGGTGTTCAGGTCGTGCATGGTCATGACCACGGCCACGCCGTGCCCGCGCGCCACGTCGCGCACCGTGTGCAGGACATCCATCTGGTTCTTGAGGTCCAGGGCGCTGGTGGGCTCGTCCAGGAGCATCACCGCCGGTTCCTGGACCAGGGCCCGGGCGATGCATACCCGTTGCAGCTCCCCGCCGCTCATGCTGTCGATGGCGCGCATGGCCAGGTGGCCAACGCCCACCCGCTCCAGGGCCGCGGAAACCAGGCGCAGGTCGTCCTGCCCGGCGCGCCAGGAGATGTGCGGCAGCCGGCCCAGGAGCACGGCGTCGAAGGCCGTCATGCGGCAGACCTCGCCGCGCTGGGGCACATAGCCCATGTTGCGGGCGATTTCCGGCGGGCTCATGCGCAGGACCTCGGCGTGGTCCACGCGCACCACGCCCCGGGCCGGGCGGTGCACGGCGTTCAGGCAGCGCAGCAGGGTGGTCTTGCCCACCCCGTTGGGGCCGAGCACGGCCAGCACCTCGCCCGCCGCCACCTCGAACTCCACGGCGCGCAGCACACAGTCGCCGTTGTAGGCGTAGTGCAGGTCGCTGACGGCCAGCCTCACCGGCGCCTCCGGCGCAGCAGCAGCCAGATGAAGCCCGGCGCGCCGATGAAGGCCGTGAGCACCGACACGGGCAGGGCGTGGGGCGCCAGCACCAGCCGCGCGGCGGTGTCCGCCGCCAGGAGCAGCGCCCCGCCCATGAGGCAGCTGGCGGGCATCAGGTAGCGGTGGTCGTCGCCGATGATCCGCCGGACCATGTGCGGGCAGATCAGGCCCACGAAGCCGATGACGCCCAGGGCGGCCACCACGACCGCCGTGGCCAGGGCGGAGACGAACATGCCCAGGATGCGCACGCGCTCCACGCGCACCCCAAGGCCCCGGGCCGTCTCGTCGCCCGCGTCCATGGCGTTGTAGTTCCAGGCGTTGGCCAGGAAGAACCCCGCGCTGCCCAGGGCCACCGCGCCCAGTATCCAGACCTCGCGCCAGCCCGCGCGGGCCACGTCGCCGAAGGTCCAGAAGACCATGGCCGCGAGCTGCACGTCGTCGGCGAAGAATTGCAGGACCATGGTCCCCGCCGTGCAGAATGCGCCCAGGGCCACCCCCGTGAGGACCATGACCTCGGGCGAGGCGCCCCGGTAGCGGGCCATGGCGATGACCAGCCCCGCCGCCAGCAGGGAACAGACAAAGGCGCTGCCCGTCGTCAGCAGCGGATTGGAGATGGTCACGGCGCCCACGGTGGAGCTTTGCATGACCCCCGAGCCCAGGACCATCACCGCGAAAGACGCGCCCAGGGCCGCCGCCTGGGAGATACCCAGGGTGAAGGGCGAGCCAAGGGGGTTGCGCAGCACGGACTGCATGGCCGCGCCCGAGGCCGACAGGCCCATGCCCGCGAACAGGGCGGCCAGGGCGTGGGGCAGGCGGATGTCCAGGACGATGACGGCGTCGCGCGGGGAGGCCGCCTGCCCGGCCAGGGTGCGCAGCACGTCCCAGGCCGGGATGCGCACCGCGCCCAGGGAGACGGCCATGACCAGCAGCGCGGCCGCCGCCAGCGCGAGGGCGCCCAGGAAGAGCGCCTTGCGGGTCAGGTAGGCCGTGTATGCTGCGGGGATCTCCCCCTGGGCGAGGTGGTGCATGCGGGGCTACCTGAGGGGCACGCGCGCGAAGACCAGCCCGGGAAAGCTCCGGCTGATGCGCCCGAAGACCGGCTGGCCCACCAGGGCGGTGTAGATGGCGTCGGCGGTGGCCGCCGGGTCCACGTCGGCGAAGCGCCCGGGGTGCAGGATCTTGCCCACGAAATAGGCGTTGGCGAAGATGGAGCCGTAGTTGGTGTGGTAGGAGTTGTAGGGCAGCACGCCGTAGACCTCGCCCGCGCGCACCGCGCGCAGCATGGACAGGGCCGGGTCGGTGCGCAGCTCGTGCAGCCCCCCGGCGTCCTCGCCCATGCTGGTGGACGACACGTCCAGGAACAGCACCTCCGGGTCCCAGGCCACGATTTGTTCCTTGGGCACGCCCGTGCGCACCTGGTCGCGGCCTTCGGTGGCCTGGGTGTGTGCCACGTTGCGCGCACCGGCCATACGGAAGGGCGGGTATGTCGGCTCGGTGGACTGCATGCCGTGGGTGCCCTTCATGGATATGCCGCCCACATAGCACCAGGGCCGCCGGTCCTCGGGGATGCCCGCCGTGCGGGCGGCCAGGTCCGCCTGCCAGGAGTCGAACAGGGCCACGACCTCCTCGGCGCGCCCGGCGCGGTGGACCACCTCGCCCATGAGCCTCAGGGCCGCGTCGAGCAGGGGCCGCCCGGCGCTCAGGTTGCCGTATTCCAGGACCACCACCGGGATGCCCGTCTTGGCCTGAAGCTGGTCGGGGTCGAGGCTTTCCCCGGCGATCATGACCTTGAAAATCACCTGCGGCGCGGGATCCAGGCCGACGATGAGCTCCGGGTTGTCGCGCCCGCGCAGCTCGCCGAAGAGCGGCAGGGCCTTGAACTGCGGGTTGGCGATGCCGTAGGGGCGCGTCTCGATGGCCGTTTCGCGGAGTTCCACGCTGTCCACGGCCACGGCCATGCCCTGGGCCTGGAGGTAGGTCAGCAGGCGCAGGCAGCCCGCCCCGGAGCAGATGACCCGCTCCACGCGCTCGGGGATGTCCACGGCGCGCCCGGCCATGTCGGTGACGGTCCGGGCCAGGGCGGGGGACGGCCCGGCAGCCAGGGCCAGGGCCAGGGCCAGCAGGAGGGGCGCCAGGGCCGCGGCCGGGGCGCGTCGGCCGGGGGGGGTGCGAAGCGGGTGGGCGGACATGTGCTCTCCACAAGGGCCTAAAAGAAGAAATGTTCACACTATTCAGGTATCGCTTTGTAGAGAATTGTCGAGCCGTGTCAACCCCCTCCCGGAGGGGCACGGTGTCCGGGAGAGGAATCGATTTTGTGTTTGTCCTTTCACCCCGGGGGGGGTATATATTTGAGGTATGCGCGGGAGTGTTTCTTTCCTGGGGCGCCTCGGGGCGCCGGTTCTGGCGGGGCTGGTGCTGCTGGCGGGCTTGGCCCTGCTGGCGGCGGAGCCGGTGGCGGCGCGCGGGCCGCTGGTCGTGGCCACCGACGAGTGGCCGCCCTATGAATTCCTCCAGGAGGACACCGTGGCCGGGCTGTGCACCGAGGTGCTGACCGGGGTGCTGGAGCGCATGGGCGAGCGGTTCCTGGCCCCGGAGCTCTACCCCTGGCGGCGCGGCCTGGACATGCTCGCCCGGGGCGAGGTGGACATCCTGTATTCCGGGATATTCGACGCGCGGCGGCTGCCCTTCGCCCACTACGGGTCCGAGTCGCTGGTGGACTCGCACTGGGTGCTCCTGGCCCGCGCGGACCGGGCCCCGGCCGTGGCGCCCGCCAGCCTGAACGAGCTGGCCGGGCAGCGGGTGGGGGTGGTCATCGGCTACTTCTACACCCCCGAGTTCGACGACTGGGCCCGGAACAACCCCCTGGTGGAGCGTGTGGCGTCGGACAGCAACCTCTTGGCCATGCTGTTCCAGGGGCGCCTGGACTACGCCGTGGGCGACGCCCGCAACCTGCGCCACCACGCCCGGGCCCTGGCCCGCGAGGGCGGGTTCAGGGAGTTCGTCGTGCCCTCGTCCGCGCCCTTCGGGCTCTACCCCATGTTCAGCCGCGAACGGCTGAGCCAGGACTTCGTGGACCGCTTCGACGCGGCCCTGCGGGCGTTCAAGGCCGAGCCGGGCTACCGGCTGATCCTGGAACGCTATTCGGACTAGCCCCACCTGCATTTTCCGGCTTTTCAGCGCCCCCGGCCCGTGCTAGGTCCGGGCCTTCGCCACTGCGGCGGAGCGCCGGGCTCCTGCCGCGCGGGCGGAAAGGGAGGCGGACGATGCGCGGGCCTGTTGCCCCGGGGGCGTTGCCCCTGGCGGCCCTGCTGGTCACGGTGTGCCTGTGGGCCAGCTCTTTCGCGGTGATGAAGGTCGCCATCGGCACCTTCGGCGCGGGATTCGTGGTCTGGTCGCGCATGGCCGTGGCCGTGGCCGTGCTGCTGCCCGCCGCGCCGCGCATCCTGGCCCGCGCGCCCCGGCACCCCGGCGACTGGAAATGGCTCGCCCTCATGGCCCTGCTCCAGCCGTGCCTGTACTTCCTGCTCGAAGCCAACGCCCTGCGCTTCACCACCTCGTCCCAGGCGGGAATGATCTCCGCGCTCTTGCCGCTCATGGTCTGCGCCGGGGCCGGGGCGCTGCTGGGCGAGCGGGTCGCCGGGCGGACCTGGGCCGGCTGTGTGGTCTCGGCCCTGGGCGTGGCCTGGCTGACCTGGCTTTCGGCTCCGTCGCTGGCCGCCAGCGACCCGGTGCTGGGCAACCTCCTGGAGGTGGCGGCCATGACCAGCAGCGCGGGGTTCATGCTCCTGGTGCGCCGACTCGCCGTCCGGTACGACGCCGATTTCCTGACCTTGGTCCAGTTCGGGGCCGGGGCGCTGTTCTTCCTGCCCGGCGCGCTGGACCCGGCCCCCTGGCGGGCCCTGGCCTCGCCGTGGGCGGCGGCCGCGCTGGTCTATCTCGGGCTTTTCGTGACCCTTGGCGCCTTCGGCCTGTGGAACTGGGCCTCGCGGCGCGTGCCCGCCTCGCGGGCCTCGGCCCTGGTGAACCTGATGCCCGTCGTTGCCGTGGGCCTGGGCGTCGGCCTTCTGGGCGAGCCCCTGAGCGCCTGGCAGGGGGTGGCCTGCACGGTGGTCATCGGCGGGGTCCTGCTGGGCCAGTGGCAGCCGCGCCGCCGGGGCGCGCGCCCCGGACAGCCTGCCGCACAAGGGGTTTCCAGCCCGGGCCGTCCGTGATAAAAACGGCCCCGGCCGCCGCAACCTTGTCCTGGAGCTCCCTGTGATCCGCCTGTTGTCCTTTGCCGCCGCCCCGCTGGCCATGCTCGCCCTGGCCTGGGGCGTTCTGGTCTGGTCGCGGGTTGTGCCCGCGCAGGCCGTGGGCTGGAGCGCCTGGGGGGCCATGCTGGCGGCCCTGCTGGCCTGCTGGCGTTTCCGGCGCACGCGGGTGGTCCTGCCCCTGGGGCTTTTGGCGCTGACGCTGTGGGTCTGCGGGCTGTTCGGCAGCGGCGGCCCGGCGGGCGGGCTGGGGCGTGTGGTGGTTCCGGCCCTGGCCCTGCTGCTGCCGCTGAACTGGCTGGCCGCCTCCCTGGCCGGCGACCGGGGCGTGCTGGGCCGCGTGCCGCTGACCCTGGCCTTCCTCGTGTCCCTTCAGGCGCTGGTGGTGCTGCTTGTGGCCACCGGCGTGCTCGACGGCTCGACCCCCGGGCGGCCCGGGGCGTTGCAGGCCCTGGTGCGCGACGCGGCCCTTTGGAGCCCGCTGCCCCGGGCCCTGCCCGTGCGCCTGCCGCAGCTTGCCCAGCTCGGCGCCGCCGTGGTCGCGGCCTGGCTGCTGCTGCGCGCGGCGCGGCGCGACTCGCCCATGGACGCCGGGCTGGCCGTGGCCCTGGCCGGAACCATGGGCGTGCTGCATTTCGCGGATTTCGACCCCCGGGCGGGCGCCCTGGCCGCCGGGGCGGCCCTGGCCTGCGCCGCGCCCCTGGCGCAGGACTCCTACCGCATGGCCTTCCTGGACGAGCTGACCCGCCTGCCCGGGCGCAGGCCGCTGCTGGCCGACATGCAGACCCTGGGCGGGCGCTACGCCATCGCCATGGGCGATGTGGACCACTTCAAGAAGTTCAACGACACCTACGGCCACGACATCGGCGACGAGGTGCTGCGCATGGTGGCGGCGCAGCTGGGCCGTGTGGGCGGCGGCGGCCGGGCCTACCGCTACGGCGGCGAGGAGTTCGCCATCCTCTTCCCCCGGCGCGAGCCCGCCGAGGCCCTGGAGCACCTGGACGCCGTGCGCGAGGCCATCGCCGGGGCCGGGTTCGTGGTGCGTTCGGACAAGCCCGCCCCGCCGCCCGGCGGGGCCGAGCGGCGCAAGGGCAGGGCCGGGGCCGCGCGGGGCGGCCGCGCCAAGGCCCCGGGCACGGTGACGGTGACCATCTCCCTGGGGGTCGCCGGGCCGGGCAGCGGCGGCGCCGCCACCCCCGCCGAGGTGCTCAAACAGGCCGACAAGGCCCTGTACAAGGCCAAGAAGAACGGGCGCAACCGGGTGGAGAAGGCCTAGGCCCGCCCCGCGCCCGGAGCCCGGCCCACGCCAGGCCCCCGGAGCCCGCCCCGCGCCAGGCGCTTGTATCCCCCTTTCCCCCGCGCGCCCCGACCGGCTGCAACGCTCCCTTCGTGCGCCCCGACCGGCTAACGCTCCCTTCGCATCCCCGGCCAGTCCGGCGTTTTTCCGCACGTCCTGCGGTCCTTTCCGTGGAGGGGTTGCGGGAACGGCGCTTCCCCTGGCCCCCGGCCCGCAGGATCTCCGCCCTGCGGTTCACGGCATTCGGGCCGCGCTTTTTCCGTGCCCCCGGCCTGCGGGGAACAACCGGGCTGCCGCAGCCATTGCCCGCGCGCTTCCCCCGCGCGCGTCGGCCCGAGCGCTTGTCCCTCCGGGCGCCAGCGGCCCTTTGTCCGCGCGCCTCCCCCCTCGGCGGGCACCAAGAAAGGGTCGGGCCGCGTTTTTCCGCGCGCCCGTGGCCTCCCTACACGAAACCGCCCGCAGGCGGCTGCGGCTGCGCGATTCCGGCCAGCCCCCGCAGGGCGGCCAGGGCGTCGGGCGGCAGCAG
>NZ_JALNWM010000029.1 GCF_023230885.1 Desulfocurvus sp. | reverse complement strand
GTCCGGGGCCGCGAGCTCATCGAGACCTGCGACGTGCTGGTCTACGACTACCTGGCCAACGCCGAGTTCCTGGACTACGCCAAGCCCGGCGCCGAGATCGTCTATGTGGGCAAGAAGGGTGGCGACCACACCCTGCCCCAGGACAAGATCAACGAGCTGCTGGTGGCCAAGGCCCGTGAGGGCAAGACCATCGCGCGGCTCAAGGGCGGCGACCCCTACGTCTTCGGGCGCGGCGGCGAGGAGGCCGAGGAGCTTGTGGCCGCCGGGCTGACCTTCGAGGTCGTGCCCGGGGTCACGGCGGGCGTCGCGGCGGCGGCCTACGCGGGCATCCCCGTGACCCACCGCGACCACACCACCAGCGTGTGCTTCATCACCGGCCATGAGGACCCCACCAAGGAGGCCAGCGGCCACAACTGGGAGGTCTACGCCCGGAGCACCTCGACCCTGGTCTTCTATATGGGCGTGGGCAACCTGCCCATGATCGCCGAGCGCCTCATCGCCGGCGGGCGCGACCCCAAGACCCCGGCCGCCCTGGTCCGCTGGGGCACGCGCTGCAACCAGCGCTCCCTGGTCGCGTCCCTGGACACCGTGGCCGACGAGGCCGCTCGCCAGGGCTTCAAGGCCCCGAGCATCATTATCGTCGGCGGCGTCTGCGGCCTGCGCGACACCCTGGGCTGGTTCGAGAAGCGCCCGCTGCTGGGCAGGGGCGTGGTGGTCACCCGCGCGCGTGAGCAGGCCAGCGACTTCGCCGCGCTCCTGCGCGACATGGGCGCCTGCGTGCACCAGTTCCCGACCATCCGCATCGACCCGCTGCCGGACTATGCCCCGGTGCGCGAGGCCGTGGCCGGGCTGGCGGACTGGGACTGGCTGGTCTTCACCTCCGTCAACGGGGTGCGCTGGTTCTGGAAGATCCTCGAGGAGCAGGGCCGGGACGCCCGGGCCCTGGGCGGGCGCAAGGTCGCGGCCATCGGCCCCGCCACGGCGCAGGCCCTGCGCGAGCGCGGCGTCGTGGCCGACTTCGTGCCCGAGAAGTATGTGGCCGAAAGCGTCGTGGACGGGCTGAAGGCCCTGGGCGTGGGCGCGGGCACGCGGGTGCTCGTCCCGCGCGCCGAGGTCGCCCGCGAGGTGCTGCCCGAGGAACTGGCCCGCGCCGGGGCCCAGGTCCGGGTGCTGCCCGTGTACCGCACCGGGCTGAACGAGGACGGCCCCGAAGAGCTGAAGGCCCGCCTGGACGCCGGGGACATCCACTGCGTGACCTTCACCAGCTCCTCCACGGTGGAGAATTTCTTCACCCTGATTGCGCCCGATGATTTCCGCAGCTACCTTCCCGGGGTGAAGCTGGCCTCCATCGGTCCCGTGACCTCGCGGACCCTGGCCCGCTTCGGCTTCACGGCGGACATCGAGCCCGCCGACTACACCATCCCGGCGCTGGCGGCGGCGCTGGCCAAGGCCCTGTAGCCGGGGCGGGAGCGCGACGTGGCCCTCAAGCTGGCGGTGCTCGTTTCGGGCGGAGGATCCAACCTCCAGGCCATCATCGACAAGAGCGAAGCCGGGGTGCTGGACGCCCGGGTGGAGCTCGTTCTGTCCAACAGGCCCGGGGCGGGCGGCCTGGAGCGCGCCCGCAGGCACGGCATCCCCCACGCCGTTGTCGACCACACGGAGTTCCCCGCGCGCGAGGCATTCGACGCCGCCGTGGTGGCGCGCATCCGCGAGAGCGGGGCGGAGCTCGTGGTCCTGGCGGGCTTCATGCGCATGCTGACCCCCGTGTTCCTGGACGCGTTTGCCGGGCGCATCGTGAACATCCATCCCGCGCTGCTGCCGAGCTTTCCGGGCTGCCACGCCCAGCGCGACGCCGCGGACTACGGCGTGAAGCTCGCGGGCTGCACCGTGCACTTCGTGGACGAGATCATGGACCACGGGCAGGTCATCATCCAGGCGGCGGTGCCCGCCCTGCCCGGCGAGGGCGCCGACGCCCTGGGCGCGCGCATCCTGGAGATGGAGCACCGCATCTACCCCCAGGCCATCCAGTGGCTGGCCGAGGGCCGGGTGCGCGTGGAGGGCCGCCATGTGCTGGTGGCCGACGCGGGCAGGCCCCTGGCGGTTCTGGACCGGCCCGCCCTGGTCAATCCGCCCCTGGAGCGCGGCTTCTAGGGCCGTTGCCTGACCCCGGCGCCGGGGCGACCCCGGGCGCGCCGACCAGGGCGCCCGGGAGTCCCCGCGTTGCGCGCGCATGCGCTCCCCGGGGCGGGCGGCCCGCGCGGGCGCAGGTGAACAGGGCAGGAATCCGTCGCCCCCTCCCGCGGGCCCGACCCGTTCCGCCGGGCGGCCTTCGCCGCAGCTCCGGGCCGCGTGCCGGGGGCGTCCGGGGGCGTCCGGGGGCTTCGGGGGGGGCAGGGAGCGTCAGGCGAACGCGCCATGCCCTGCCGCGTCCAGAGCCGGGGCTTCCGGGGGGCAGGGGCGTCCGGGGAATCCCGGGGGGCGCCGCTCTCGCGCCGTCCTCGCGCCGCCACCACGGCGCAGCCCCAGGCCCCCAGGCCCAGGGCTCGCTCCACCCTCGCGCCGCCTTGCGGTCCGGCTTTCCTTTGCCCCGCGTTTCCCGTATCCTCGAATACCAAGGCATTGTTTCGGAACCGCCGCGCGCCCTCCCGGGCCGTGCGGCGGCCCGTCTTCCTGCCCGGCGCGCCGGCCCGCGCCGGGCGCCGCCCCGCCCCGGCGGCAGCTGGCCGCAAGGAGGCATCCATGTCCGGGAATCCCGAAACCCCCGGCCCGCCCGACCCGGGGCCGCGCTTCAGCATTTCCCCCCAGGAGCGGGACGCCCTGCGCGTTCTGGCCCGGCTGGCCATTGCCAACCGGCTGTTTCCCGAACAGGCCGTGCCCCTGCCCGGGCCGCCCCAGGGGCTCCTGGCCCGGCCCTGCGGCGCCTTCGTGACCCTCAAGGCCGGGGGGCACCTGCGCGGGTGCATCGGCAACGTCGTGGGCGACGGGCCGCTGTGGGACACCGTGGCGGCAATGGCCCAGGCCGCCGCCTTCCAGGATCCGCGCTTCCCCCCGGTGGCTTCCGGGGAGTTCGAGACCCTGGACCTGGAAATCTCCGTGTTGTCGCCTCTTTTGCCCTGCCCGGACCCCGCCCTGGTCGAGGTGGGCCGTCACGGGCTGCTCATCCGCCACGCGGGGCGCTCGGGCCTGCTGCTGCCCCAGGTGCCCGTGGAATGGGGCTGGGACCGGGAAACCTTCCTGGCCCAGACCTGCCGCAAGGCGGGGCTGCCCGCCGACGCCTGGCGCGAGCCCGGGGCCGCGCTGTTCTGGTTCGAGGCCGAGGTCTTCTAGTCCCGAATCCGCGCGGCCCGGCCGCGTCGGCCCGCCGGATGAGCCCTTGGGATCAAAGGCTTCCCTGCCTTGCTCCCCTGGGCCTGCTCCAGGGGCGAGCCCGGGGCGCGGAACTTCCGGGCCTGCGTCCACGGCAAACCAGGCCGGGCCTCGCTTGGCGGGGAAGCCGACCGGGAACGGACTGCGGCCGGGCATCCGGCCCGGGCCCCCGCCCTGGGAGTGCGGACCCCCGGCCTGGGGGTGCGGAAGCCCGGCCCCGGGGCGGGCGCGCATCGACCCAGGGGCCGGACGCGCCTCCACCGGGAACCGGACGTGCATCCAACCCGGGGGCGGGCGCGCCTCCGCGGCAGCGTCGGGTGCGCGCCTGCCCGGTTCCCGTTCCCCAGGGCGCCTGGCCTGCGCGGGGCCCGGCTCCCTGCCAAAGGGGCAAATGTCCTGGCTGGGGAAGCGGAGCCAGCCTTGGGCCGAGGTTGTGCGGGCCGGGGAGGGCGGAGCGGCCCTGCGTTGCCCCGACCCCGGCACGCGGGGTTTCCGGCTTCCCGGCCTTTGCCCCGCCGCCATCCTGGCTCCCATTCTCTTCTTCCCCTCCTCCTGCCCGTCCTTTGGCGCCCTTTTTCCCGGCATCCGTTCACTCCGGGCGGCATGGGCGGGGTCGGCGCGTGGTCGGATTCGTCCTGGCGGAGCCCGGGGTGCCCGAATCCGGGGCGGCGGGGGCGGACGCCGGAGGTGTGCAGAAATTGGGAGGAGGGCGGCGGGGGCGCCCGGCGGCAGCGGGACCGCGCGTGTCGCAGCGGGGCGGAAGGGGAGGGCTGTTGGGGGCCGGAGGGGAACGGGGCGTTTCCTTCCTGGCGTTGGTCTCAGCGTCAGGATGTCGCTGTTGTGAACATGTGCAAAAATATTTTGCTATTTTTCTTTTTCCACACCAGGGCAGTGGGGTAGCGGGGCTTCCTGTTCCAGCCAGCAAGGCTTGCCGGAGCTTGCCGTGTTTCAACAGGTTTGCGGCGGCGCTGACGGCGCGAAAATGCTGCCCAAAATCGGGGTGGCGGCGCGGGGGCGCCGCGCGGGCGGAACCGGGGGCCTGCCGGGGGCGGGGCGGCCCGCGCCGGGGCGCGGGCCGCAAGTCCTGTGAATAAGCGGGAAGGGCCGTGGGCCGGGGTTTGACAAGCCTTCCGGTCCTGAGCATAGGGTGACCAGGATCGCTGGACGTGACGCCTCGCGGGTCCGCGCCCGCGAGAGCCATCAGGCAACTTCAACCGCCCGAGGAGGGAACCGCATGTTCACCAAAGCCCAGTTCATCGAAGCGCTGAAGGACGAGCTGCCCGAAATCTTCGCCACCAAGGCGGCGGCCGAGAAGGCTTTCGACACCTTCTGCGCCATCATCGCCACCAAGCTCAACGACGGCGAGCGGCTGCGCCTGCCCGGCGTCGGCTCCTTCACCGTTTCCGAGCGCGCCGCCCGCACCGGCCGCAACCCCCAGACCGGCGCGGCCATCAAGATCCCGGCGCGCAAG
Source organism: Desulfocurvus sp. (assembly GCF_023230885.1). GTDB lineage: Bacteria > Desulfobacterota > Desulfovibrionia > Desulfovibrionales > Desulfovibrionaceae > Desulfocurvus. The sequence continues at coordinate 15,714 of NZ_JALNWM010000029.1, read as the reverse complement.
GTCGTCAAATTCTCCGTGTCCAAGGGCCTCAAGGGAGAGCTCTAGGATACCCGGGGTTCTCCGAGGGCGGCCGCCGGATGCCCGGCGGCCCCTTCGGCCCGGTCAGCCCCCGCTTTTCCCGCTCCCGCCGGTCCCGTCCGGCCCGGGTTCCCGGCCCGGGTCGTTCCCGGGCCACAGCAGGCCCGCCCGGCCCGCCACCCAGCGCACCTGGCGACACACGCCCATCAACATGTTGAATTCCGCACGGCGCAAGGGCGTACGCTGCACGAAGCGGCGCACGGGCAGCATCCAGTAGTCGGTGTTCTGGTCCTTGAGCACGCCGATGGCCAGGAGCGCCTCGCGCATGGCCGCGAAGAGCAGTTCCTGCTCGGCGTGGGTGGCGAGGTTGTGCGCGGCCGGTTCGCGCGGGGCGCCCCGGGGGACCTCCTGGGCCGCCAGGAAGCACTCGTAGAGCAGCAGCAGCACGGCCTGGGCCAGGTTGAGGGAGCTGGCCTCGGCCGTGGGGATGGTCACAAGCTGCCCGCAGACTTCAGTTTCCGCGTTGGTCAGGCCCCGGTCTTCAGGGCCGAAGAGCAGGGCGACCCGCGCGCCCTCGCGGCATTGCCCGGCCACGCGTTCCGCCGCGGCGCGCGGCGTCAGCAGGCCGGTCCGCCAGCCGCCGGTGCGCGCCGTGGTGCCGTAGACGTGGGCGCAGCCCGCCAGGGCCTGCTCCAGCTCGTCCACCACCCGCGCCGCGCGCAGCACCGGTTCGCCCTTGGGCGTGGCCAGGGGCAGGGCGCGTTCCAGGTCCCAGTCGCGCGGGGCCACAAGCACCAGCTCGCCGCAGCCCATGTTGGCGCAGGCCCGGGCCGCGGCGCCCACGTTCTGGGCGAACTTGGGCTGGAACAGGACCACCCGCAGGCCGTCGATCACCGCACTCCCCCGGACCTAGACGTTGAAGCGGAATTCCACGATATCGCCGTCCTTGACCACATAGGTCTTGCCTTCCAGGCGGTGCAGGCCCATTTCCTTGGCCCGCTTGAAATCCCCGGCCTTCAGGAAGTCCTCCCAGCCCAGGACCTCGGCACGGATGAAGCCCTTTTGGATGTCCGAGTGGATGGCCCCGGCGGCCTCGGGCGCGGTGCTGCCGCCGCGTATGGCCCAGGCGCGGACCTCCTTGTCGCCGGCGGTGAGGAAGGTGATCAGCCCCAGCAGGCGGTAGGTTCCGGCGATGACGCGGTCCAGGGCCGAGTCCGCGATGCCCAGGTCGTCCAGGAACATGCGTTTCTCCTCGGGGTCGGCGATTTCCGCCAGCTCGGCCTCCAGCCGGGCCGACACCGCCACATGCACCACCCCGGGCCCGTCGGCGGGCGGGGTGAAGCCCGCCAGCTCCGATTCGGGCAGGTTCCAGGCATAGACCACGGGCTTGGCCGTGAGGAATTTGTAGCCGCGCAGTTCCGGCGCCGCGGCCACCTCGGCGTCCTCGCGCAGGGGCCGCTCGGCCTCCAGGAGCGCCTGCGCCCGCAGCAGCATGGCCTCCTCCTTGGCGTCCACAAGATCCTTGTTCTTGCGCTTGTCCTGGGCCATGCGCTCCAGACGCTTTTCGATCACCGCCAGGTCCGAAACCAGGAAGTCGGCCTCGATGCCGCCCAGCTGGTGCCGGGGGTCCGCCAGGCCCGAAAAGGCGTCCAGCACGGCCAGTACGCAGTCGCAGGGCCGGATCTCCGACAGCACGCGCTCGCCCAGGCCGTCGCCCTTGCCCCCGCCGCCGGGAACATCCACATATTCGATCTCGCTCAAGGTCGTCTTGCGCGGGTTGAACAGCTGCACCAGCGGCTCCAGCCGGGGCTCCGGCACCTTGACCATCGCCCGCGCGTTGCCCACAGCCCCCGGCCCGGCCAGGGCCCCGAACAGGCTGGTCTTCCCCGACCCCGCAAAACCGAATATCGCCGTTTTCATCGCTTGTACTCCTTGCTCGTTTCGTTGGCGCCCCAATACCCTGTTTCCCGCCGCCTGCCAACCAGCCAGGGGCGGGCGGCGGAGGCCCGGGGACGGTGCGCGTATCCTCCGGGTTGATGAGCCTCCGGCGGCTCAATGGACACGTCCCTTGGGAATCCCGCATTGGGTGGGCGTGGCGGCGCGCCGCCACGCCCACCCCGAATGGGATTCTTAAGGGCCCACGGCCCTTAAGCCGCCGGAGGCTTATCCGTCCCCGGGAGTACGCACCGTCCCCGGGCTTCCGCCCCCCCCACCGGGCTGGCGGGGGCGGGGGGTGGTGTGGTAGGGGGCTGATTGGAGGCGCGCATGACAGGCAGCACATTCGGGACGGTATTCCGGTTGACGACGTTTGGGGAGTCGCACGGCGCGGGCCTGGGCGGCGTGGTGGACGGCTGCCCGGCGGGGGTGGCCCTGACCTCGGAGATGATCCAGCGCGAGGTGGATCTGCGCCGTCCGGGCCAGGGCGCGGCCTCCACGGCGCGGCGCGAGGCCGACCGGGTGGAGCTGTTGTCTGGGGTCTTCGAGGGCCGGACCACGGGCACGCCCATCGGCTTTGTGGTCCGCAACGAGGACCAGCGCTCGCGGGATTATTCGCAGATCGGCCATGTGTACCGGCCGGGGCATGCCGACGTGACCTACGACGCCAAGTACGGGCTGCGGGATTACCGGGGCGGCGGGCGCAGCTCGGGCCGCGAGACGGTGAGCCGGGTTGCGGGCGGGGCGGTGGCCGGGGCGCTGCTGTCCGGGCTGGGGGTCGCGGTGGCGGCGTACACGGTGGAGCTGGGGGGCGTGCGGGCCGAGGCGCGTGACCCGTGGGGCGCGTGGGAGCGCGAGTTCGGCGCGCCGTGCGACGAGGTCGTGCCGCTGTGGGCCGAGCGGGTGCGCGCGGCGCGCGAGGCGGGCGACAGCATCGGCGGCGTGGTCGAGCTTGTGGCCCGGGGGGTGCCTGCGGGCCTGGGCGAGCCGGTGTTCGACAAGCTGGACGCGCGCCTGGCGTACGCGCTCATGGGCGTGGGCGCGGTGAAGGCGGTGGAGGTCGGCGCGGGCTGCGCGGCGGCCCGCGCCCAGGGCAGCGCCAATAACGACCCCCTGGTGCCGGGCGGCTTCGCGTCCAACAACGCCGGGGGCATCCTGGGCGGCATTTCCAGCGGCCAGGACATCGTGCTGCGCGCGCATGTGAAGCCCATCCCGTCCATTGCCCGCGAGCAGGACACGCTGACCGACCAGGGGCTGCCCACGCGGCTGCGCGTGGGCGGGCGGCACGACGTGGCGGCCATTGCGCGCATCAACCCGGTGTTGCGGGCCATGGTCCTGCTGACCCTGGCGGACATGTGGCTGCTGCAAAAGCGCATGGGTTGAGTTTCACGCTATTTCGGTAAAGTGACGAGTGCGGCGGGGCCGGGCGGGGGCCGCAAGACGAACGGGCAGGCACGGTTTCGTGCCTGCCCGTTCGTCTTGCGGCCCGGCAGGGGCGGGTTGGCGCGCCGGGAGGGATCAGGCGCGGCGCTGGCCGCCGCCGTTGCGGCGGGGATGGATGAGTACGCGCTTGAGGGGGCCGTCGCCCTTGGAGGAGGTGACGATGCCCTCGTCGTGTTGCAGGGCCAGGTGCACCAGCCTGCGGTGGTAGGATGACAGGGGCTTGGTGCTCTGGGTGCGGTTCTGGTTCTTGGCCTTGTCGGCGAGGTACATGGCCATACGCTGGAGGTTGTCGTCCTGGCGCTGGCGGTAGTCGCCCGCGTCGAGGTGCACGCGGGCGGTGGTGGGCAGCCTGCGGGCCACGATGCGGTTGACGATGTATTGCAGGGCGGCGATGGTCTGGCCCTCGCGGCCGATGATCAGCCCGGAGTTCTCCTCGTCGCGGATGAGCACCTTCACGCGCCCGGGCTCGGCCTCGACCTCCAGCTGGGTGGGGCCGATGATGGGCGTGAGCACGTTGTGGACCACCTCGCGGACCACGGCGGCCAGGGTCGCGGTGTCCGGCTCGTCGGCGCCAGCCGCGCGCGGGGCGTCCTCGGGGGCCTCGTCGAGGTCGTCCTCGTCGCCGTGGTCGTCGAAGGCTGCGGCGGGCTCGCCGGGGGCCGGGGCGGGCGCCTGGGCGCGCGGCGCCTCGGGAGCCGCGGGGGCCTCGGGCTGCGCGGCCCCGGGCCGGGGCGCGCGGGCCCCGGGCCGGGGCGCGGCGGCCTGCACGGTTCCGGGTTCGGCGGCCCCGGACGTGAGGGCCTCGGGCGCGGCGGCTCCGGATTCGGCAGCCTCGGGCTTGGCGGCTCCGGATTCGGCGGCCCCGGCCTGGGGGGGCTCCTGGGTCCGGTTTCCGGGGGCCGGGCCGGGGCCCAGTGGCGCGTCGGCCAGCCGGGGGCGCAGCCGGGCCTTGACCACGGCCTTTTTGCTCATCAGCCCGAAGATGCCGTTGGAGCCTCCCGAGACGATTTCGATCTCCAGCTTTTCGCGCGGCACGCCGAAGGCGCCCAGGGCGTTCTCTATGGCTTCATCCAGGGTTTTCCCTGTGAACTCCGTGAAGCGGGTCATTGATACTCCTTATGGATGCCGGGCGCGGGGAGCGTGCCGCGCGGCCGGTGCGGGCCGGGCTAGGCCTTGCGCAGCAGCCACCATTGCTGGGCGATGGACAGGACGTTGTTGACCAGCCAGTAGACCACCAGTCCCGAAGGGAAGTTCAGGAACATGAAGGTGAAGATGACCGGCATGAAGAGCATGATTTTGGCCTGGGTCGGGTCGCCCGGGGCCGGGGTCATCTTCTGTTGCAGGAACATGGTGGCGCCCATGACCAGCGGAGTGATGTAGAACGGATCCTTGGCCGACAGGTCGGCCAGCCAGACCAGATCGGTGAAGGGCAGGTGCGGGATGAAGGCCGCGTGGCGCAGCTCCACGGCGCCCAGGAGCGCCTGGTACAGCGCCAGGAAAACGGGGATCTGCAGCAGCATGGGCAGGCAGCCGCCCGCCGGGTTGACCTTGTAGGTCTTGTACAGCCGCATCATCTCCTCGTTCATCTTCTGGCGGTCGTCCTTGTACTGCTCGCGGACCTTGGCCATCAGCGGCTGGATCTTCTTCATCTTGTTCATGGACTGGTAGCTTTTTTGCGACAGCGGCCAGAACGCGAGCTTGATGATGATGGTCAGGATGATGATGGCCACGCCCCAGTTGCCCACCACGGAGTGGATGTAGAGCAGGCCCTTCATGAGCGGGACGGAGATGATGTCGAAGAAGCCGTAGGTTACCAGGGAGTCCAGGCCGTGGGGCGCCTGGCTCAGGTACTTGGACATGACCGGGCCCAGGTAGTAGCTGGCCTTCACTTCGCGGCTGGTGCCCGGGGCGATGCTCACGCCGTCCTTGTCCACCACCATGCGGAACAGGTCGCCGGTGAACTTGCTCTTGAGGGTCAGGTCGCCGTCTTCGGGGGCCAGGGCCACGGTGAAGTAGTTGCTCTGGATGGCGCCCCACTTCACGCCGTCGGCCCGGCGCAGCCCGGCGGCCAGGTCCTCGCGGTCGGACTCGTCATCCACGCCCTTGGCGTCGAGGAAGGAGACGCGGGTGGGGTTGTAGTTGTCGTCCTTGGCGGTGAGCGGCGCCACGCCGATGTTGAAGCCCAGGCGGCCGTCGATGGGCGCGCCCGTGGTGTTGGCCAGGGTGACGACCTCCTCGATGAGGTAGGTGTCGGGGGCGAAGCGCAGGTGGCGGGTGATGGCCAGGCCGCCGAAGGAGCCCTGGAAGGTCAGCTCGGCGCCCTGGTCGCCCACGTTCAGCGCCTCGGTGGCGGGCGCGGCCCACTGGCTGGACTCGGCGCGCCAGGTGCCCTGGTCCTGCCAGAGCAGCCCCAGGGGGCCGACGCCCACGGCCTGGGGCGCGATGAGGTTCACGGGCCGCGCGTCGGCGGCGATGGAATCGGTGTGCTGCTTCAGCTCGAAGGAAGTCAGGATGCCGCCCGCGGAGTTGAAGACCGCGCGGTAGAGCGGGGTGTCGACCACCACGTCGCGCCCGGCGCTGGGGGCGAAGGCCGGGGCCGGGGCCACGGGTGCGGGCTCGCCGGGGATGGCGGCGTCCACCTGGGCCGAGGGGCTGGGCTGGGCCGTGGCGGCCTGCTCCTGGGCGGGCTGGGGCTGCGGCTGCGGCTGGAAGAAGTAGCCCCAGGCCACGATCACTATGGTGGAGAGGACGACGGCCAGGAGCGTGCGTTTGGTGTTGTCGTTATCCATGATGGCTTCCTGTCGCGAGGGGCGAGCGGCGTTGTTCGGGCTTGCGGCCCGGTGATTTCGGGGGGACGGGGTCGAGCCCGCCCCGGCACAGCGGGTGGCAGCGCAGGATGCGCCGCAGGGCCAGCAGGGAGCCCTTCAGGGCGCCATGCACGGCGACGGCTTCGGCGGCGTAGGCCGAGCAGGTGGGCAGGAACCGGCACGAGGGCGGGAACAGGGGCGAGACGGCGCGCTGGTAGAGGCGGATGAGGGCGATGAGTATGGTGCGCATGGTCTTGGCCTCATCTGTCGGGCTGGGCGGGCTGGGCGTCCCGGCCGCACCGGGGCGCCGCCCCGGGGGCCGGGGCCTGACGGACTTTGGCCACCAGGTCGGCGAGCTCGCGTTCCACGTCGGCGAGGCCCAGTGTTCCGGCGTCCACATGACGCTTGGGGACGACGACGAAGTCCACGCCTGCGGGCAGGCTCAGCTGGTGCAGGCGGAAGAATTCGCGCAGCAGCCTCTTGATGCGGTTGCGCGACACCGCCGGGCCCAGCTTCCGGCTTACGGCCACGCCCAGGCGCCAGTGGGCGCCGGGCGTGGCGTCGTGAAGCGCGAAAAGAATGAAGCGCCTGGAGAAATACTTCCTGCCCCGGTCATAGCACGCAAGGAACTGGGAGCGGTGCAGCAGGCGGTGTCGGCGCGGAAAGGCTAGACCGCTAATCTCTTGCGTCCCTTGGCGCGACGGCGGCGCAGCACGGCGCGGCCGTTCTTGGTGCGGGAACGGACCAGGAAGCCGTGGGTCCTTTTGCGGCGCAGCTTGCTGGGCTGGTATGTTCTCTTGCTCATGGCTGTATTCTCCTTGGGGTGGTCGTAAACGCGAGTAATTAACCCCTCGCCCCGGGCCTGTCAAGATGTCAGGTCCGCAGGCAGGGCGTCCGGGCGGGCTCGCGCGGCCCCGCGCCGCCGCGCCGGGAAACGCGCGGGGCGCACCTCGGCGCGCCCCGGACGGTTCCCTCGCGGGCGGACTAACTGCCCCAGGTGGCGAGGGAAGTCAAGCCCCCCGAGCCGGGCGCGGGCGCGGACGCGGGGGGCGGGCGGCCCTGGCCGCGGAAGGGCCTGCCCCGCGCCCGGGCGCGTCTCGTAGCTGGTCGCGCCTCTGTCTCTCTGCTTGGCGGTCTGCGTCCGGGCATCCCCCCGGGGGAAACGGGCCGCGGGCGCGCGCCCCGGCCGACCTGCTCCCGCGCCCGGGCGCGCGCCCCGGCGCTTCGCGGCGCCTTGACCGCGGCGGCCCGGTTTGGCAGTGCTGGAGGCGAGGCCCCGCCCCGACCCCCAGCCCCGGAGGACCCATGGACAATCCCCTGGCCGCCTACCGCGAAGGACGCCTGCAACAGGCCAAGAAGGCCCTGGCGCGCAACGGTTTCGACGCCTACCTGGTGTCCGGGGCCGCAGCGGCCCGGGCCCTGGTGGAAAAGGATATCCTGGTGCGGCTCATGGACGAGGAGAACTGCCGCAGCGTGGGCTTTGGCGGTTCCATGACCCTCATGGAGACGGGCATCTACGACGCCGTCAAGGCCACCCCGGGGCTGACGGCCCTGGATCCCTTCGACCCGGGGCTGGCGCGCTTCGAGTCCTTGCGCGTGCGCCGCGAGGCGCTCACCGCCGACATCTTTTTCACCGGCGCCAACGCCATCACCGCCGACGGCAGGCTGGTGAACCTCGACGCCACGGGCAACCGCGTGGCGGCCCTGGCCTTCGGCCCGCGTTTCGTGGTGGTGGTGGCCGGGCGCAACAAGGTGGGCGGCATCCTGGAGGAGGCCATGCGCCGCGTCAAGGAGCTGGCCGCCCCGGTCAACGCCATGCGCCTGGGCCGCAAGACGCCGTGTACCCGCAGCCTGCGCTGCGAGGACTGCGCAAGTCCCGAGCGCATCTGCAACACCTGGTCCATTACCGAGCGCTCCTGGCCCAGGAACCGCGTCAAGGTCGTGCTGGTGGACCAGGAGCTGGGTTTCTAGGGCCGTGCCCGGCCCGGGTCAGCGCCGGGTCCAGACCTCGACGCCCGGGCTGGCCCCGGGCTGCGCGCGCGAGATCCACTGGCCGCGCAGGGTCGAGCCCTGCACGCGCAGCAGGGTCACGCCCAGGCCCCCGGGGCCGCCGCCGTCCAGGAAGGACAGAGCCAGCACCCCGGTCTCGGGGTCGTGCAGGCCCAGGCCGGAGAAGCTCTCCCCGCCGATTTCCGCCTCGAACAGGTAGGCCGCGCCCTGGCGCGTCAGCTCCGCGCTGCCGTGGTAGGCCGCGCCGCCGTCGGGGTCGGTCCCGGTGATGGCGTAGCCGCCGGCGAGGTCCGGACCCTGGGCCCGGGCCGGGGCCGGGAGCCAGGCCAGGGCCGCGGCGAGCAGCAGGGCCGCCAGGGCGGTCTGGCCGGGGATGCGTGCGATCATCGGCTGTCCTCCTTCAGTCGGCGCCGGGGTCGGCTTCGCCCAGGCGCATCAGCGAGTAGAAGAAACTCTGCACGAACTTGCCCGAGACCACCTCGGGCAGGGTGAAGATCATGGGCGGCCCCTTGGGGAACTGCGAGGTGTAGGCGAAGAACAGGTTGGCGCTGATGCTCTTCATGGCCCCGGGCAGGTGCACGGACACGGCCTGGTGGGCGCGGTCCCGGGGGGCGAGGTCCGCCAGGCGGCAGGCCAGGGGCCGGCTGTCGAAGATCAGGCATTCGCCCATTTCGGACAGCGGGCAGAGCACCCCGGCCTCGCGGGCGGCCTCCGCCAGCGCGGGGGTTCGCGTGGCGGGGTCCTGGGGGTCGTAACCCAGGCGGCGCAGGGCGCGCAGGGCTTCCACCGCGCGCAGGATCACGCCCTCGCGGTCGGCCCGCGACAGGGTCATGGCCACGGCGTGGTTCAGGTACACGGCCTCGATGAGCGGCATGGTCACAAGGTCGCGGCAGCAGCGGTCGTGGTCGCGCCCGCACAGGGCCGAGGGCCGCGCCCCGTCGCCCAGGAGCACGTCCACGTCTTCCACGGCGCGCTCGTAGTCGGCGAAAAAGGGGTACAGGTCCACCAGGTTGCGCGACTCCAGGCTGGGTTCGCGCACGGACAGCCGCCCGGCCTGCTTGCCGTAGCGGCGCACGAAGCGCCACTGGGAGAAGTTCTGCGGCTTGGCCCGCAGGGGCCGCAGGGTGCGCCCGGCCAGCTTGTGCCCCAGGCCCTTGCGCAGCAGGTAGGCGTTGAGCACCGTGCCCGTGCGGCCGATGCCGTGACGGCAGTGGATGAGCACACGCTTGCCCAGGTAGATGGCCTCGTCCAGCCAGTCCAGGGCCTTTTCCAGCTCGGCCAGGTCCGGCGCCTGCTCGTCGGGGATGGGCAGGTAGTAGACCTCGAAGCCCTGGTCGGCCTCGATCCAGTGCAGGTCGCAGAACTCGTCGCACAGGTTCAGGATGCAGTCCACCCCCTGGGCGCGCAGGGCGGCCAGGGCCTCGTAGGACATGGGCGCCCCGCCCACGGCGAGGCCCTCGGTGACCCAGTCGACGGCGTAGCCGGACGCGAAGGACATGGCGGCCTACAGGGACTCCAGGAATTGTTCCACCAGCTCCTGGACCTGCTCGTCGCCGGTGAGGGCCATGTCCATGAGCCGGGTGCGCCCGAGCAGGGTGCCGACCATGGTCAGGGTCAGCTCGATCTTGGGCGCCGGGGCGCGGTCCAGGCGCGCGTCGAGCATGTCGCCGGTGACCTTGACCCGGAAGCCCGCGCTGGCCAGGACCTTCTTCACGAAGTCCAGGCGCAGCAGCCGCTGGCCCACGCCCGCCCCCCCGCCCTTGAAGCGGAAGTTCACATAGTTGCCCTCGGGGTGCTCGCCGCACACCGAGTCGACCACCGCGAAGTGGTAGCCAAAGCGCATGAGCAGATGCAGATACTCGCGGGCAACCACCACATAGCTGGACAGGATCTTGGATTTGAGGCTGAACACGCCGCCCGACATCTGGTCGAAGCGCTCCCAGTCGAAGGACAGCAGGCTGCCGTCCCATTGCACGTCGGGATGGTTCAGCCCCTCCCACAGGGCGATGAGCCCGCCGCTGGCGAAGTGGCAGGGGTCGACGGTCTTCTCCTCCGCCGCCGCCGGGGTCAGGCCGCCGCCCAGGTCGAGGATGTGCAGCACCACGGGCAGCGGCGTTTCCAGCAGCTTGGCCTGGGCCAGGCCGCGCCCGCCCTTGCCCACCAGGGAGAACATCTCGCCCACGCCGCGCTCGTGGCAGAAGCGCACGATGTCGTGGATGGTCCGGCAGCCGCTGGGGGCGAAGCTCTCGTCGCCGGGGTCGGTCAGGTTCAGGGGCGCGATGTGGCGCATGACCTCGGCCATGCTCCGGCGAAAGGGCGTGTCGCGCTGGGGCCGGGGCCGCCCGGCGCGGTCCTTGAGGGCCGCCACGGCGCCGGCGTAGACCAGCCCGTGGGTCGCGTCCACGGTGACCACCCCGCCCTCGGGCAGGGAGCGGGTGGCGAACTTGGCGTCGACGACCACGGGCAGCCCGAACTCGCGGGCCACGGAGGCGAAGTGGCTGGCCTTGGAGCCGGTGTCCGTGATGACCGCGGCCAGGCGCTCCAGAACGCTCACATAGGCCGGGGAGAGGGTTTCGGCCACCAGCACGCAGCCGTTGGCCACCTCGTCCAGGTCCGTGACGCGGTGCGGCTTGCACACCGGGCCCATGCCCACCCCCGGGCTGGCCGGGAGGCCGCGCAGCAGCGGCTCGTCGGGAATCGGGCCCTGGGGGGCGGCGTCCTGGGCGTCCGGCTCCTCCAGGCCCAGGGGCCGGGCCTGGAGGATGTACAGCGTGCCGCTGTGGTCCATGCACCATTCGATGTCCTGCGGGGCGCCGAACAGCCGCTCCAGGCGCAGGCCCACCCGCGCCAGGGACAGGGCGTGGGCCTCGGGCAGGCAGGGGCCGCCCTCGGGCGTGTCGCCGCAGACCACCTGCGGCGCGCCGCCGCCCCGGGCATGGCCCACGACCTCGGGGCTTTCCCCGCGCGAAACGGTGACCACCTCCGGCGAGGCGCTGCCGTCCACCAGGGCGCGGCCCATGCCGGGCACGGCGTACACGGCCAGGGTGTCGCCGCCGTGGTCGGCGGGGTCGCGGGTGTAGACCACGCCGCTGGCCGCGGGGTCGATCATCTCCGTGACCAGCACGGCCATGGGCGTCTGCGAGTCGGGCAGGCCGTAGCGGATGCGGTAGGTCACGGCCTTGGCGCTGTATTTGCTGGCCAGGACCTTCTTGTAGGCCGGGGTGATGTCCGAGAGGGAAACCCCGAGCACGGACTCGTACTGCCCGGCGAAAGATGCCTCGGAGTCCTCGCCGCGCGCGCTGGAGCGCAGGGCCAGGCGGACCCGCCCCCCGCGCGCCCCGGCCAGCAGCATGGCCCGGTGGCGGTATTCCTGCTCCACCGCCGGGGGCACCTCGCCAGCCAGGACCAAACGCTGGATCTCCTCGCAGATGTCGCCCACAAAGCCCGGGGCGTCGAGGTTGACCTTGGCCAGCAGGGTGTCGATGCGCGGGCGCAGCTCGTTGTATTCGATGAAGTAATGGAAGGCCCGGCAGGTGATGACGAAGCCCTCGGGCACGGGCAGCTCGGCCAGGGCCGCGACCTGGGCCAGGTTGTGGGCCTTGCCCCCGGCGCAGGCCGGGCGCCCCAGCGACTCCTCGTAGCTCATGGCGAAGGGCGGGGCGAACTCGAACTCCTGCGGCTCGGAGGCCATGGTCAGGTAGAAGGCGATCTTGTTGCGGTAGTCGGGCAGGTCCAGGTAGTTGCCCGGGCTCATGGCCAGCAGCTCGCGCACCAGGAAGTCGGACTGCGAGAGCAGCTCGCGCACGAGCTGGTTGACGCGGGCCCAGTCCACGGGCGAGCCGCCGTAGTGGAGGTCCTCCAGCTCGGCGATGCGCTCCAGGCAGGCGCGGTCGATCTCAAGCAGGTTCTTGAACGACTCGTACTTGCGCCGCAGGACGGTGCCCGGCGCGAAGACCTGATAGGTCCAGTGCTTGAACAGCTCCTTGAAGTCCATGTGGCGCGGGGCTCCTTGCCGGGGGTGCTAGCTGTTGAGAACCTTCTCCACCTTGTCTTCCAGCTCGTCCTTGTCGATGGGCTTGACGCAGTAGTCCGTGGCGCCCAGGCGCTGGCACTGGCGGGCCGTCTCGATGGTCGGGTAGCCGGTGAGCATGATCACCCGCGTGCCGGGGGAGACCTTCTTCAGCTCCTCGAGCACCTCCACGCCGGTCATCTTCTTCAGCTTGATGTCCAGGATGGCCAGGTCCGGGGCGTGGGCCTTGGCGTGGGCCAGGGCCTCCTCCTCCTCGGTGAAGGCGTCCACGCTGTGGCCCTTGCGTTCCAGGATGCGTTTGATGAGCGCCCCGGCGTCCATCACGTCGTCGAGCACTATGATCGCGGCCATGTCAGTCTCCTTGGGCTCCTTGCGGTTCTCGAACCTCCGGGGACGGCGCCGCCGTGGGCAGCTCGCCCCGGATCACGGCGACCTCGGGGCATTCCTCGTCGGGCAGGCCCTCCTTGGTCAGGGGCAGCTCGACAAAAAATACCGTACCGGGTCCGGGAGGTTTTGTCTCGTTCTTGTCGCCGCCCGTGTCCAGATACTCCACGGGCGCCGGGCTGGTCACCGAAATCTTCCCGCCGTGGTCGGCCACGATGCCGAAGGACACGGACAGCCCGAGCCCCGTGCCCTCGCCCACGGGCTTGGTGGTGAAAAAGGGGTCGAAGACCTGGGGCAGGTCGCCCCCGGCGATGCCCGCGCCGGTGTCGGCCACGGAGACCACCACCCGGCGGCGGTGGCTGCACAGCTTGGTGCCCACCTGGATGTGCCCGTCGGAGCCGATGGCGTCGAAGGCGTTGGAGAGCAGGTTCATCCAGACCTGCTTGAGCCGCGCGGCGTCGCCCACAATGGGCGGCACGGTGGGGTCGAAGTCCGTCTCCACGACCACGCGCTCCTGGCGGAAGATCTGGGCCACCAGGTCCACCACCTCCTGGATGGAGGTGTTCAGGTCCATGGGCTCCATGGCGCTCTGGGCGCTGCGCGAGAAGCCGAGCAGGTCGGCCACGATGCGGCGGCAGACCTTGGTCTGGCGCTCGATGGTCTTCAGGTCCTTGTGCAGCTGGCCGTCGGGGGCGGCGTCCTCGAGCAGGAGCTGGGCGTAGCCCAGGATGATGCCCAGGGGGGTGTTGATCTCGTGGGCCACGCCGCCGGCCATCTTGCCCAGGTCGTGCATCTTCTGGGAGTGGATGAGCCGTTCCTGGTACTGCTTGATGACGGTGATGTCGCGGGCGGTGAGCAGCAGGCCGATGATCCGTTCGCCGCTGCGCACGGGCACCTTGAGGATGTGGAACCAGCGCTTGTCGCCCTTGCGCCCGGTGAGGATCTGCTTGGACAGCGGCACCCCGCTCATGAGGATCTGGCGGTCCTCGTGATAGTTGGCGTCGGCCTGGCCCTCGCCGAACAGGTCGAAGTCCGTGCGCCCGAGGATGTCCTTCTCGTTGCGGTGGAAATAGGTGCAAAATGCCTTGTTCACGGCGATGTAGCGCAGCTCGGCGTCCTGGAGGGATACCAGGTCGGGGGTCACGTCGAGGATGGTCTGCATGAGCTGGCGCTGGCGTTCGAGGTCGCTGTGGGTCTGCTTGAGCTCGTCGATGTAGGCGTTGAGCGTCAGGGCCATGATGTCGAAGGTCTCGGCCAGGGCCTGGATCTCGTCGCCCTGGTTCTCCATGAAAACCTTGCAGGACCGGCAGGTCCTGAGTTTTTCGGGCAGGGCCACGTCGGCGCAGTGCGGGCACAGGGTGCCCGCCAGGAACCAGCAGCGGTGGCGGTCGTCGCGGTAGGCCGGGCAGTCCTGGTTGGAGCAGTTCATGACCTCCCAGCAGTCGCGCGACAGGGGCGGGGCGGTCTGCACGTCGAGGTTGCCGCGCACCACCTCCTCGGCGCTCTCGCGCAGGATGTCCAGGCGGCGGGTGATGCCCCGGGCGAAGAGGGTCGACAGCAGGATGGCCGCCACGGCCACGGCGGCGGTGATGCCGAAGATGGTGACCATGATCTGGCTCTTGGCGCTTTGCACGCGCACCTGGCTGATGCCCAGGCGCACGGTGCCGAAGCTGTCGGTGCCGATGATCACCGGGGCGGCGAAGTCGTAGATGCGCATGGACCCCGCGTCGAGCAGCTGTACGCGCACCTCGCGCCCGCGCGCGGCGTTGGCCTCGCGCAGCTCCACGGGAAAATCGGTCTTGAAGGAGTGGACCACCACGTCGCCCTGGCGGTCCTGCACAAAGGCGTAGGCGATGTAGGGCGACAGCCCCGCCACCTCGTCCACCAGGGTCTTCAGGCGCAGGAAGTCCTGGCCGAGCATGGGGTCCAGGGCGCGCAGGGCCAGGTTCTTGGCCATGCTCGTGCCGCGGTCGCGGTTCTCCTCGATGATGGCGTCCACGCTGACGCGCGACACGCCGATGGACACCAGCACGCCGAAGAAGATGACGATGATCGCCGTACCCAGGTTGATCTTGTCCTGGAATTTCAGGCGGTCGAGAAGGCGGGGGGGCCGGGTCACCGCAGCAGCTCCTCGCCCACGGTCTCGGCCAGGCGGCGCACGGGGTCGAAGTCGCCGTCCTGGGAGGGGATGATGGCCGTGAGCCCGGCGTTCTCCAGGATGGGCCGGTGAGAGGGCTGGCTGATGTCCAGGGCGATCATGGCGTCGCGGATCTTGCGCACGATGTCGGGCTCCAGGCCCTTGCGCGCGGCGTAGACCCAGCCCGGATACCAGCGCGACACGTCCAGCACGCGGATCTGCGACAGGTCGATGGTGTTGGCCACGATGTCCAGGGTGCCCTCGCGGATGGAGCCCACGCCGTACTTGCCGGAATAGACGCCCAGCACGACCTTCTCCTGCTTGCCGCCGGGGCCGGGGGCGAAGGCGATTTCCGCGAAGTCCTCCTTGTGGATGCCGTTTTCGATGAAGTGGCCCAGGGGGTAGAGGTAGCCCCCGGCGCTGGACGGGTCCACGGCCAGCCAGCGCTCGCCGCGCACGTCCTGGAGGCTTTTGATCCTCGGGTTGTCGGCGCGGGTGATGATCTGGCCGCGGAAGTTGCGGCCCCCGGGCTCCACGGCGCGGGCGAAGGCCCAGGCGCCCTGGCGCTCGGCCATCTTGATGTAGATGAACGGGTTGGAGAAGGAGATGTCGATGAGCCCCTGCTCGACCATGTTCATGTGCTCCCCGAAGGTGTCGGGGAAGACCTGGCGCATCCTGAGCCCCGTTACCTCGGCCAGGTATTCCACCAGCAGGTGGTGGCGCTGGTAGGAGGTGGCGTGGGAGTACTGCGGGGCGTAGGCGTAGGTGACCTCCTCCTGGCGCTGGTGGAAGGTGATGGGCTCGCGCTTGGTCAGGTCCACATGACGCACGGGCTCGTTGTCGCCGCAGCTCATGAGCGGCACGGCCAGCAGCAGGGCCAGCAGCACCACGGCCAAAAGGCCCGGCAGATCCCTGGGGAGCCTGTGCAGCAGCGTGGTTTTGCGGGGGGG
>NZ_JALNWM010000028.1 GCF_023230885.1 Desulfocurvus sp. | reverse complement strand
GGGCACACGGGCTTCGCGGGCACACGGGCTTCGCGGGCACACGGGCTTCGCGGGCACACGGGCCCGGCCGCCCCCTGGGGGGGGCGGCCGGGCCCGTCGCGCGTCTGCCCGCCTCCCCGACCCCTTATTTTTCAACACTTTTTTTCTAATCGATTTCAAAGCCTTCGACGCGCGCGGCGCCATTCAGCGCACCGTCCGCACCGGCTGGAACTTGCAAATTTGTAGGCTTTGTCCTACCTCTTCTCCGTTTTGCAAACACTATTTTTACAAAAGGGGATTCTCTCATGAACCACTGGGCGAAGCAGAATGACGTGCTCGGGACCACCAACCGCGGCAACGCCATCGAATCCGGCCTGTGTACCCTGTGCCGGGCCGACTGCAAGGGCAAATGCGAGACCTGGCTCTCCAGCCTCAAGGGCCGGGCGACGCTCTACCCCCGCGATTTCGGCCTGGTCACCGCCGGCAGCGGCAACACCACCCAGAACGGTGTGTCCTACAACGCCCTGCGCATCCAGGGCGCCTGCTACGGCGCCCACGGCATGAACGGCAACGAGGACAAGGCCCGCTCGGGCGACTGCCTGTTCACCGATGTCAGCCTCGCCACCTCCTTCGGCAACACGGTCAAGACCCCCTGCCGCCTGCCGCTGATGACCGGCGCCCTGGGCTCGACCTTCATCGCCGCCAAATACTGGAACTCCTTCGCCGTGGGCTGCGCCCTGGCGGGCATTCCCATCGTCATCGGCGAGAACGTGGTCGGCGTGGACCGCGCCTCCGAGCTCGAAGGCGGACGCATCAAGAGCGCCCCCGAGCTGGAGCGGCGCATCCAGACCTACCTGCGCTACCACGACGGCATGGGCGCCATCCTCGTCCAGCTCAACGTGGAGGACGCGCGCAACGGCGTGGCCGAATACCTGGCCGAGAAATACGGCGACCGCATCGTCATCGAGCTCAAATGGGGCCAGGGCGCCAAGAACATCGGCGGCGAAATCGAGGTCACCAGCCTGGACTACGCCCTGTTCCTCAAGAAGCGCGGCTACCTCGTGGACCCCGACCCCGAGGCCCCCGGCGTGCGCGAGGCCTTCGAGTCCGGCGCCGTGCATTCCTTCGCCCGCCACAGCCGCCTGGGCTACACCGCCCAGAACAGCTACGAGCAGGTCCGCGAGGAGTTCATGAACTCCGTGGGCTACCTGCGCGGCCTGGGCTTCTCGCGCATCACCCTCAAGACCGGCGCCTACGGCATGGAAGGCCTGGCCATGGCCATCCGCCTGGCCAGCGAGACCGGGCTCGACCTGCTGACCATGGACGGCTCGGGCGGCGGCACGGGCATGAGCCCCTGGAACATGATGGAGCACTGGGGCGTTCCGAGCATCCTGCTGCACGCCAAGGCCCACGAGTACGCCAGCCTGCTGGCCGCCCGCGGCCAGCGCGTGGTCGACATGAGCTTCGCTGGCGGCTTCGCCCGCGAGACGAGCATCTTCAAGGCCCTGGCCCTGGGCGCGCCCTTCGTGAAGATGATCTGCATGGGCCGGGCCATGATGATCCCCGGCTTCCTGGGCACCAACATCGAGGGCGCCCTGCACCCCGAGCGCC
The DNA here is from genome assembly GCF_023230885.1 of Desulfocurvus sp. Lineage (GTDB taxonomy): Bacteria > Desulfobacterota > Desulfovibrionia > Desulfovibrionales > Desulfovibrionaceae > Desulfocurvus. The sequence continues at coordinate 19,194 of NZ_JALNWM010000028.1, read as the reverse complement.
GCGAGGCCATCAACGGCAACTGGGACAGCCTGCCCGCCACGGTGGCCGAGCACGGCCGCACCCCCGAGGAGATCTTCGGAGCCTGGCACAGCCTGTCCGCACGCCTGGGCAAGGACGAGATGTCCAAGATCCCCTACGGCGCCGTGGCCATCGTCACGCTCATGGACAAGCTCTCCGCCGGGCTCCAGCAGCTCATGGCCGGAGCGCGCCGCTTCGACGTGTCGGAAATCCGCCGCGAGGACATCGCCTCGGCCAACCGCGAAACCGAAAGCGAAACGGGCATCCCCTTCATCACCGAAGCCGGTGACGAAATCGCCCGGCGCATCCTGCTGGGCTAGGGCAGGCGCCAAAGACGGAGGCGCCTGGGCGCCCCCGCCCGCCAAATGAAAAGGCCGGACCCGCGAGGGCCCGGCCTTTTTCTTTGCCCCGCCAGGGCGGCGGGTGGGGGCCGCCCCGGGACGTGCCCGCGGCGGCCCGCCGCTTCACGGCGAGGGCACCCCGCCCCCGCGGCGCCGCCGCAGGCCCTCGTCGGTCAGGGAGCACAGCACGGGGACCACCACCAGGGTCAGCACCGTGGCCACCAGCAGGCCGAAGATCACGGCCACGGCCATAGGGCCCCACCACTGGGCCGTTTCGCTGCCCACCTCCCAGGAAAGGTTCAGGAAGTCGAAGCTGACCCCCGTGGCCATGGGCAGCAGGCCGAGGATGGTGGTCACGGCGGTGAGCAGCACCGGGCGGAAGCGCGTGGCCCCGGCCTGGGTCAGGGCCTCGCGCGGCGCCAGCCCCCGGGCCCGGAGCTGATTGTAGTAGTCGATGAGCACGATGGCGTTGTTGACCACCACCCCCGCGAGGCTGATCACGCCCACCCCGGTCATGATCACCGAGAACGAGGTGCCCGTGAGCACCAGCCCGGCGAACACGCCGATGAGCGACAGGACCACCGAGCTCAGGATGATGCACGGCGCCCGCAGGGAGTCGAACTGGGTGACCAGCACAAGGAAGATCAGGAACAGCGCGGCCACGAACGCCCGGCTCAGGAAGTCCGAGGCATCCTGCTGCTCCTTCTCCTCGCCGGTGAAGGCGTAGGACACCCCGCGCGGCAGCTCGATGGTGCGCATCACGGCGTCGACCTCGGCCCGGACCTGCCCGGCCGGGCGCCCGCTCACGTCGGCGGACACGGTGACCACGCGCTTCTGGTCGATGTGGCGGATGCCGCCGATGCCCCCGGTCATGCCCACGCGGGCCACGCTGGTCAGGGGGATGGGCTCGCCCTCCGGCCCCGAGACCGTCAGCCGCTCGATGCCCTCCAGGCTGGAGCGGTCCTTCCTGGGCAGCTTGGCCACGATGTCGTATTCGTCCTTGCCCTCGCGGTAGGTGCCGACCTTGACGCCGCCCACGGCGGCCCGGACGGTCTGGGCCACGGCGCTGGCCGAAAGGCCCATCAGGGCGGCCTTTTCCTTGTCGACGGCCACGCGGATCTCCGGCTTGCCGTGGATGTAGTCGGACTTGAGGTCCACCAGCCCGGGCACGCCCTTGATGCGCTCCATGACCCCGGCCGCCACCTGCCCGAGCACGGTCAGGTCCGGGCCCTGGATCTCCATGTTCACCGGCTCGCCCGCCGAGGGCGGCCCCATCGTCTCCTTCTCCACGCGCACGGTGGCGCCGGTGATGGCCGCGCCCAGGGCCGCGCGCAGTTCGTCCACCACCTCGGTGGAGGGCCGCGAGCGCTCGTGGAAATCCTTGAACTCCACCGTGAGCTGGGACACATGGGTTCCCGCGCTGCTGCTGCCGAAGGGGTCGCCCCCGCCGGAGCCCACCTGGGTCACGACGTGCAGCACGTCGGGCTGCTCCAGGCAGACGGCCTCGGCCTGGCGCACGATGCGGTCCGAGGCCTCCAGGTTGGTGCCCACGGGGGCCTCGATATGCACCCAGGCGCGCTCGGGATCCGAGGCGGGCAGGAACTCCACCCCCCGCCCGAAGGCCGCGAAGGCGCCCACCGAGGCGGCCAGGAGCGCCACCCCCAGCCCCGCCACGGCCAGCCGGTGCTCCAGGGCCCAGCCCAGGGCGCCCAGATAGCGCCCCTGGAGCCAGCCCAGGGCCCTGTCCTGGGGGCGGGGGGCGGCTTCCGCGGGCCGCACGGTCTGCAAGCGCGCCGAGAGCACCGGGTTGACCACCAGGGCCACGAACAGCGACGACGACAGGGCGATGATCACCGTCAGCGGCAGATAGAACATGAACTGGCCCATGATCCCGGGCCAGAAGAGCATGGGCGCGAAGGCGCCCAGGGTGGTCAGGGTGGAGGCGAACACGGGCCAGGCGACCTCGTCGGTGCCCGCCAGGGCCGCCCCGGCGCGGTCCGCGCCCTCCTGCATGTGGCGGTAGATGTTCTCGACGACCACGATGCCGTTGTCCACCAGCATGCCCAGGGCCAGGATCAGGGCGAAGAGCACGACCATGTTCAGGGTCACGCCCAGGGCCTGGAGCATGGCGAAGGTGATGAGCATGGACAGGGGGATGGACAGGGCCACGAACAGCGCCGAGCGCCCGCCGATGAACAGCAGCACCACCGCCAGGACGAGCACCAGCCCGGAGATGATGTTGTTCTCCAGGTCGGCGAACATGCTCTTGATGTCCTCGGACGCGTCGGAGGTCATGGTCACGGTCAGCGAGGGCGGCATGTCCTCGCGCAGTTCCCGCGCGGCGGCGCGCAGGGCGTCGACGATCTCCACCACGTTCTCGCCGCTGCGTTTGGTCACGGACACGGTCACGCTGTTCTGGCCGTCCATGCGCGCGATGATCTCCTGGTCCTTGGCGGCGTCCTCGATGCCGGCCACGTCGCGCAGGTACACGGGCCTGCCCCCGCGCGTGAAGGCCACCAGCGAACGGATCTCGTCGGGGTGCTGGAAGTCCTCGGGCACGCGCACCTGGTAGCGCTGGTCGCCGATGTCCATGGACCCGCCGGGCACGTTGACGTTGCCCTCCTCCACCGCCGTAAGCAGGCTGGAGAAAGGCATGCGGTAGAAGGCCACGCGGTCCAGGTCGAACAGGACGTGGATCTCGCGCTCCAGCCCGCCCAGGATCTCGGCGTCGAGCACGCCGGGGATGGCCTCGAAGCGGTCCTCGTAGGATTCGGCCAGGGACTTCAGGCGTTTGAGGCTGAACGGGCCGGACAGGACCACGTTGATGATCGGCTGGTCCGAAAAATTCATCTCGATGATGGCCGGGTCGTCGGGCAGGTCTGCGGGCAGGTCGGGCTTGGCCTGGTCCACCTTGTCGCGCACCTTCTGCAGGGCGTCGTCGATGTCGATGTCGGGCAGGAACTTCAGGGCGACGAGGCTCGAGCCGTCCTGGGAGATGGAACGCATTTCCTCCAGGTCCGACAAGCCCTTGAGCTTGCGCTCCAGGGGGATGGTCACCAGCTTTTCCATGTCCTCGGGGGCCACGCCCTCGTAGCCCGTGTCCACGAAGACGTAGGGGATGGTCACGTCGGGGTTGGATTCCAGGGGCAGGGAGGTGTAGGCCGCCGCCCCGGCCAGGGCCAGGAACACGGTGAGCACCAGCACCGCCGACTGGCGGGACAGGGCCGCGCGGTTGATGATCATTGCGCCACCACCCGGACGCCGTCCTCCACGGCCCCCTGCCCGGCGACGATGAGGCTCTCGCCGGGCTCAAGGCCCGAAAGCACCTGGACCAGCCCGCCCTGGATCACCCCCAGCTCCACCGCCCGCGCCCGGGCCAGGCCGCCCTCCTCCACGAAGACCAGCCGCTCGCCGCCCTTGTCCTGCAAGGCGGAAAGCGGCACGGCCACGGCGTTTTCGACCTCGCGGCGCAGGAAGGACGCCCGCGCGAGCATCCCGGGGCGGATGGCGCCGTCGGCGTTGTCCACCAAAACGCGCGCGGAGAAGGTGCGCGTGCCGCTGTCGGCCTTGGCGGAAACGAAGTCCACCCGGCCCTTCCAGCGGCGGCCGGGCCAGGCGTCCACGGTCACGTCGGCCTCGCTGCCGGGGGCGATGTAACGCACGTCCAGCTCGGGCACGCTGACCACGACCCGCACCACGTCGCGGTCCACCAACTCCAGGAGCCGCTGGCCCACGGTGACGAACTCGCCGGGATCGGCGTCCAGGGTTTCCACCACGCCCGCGATGGGCGCGCGCACCTCGCCCTGGGAGTACTCGGCGCGCGCCTCGGCGGCGGTGGCCCGGGCCACGTCCAGGGACGAGCGCGACTCGTCCAGCTCCTCGCGCGAGAGTACGTTTTCGCGATAGAGCCGCTCGCGGCGCCCGGCCTGGAGCTCGGCCAGCCGGCTGGACACCTCGGCCTGCTCCAGCTTGGCGCGCTTGGCGGCCACATCGATGCGCATGAGCACCTCGCCCCGGGCCACGCGCTGGCCTTCCTCGGGGCCGACCCAGGCCACGGCGCCCTCGGTCTCCGCCGAGAGCACCACGTCGGCGTCGGGCTCGGTTTCACCGGGCAGGGTCAGCACGTCGAGCAGCGTCATGGGCTGCACCCGCTGCACGCGCACCTGGACCCGGTGCCCGGGGTCGGCGCCCTTGGCGCCCGGCGCCGGAACCGAGCCCTTGTCCGTGCAGCCGCCCCCAAGAAGGCCCAGGCCCGCGAGCCCGGCCAGAAGCAGCGCCGCCAGCCGGAGGGCGCGCCCCCGGGGGCGCGCCGCGCCGTCATGCTTTGGCATCGTCATCCTCCTTCATCGCCCGGAGCCCTCCCAGGGCGAAGCGCGTCATCTGCCCGGCCATGCGCTCGATCTCGCCCTCCCGCGACAGGGCGGCAAGGAAGACCTGCGGGGCCGAAACGAAACCGACGAAATGCACCACCACCTGCGCCAGACTGGCGTCCACGGCGTCGCGCAGCCGGTCGCCCTCCACGGGCCCCAGCACGGCCTGCACCAGCGGGCGCATCCAGTCGTCCATGACCCGGTAGTTCTCCTGGCTTTGCGGCGACTCCTCCATGCCGCCCCCGCGCAGCAGCTCGCCCAGCCAGACCCGCGCCCGGCCGTGGGAGGCCCGGGGCTCTCCGGCGCCAAGGAACAGGCGGTTCAGCATGGCCCGGTAGAAGTCGCGCAGGCGCTCCTCCACGGGCGCCGCGGAACGGCAAGGCCCCAGGGGAAAACGCTCCTCGGCCTCGGCCTGCCAGGCGGACAGGACAGTGCGGTACAGCCCGCGCTTGTCGCGGAAATAGTAGTTCACGGCGGCCACGTTGGCCCCGGCCCGGGCGCATATCTCGCGCACGGTGGCGCCATCGAAGCCCTCGCGGGCGAACACGTCCGAGGCGGCGGCCAGGATCCTGTCCCGGGTCGGCGCCGGAGGCGCTTCAGCTGCGGTCATCGGGCTCGCCCTCCCTGTAAACAATGTTTGAAGTGAAGTTTGAAGCCCTGTATGAACTGCGCCCGGCAAAGTCAATGCCGGAATGGTCAAGATTGTTTTTCATCAATCTTTCCATGTGCATAAAATTGCACTACCCCTGCGGGAGCGGCCCCGGGCCCAAGGGTTTTCCCGCAGGCGGGTATACAACGGGGGCGCGATGATTTAGCGTCCGATGGATGCGTACGCCGCCACTTCGGCGGCGCGGCGGCGCAAGGAGGGGCGGACCCGCCCGCGCGGCGCCAAAACGCTTCACAGATTCCGATTTTCAGCTTATGAAACCCTGCCCGGCGCGTGGCCGGGCCCGGGGCGCCCCGCGACGGCGCGGGTCCCCCTTCCCCAGGCATGTCCCCCACCCGGCTGCGAGGCACGCATGACGGAATTCCCGCGCCCCTGGATCGCGCATTACGACCGCGAGGTCGATCCGCACATCAGCTACGAAAACATCCCCATCTTCGGCTACCTGGACCGCGCGGCGGAGAAATTCCCCAAGCGCAAGGCCGTGGTTTTCCGCAACTGGTCCATCACCTACGGCAAGCTGCGCCAGCAGTCCGAGGTCATCGCCGCCAACCTGCGCCGCCTGGGGCTGCAACCCGGCGAACGCATCTCCATCATGCTGCCCAACCTGCCCCAGACCATCCTGTCGTACTGGGGCGCCCTCAAGTCCGGGGCCGTGGTGGTGATGACCAACCCGCTGTACATGGAAAAGGAGTTGATCCACCAGATCAACGACGCGGGCTGCCGGTTCATGATCGTGCTTGACCATCTCTGGCCGAAGATCAAATCCGTGCAGGACCGGCTGCCCGGGGTGGAGAAGTACATCGTCACCTCCATCGCCGACTGCCTGGGCCTGCCGCTGAATCTGCTCTACAAGATCAAGGCGAAAAAGGAGAACATGTTCACCGACGTGCCCGTCGACGGCACGCGGGTGGTGCGCTGGAAGCCGCTGACCAAGGGCGAGGAACGCATCAGCCGCCCCCCGGCGGACCCGCGCAAGGACATCGCCCTGCTGCAATACACCGGCGGCACCACCGGCATCTCCAAGGGCGTGATGATCACCCACCGCAACATGACGGCCAACGTCCAGCAGTGCCACGCCATCCTGCATTCCCTGGGCCGCGAGCACCATACGTTCCTGGACATCCTGCCCTTTTTCCACATCTACGGCCTGACCGTGGGCCTGAACCTGCCCACCAGCATCGGCGCCACCATGCTGCCCGTGCCGCGCTTCGTGCCCCAGGACCTGATCAAGGTCATCAAGACCGCCAAGCCGAGCATCTTCCCGGGCGCCCCGGCGGTCTACGCCGCCCTGCTGCACCAGAAGAACCTCGACCCCGCGGCCTTCAAGTCCCTGCGGGTCTGCGTGTCGGGGTCGGCGCCCATCCCGGTGGAGATGATGCGCGAGTTCGTGCGTCTCACCGAATCGGAGATCGTGGAGGGCTACGGGCTCACCGAGGCGTCCCCCGTCACGCACTTCAACCCCCTGACGGGCGTGAAGAAGGCCGGGTCCATCGGCCTGCCCCTGCCCGGCACCGACTGCCGCATCGTGGACATGGACGTGGGCCAGATCAACCTGCCCGCGGGCAAGAAGGGCGAGCTCATCGTGCGCGGGCCGCAGGTCATGTCCGGCTACTGGCAGCGCCCCGACGAGACGGCCAACGTCCTGCGCAACGGCTGGCTCTACACCGGCGACATCGCCACCATGGACGACGAAGGCTACTTCACCATCGTGGACCGCAAGAAGGACCTGATCATCTCCAGCGGCTACAACATCTACCCGCGCGAGATCGACGAGGTGCTCCACGAGCACCCCAAGATCAAGGACGCCGTGGCCGTGGGCATCCCCCACCCCTCGCGCGGGGAGATCGTCAAGGTCTATGTGGTGCTGCACGAGGGCCAGGAGATGACCAAAAGCGAGGTCATCGCCTGGTGCCGCCAGAAACTGGCCAAGTACAAGCTGCCCCGGCAGGTGGAGTTCCGCGCCGAGCTGCCCAAGACCATGGTCGGCAAGGTGCTGCGCCGGGCCCTGCGCGCCGAGGAGGCCGAAAAGGCCGAGGCCCGCGCCGCGCGGCGCGCGGCGCGCAAGGCCGCCGGACAGGCTCCCGAGGCCCGCGACGACGAGCCCGCCGACGACAATACCGAGGGTTCCGACCTGGAGTAGCCGGGCGCAGGAGCGGCCGCCCCGGGCCGCGGCCCGGCCTCGACGAAACGCCCCGCGCGGCCTGGCCGCGCGGGGCGCTTTGCTTTCCGCCCGCCGGGGGGCCGGGCGCCCCGGCCCGGCTAGAAGCCCCGGGCCAGCTCCGCCGCGCGGACCACCGCGTCGGAACGCCGCGACTCGCGCCCGTCCAGGAGCATGCCCCGGGCCTCGGCCCAGACCACGTCGGTGATGCCGATGAACCCCAGGATCATGCGCAGCCAGGTGGACTGGTAGTCCCAGGTCTCCACCGGGTTGCCCTCGGCGTAGGTGCCGCCGCTGGCGTAGGCCACGAAGGCCTTCTTGCCCTCGAGCATCCCGAAATAGCCCTTCTCGTTCATGCCCACGGTGTAGCCGGGCTGGACGATGATGTCGAAATACTGCTTCAGGCGGTAGGGCACCCCGAAGTTCCACATGGGCACGGCAAACGCGTAGCGGTGAAAGGACGCGAAGTCCTCGATGACGGCCTCCACCTCGGTCCAGGCGCGCTTTTCGTCCAGGGAGTGGCTCCGGCCGTGCATGATATTGTACTTGGCCATGATGCGGTCGCCGTCGAAGGGCGGCAGGTCCATCTCGAACAGGTTGCGCACCGCGACCTCGGCCCCGGGGTTCACGGCCTTCCACTGCTCCACGAAGGCGTCGGCCACGGCCACGGAATGCGAACGCGACCCGCGCGGGGACGCCTTGATATACAAAAGCCTGTTCACGGTTTCCTCCTTGTCCGGCGCCCGCCGGACGGCGGGGGGTTCTTGATCGTGCCCGCAGGCTAACGCGTTTTTGCGGCCCGCGGCAACGGGGGCGCCGGGGGGGGAGGCGCCGGGGCGGGGAGGCACGGGGCAAGCGCGCCGGGCCGGGGGCGCCGCCGGTGCCGGGCCGGACGAAGCCGCCCGGCCCCCGGCTGCCGCCCGGCGCCCGCAAAAAAAACGGCCCGGTCGCCCGGGCCGTTCCCCGCCACGGCATCGTGGCCGGACCCCGCCGGGGCGCTACGCCCCGAGCAGCTCCAGCAGCGCGGCCTTGATACCTTCGCTGTCCAGGCCCAGGCGGGCGCGCAGCTGCTTCTGCTTGCCGTGCTCCACGAAGGCATCGGGCAGGCCCAGGCGGCGCACGGTGCGTCCGGCCAGCAGGTCGCGGTCGGCCAGAGCCTCCAGCACCGCCGAGCCGAAGCCGCCCGCCAGGGCGTTCTCCTCCACCGTGAGCACCCGCGTGGTACCCGCCACCAGGGCGACGATCTGCTCCACGGGCAGCGGGCGCACGAAGCGCGCGTTGAACACGCCCACCCGGTGCCCGGTTTCGGCGGCGATTTCCCGCGCGGCCTCCAGGGCCGGGTGCACCCGGCCGCCTATGGCCAGCACCAGGGCATCGGCCCCCTCGCACAGCAGCTCGCCCCGGCCCAGGGGCAGGGGCGCGGGCTCGGCGTCCAGGGGCGCGCCGACGCCCACCCCGCGCGGATAGCGCAGGGCCACGGGCCCGTCGTGCCCCAGCGCCGTGACCAGCATCCGCGCCAGCTCCGCCTCGTCCGCCGGGACCATGAAGGTCAGGTTGGGGATGTGGCGCAGAAAGCTCAGGTCGAAGGCGCCGTGGTGGGTCGGCCCGTCCTCGCCCACCAGCCCGCCGCGGTCCAGGCACAGGGTCACGGGCAGGTTTTGCAGGCACACGTCGTGGACGATCTGGTCGTAGGAGCGCTGCATGAACGTCGAGTAGATGGCCACCACCGGCCGGAAGCCCTGGGTGGCCAGTCCGGCGGCGAAGGTCACGGCGTGCTGCTCGCAGATGCCCACGTCCACGAAGCGGTCGGGCATCTGCTCGGCGAAGGCCGCAAGCCCCGTGCCCTCGGGCATGGCGGCGGTGATGGCCACCACGCGCTCGTCGGCCTCGGCCAGGCGCAGCAGCGTGCGGCCGAAGACCTCGGTGTACGACGGCAGCGAGCAGGGGCCGAACTTCAGGGCCGCGCCCGTCTCGGGCTCGAAGCAGCCCACCCCGTGAAAATAGGTCGGGTTCGACTCGGCGGGCTGGTAGCCCCGGCCCTTGGTGGTCAGCACATGCACCAGCACCGGGCCTTCCATCTCGTGGACATGGCGGAACACGTCCGTCAGCCCGTCCACGTTGTGGCCGTCGAAGGGGCCCAGGTAGTTGAAGCGGAAGGCCTCGAAGAGGATGCCCGGGGTGAAGAAGTGCTTGAAGGCCTCCTCGGACTTGCGCGCGTAGTCGGCCAGGTCGCCGCCGATGCGCGGAACCTGCTTGAGCAGGGCCTCCACGTCCTTCTTGAAGCGCACCACCCAGCGCTTGGTGATGCTCTTGGAGATGAACTGCGACAGGGCGCCCACGTTGCGCGAGATGGACATCTCGTTGTCGTTGAGCACCACGACCATGTCGCTGCCCATGCCCCCGGCCTGGTTCAGGCCCTCGAAGGCCAGCCCGGCGGTCATGGAGCCGTCGCCGATGACGGCCACGACCTTGCGGTCCTCGCGGCGCAGGTCGCGGGCCACGGCCATGCCCAGGGCGGCGGAGATGGACGTGGACGAATGGCCCACGCCGAAGTGGTCGTACGGGCTCTCGCTCATCTTGGGAAAGCCGCTCAGGCCGCCCAGGGTGCGCAGGGAGCCGAAGCGGTCGGCCCGGCCCGTGAGCAGCTTGTAGCCGTAGGCCTGGTGGCCCACGTCCCACACGATGCGGTCCTGGTCGGGGTCGAAGACCCTGAGCAGGGCCAGGGTCAGCTCCACCACGCCCAGGGAAGGCGCCAGATGCCCGCCGTTGGCGGCCACGGTCTCGATGATGCGCGCGCGCATCTCCGCCGCCAGGGCCGTCAGCTCGGCGGAGTTCAGTTCCTGAACGTCCCTGGGCCGCGCGATGCGCGGCAGGATCGGCTCCCGGGGAGTGGTTTCATCCATCGTTTTCACTTTGCGGGCCATGTTCGGTCGGTCCTTGTGGCCGGGCGGGCAGAGGCGGACCCGCCCGGGGTTGCCGTCAGTTGGTGCGCTCCACCACATATGCCGCCAGGTGGCCCAGGAAATCCACCTGCGGGCCCTGGTAGCCCTGCAGGGCCCTGTTGGCCTGCACGGCGCACTGGATGGCCATGACCCGGCTCTCCTCCAGGCCCACCAGCGAGGGGTAGGTGTTCTTGCCCTGGCCCTGGTCGCTGCCCACGGGCTTGCCCAGCTCGCGCTGGTCGCCGACAACGTCGAGGATATCGTCGGCGATCTGGAAGGCCATGCCCAGGTGCTTGCCGTAGTCCAGGGCGTTTTGCATGTCCGTCTCCCCGCCGCCGCCCAGGATGCACCCGGCCAGGCACGAGGCGGTGATGAGCGCCCCGGTCTTCAGGGAGTGCATGCGTTGCAGGTCGCGCAGCTCCACGCCCGCGCGCCCGGTCAGCTCCATGTCGATCTGCTGGCCGCCGACCATGCCGCTCGGCCCGGCGCCGTAGGCCACCACCGCCGCGGCCTGGAGCACCCGCTCGGCGGGCACCTCGGTGACGCCGAGCATCAGGCTGAACGCCTCGGTGAGCAGCGCGTCGCCCGCCAGGATGGCCGTGGCCTCGCCGAAGACCTTGTGGCTGGTGGGCTTGCCCCGGCGCAGGTCGTCGTTGTCCATGGCCGGCAGGTCGTCGTGGATCAGCGAATAGGTATGGATGCACTCGATGGCCGCCGCGAAGGGCACCACGGGCCCCGAGGGCGTCCCCGCAATTTCGGCCCAGACCAGGCACAGCACGGGCCGCAGGCGCTTGCCCCCGGCCAGCAGGCTGTAGCGCATGGCCTCGGCCAGCCGGGGCGCCACGTCGCGGCCCTCCAGAAAGGTTTCGAGGTGCCGTTCCACCGCCGCCGCATAGTTGGCCAGGGTCTTCTTCACGTCCACGTCAGGCATCGCCGTCCTCCGGTTCGAACTCGCGCAGCACTCCGTCGGCCAGGATGGTCACCTCGTTGCGGGCCTTGTCCAGGCTCTCGCGGCAGCTCCTGGCCAGGGCCACACCCTGGCGGAAAAGGTCCACGCCCTCCTCCAGGGGCAGCTCGCCGCCCTCCAGCCGCTCCACGATCTCCCGCAGCCGGGCCATGCGGGCCTCGAAACCGTCCTTGTCCTCGCTCATGCGCGCTCTCCTATTCTGGTCTGATGGTGCCGGTGAACAGCGGCGTGGGGTCCACCAGCTCGCCATACACCGACAGGCCGAAATGCAGGTGCGGGCCCGTGACCCGCCCGGTGCTGCCCACCTCGCCCAGCACGTCCCCGGCGCCCAGGGTGTCGCCGGGGCGCACCAGGATCCGCGAGAGGTGGAAATACATGCTCACCAGCCCCTGGCCGTGGTCCACATAGACGCTCCGGCCCGCGAAGTAATGCTCCGCCGCCAGGACCACCGTGCCCGGGGCCAGGGCCCGCACGGGCTGGCCCTGGGGGCCGCGCAGGTCCAGCCCGCGATGCGGCGCGCGGGGCTCGCCGTTGAAGAAGCGCCGCAGCCCGAAAGCGCTGGACACCCCGCCCGGCACCGGGCGCACGAACTCCCGGCCCCAGGCCCGGGGCCGGGACGTGTCGGCCAGCACCCGGCGCACCTCGGCCCGTTCGAGCTCGTGGCGCGCCAGGGCCTCGGGCCCCGGGTGGACCATCTCGCGGGCCACCTTGAGCCGCTGCTCGGGAAAGTCGCGGGCGGCCACGCGCACCTCGCGCTCCAGGGCCAGCGGCCCGCCGGGGCCGTCCAGCAGCGCGACCAGGCGCACCGGCCCCGGGGCCGCGTCCAGGCCCACCCCCAACAGCACCGGGGCCTCCCAGCGCCCGTTCCGCTCCCGGGGGACGCACCGGGCGCGCACGGCCCCGAACTGCACGCGCACCGCGCCGATGGCCTCGTCGGCCACCACGCGCGCCAGGAACGGCAGCCCCTGGCCCACCTCGCCCGGGCACTCCAGGCGCACCCCGGCCCAGGCCGGCCCGGCCCACAGGGCCGCCAGGGCCGCCAGGGCCAGCACCAGCAGGCGCAACCGCGTCATCGCTCCCCTCCGTCCGCCCCGGGGCGCACCGCCAGCACCCGCGCGCCCACGACGCCGTCGGCCATGCGGATGTCCAGCTCCTGCCCGGGCGCGGCCTCGGCCGCGCCGCGCAGCAGGCGCCCCGTGGCCGCCACGCGCACCAGCCCGTACCCCCGGGCCAGTGGCGCCTCGGGGTCCACCGCGCCCAGGCGCGATTCCAGCAGGGCCAGGGCCTGGGCCGCGCCCCGGGGGCCGGTCGGCCCGGCCAGGGCCAGGCGCCGCTCCAGGGCCCGGGCGGCCTCGGCCTGGCGCAACAGCGCCCGCGCCGCCCGGGGCAGGCGCAGGGCCAGGGCGCGCAGCCCCGCCCGCCGCCGGGCCACGGCCCGGGGCCCGAAGGCGGCGCCAAGGGCCGCCTCGCAGCGCGCCAGCTCGGCCGAGCGCCCCCCGGTCAGGGCCGCGCCCGCGCGCAGCAGGTCGCGCAGGCTCGTGTCCAGCCGCTCGCCCATGCGCGCCAGCCGCTGGGCCGGCGACAGCCAGCGCAGCGCCTTTTCCATCTGCCCCAGGGCGGCCTGGCGGCGCTCCAGGAGCCCGCCCGCCGCAGCGAAAAGTCCCTGCTCCAACACGTCCACCCGCTGCATGAGCGCCCCGCGCTCGGGCCACAGCAGCTGCGCCGCGTGGCTGGGCGTGGCGGCGCGCACGTCGGCCACCAGGTCGGCGATGCTCGTATCCACCTCGTGGCCCACGCCGCAGACCACCGGCAGGCTCGCGCGGAACACGGCCGCGGCCACGGGCTCGGTGTTGAAGGCCCACAGGTCCTCCAGGGAGCCGCCGCCGCGGATGAGCGCCACCACCTCGGCCCAGCCGTCGGCGCAGGCCGCGTCCAATGCGGCGGCCACCCGCGCCGGGGCCTGCTCGCCCTGGACCAGGGTCGGATAGATGCGGATGGCGCAGCCCCAGCCGCGCTCCCCGGCCAGGCGCAAAAAGTCGCGGACGGCCGCGCCTGTAGGCGCGGTGACCACGGCCACCCGCGCCGGGTGCGGCGGCAGGGGCCGCTTGCGCCCGGGGTCGAAATAGCCCAGCCCCGCCAGCCGCGCCTTCATGGCCTCGAACTGCATGGCCAGCTGCCCGGCGCCCTGCTCCTGCACCAGCTCGGCCACAAGCTGGTAGGCGCCCTGGGGCTCGAACACCGACAGCCGCCCGGCCACCAGCACGCTGGCGCCCTCGGTCAGCTCGGCGGTGCAGCCGTGTTCGAGCACCTCGCCGGTGCGCGGGTCCACCCCACCGGGGGCCACGCAGCGCTGACTGCGCCGGAACCAGACCACCGGCAGCCGCGACTGCCCGTCCTTGAGGCTGAAGTACAGGTGCCCGCTGGCCGGGCGGCTGACGCCGCCCACCTCGCCGCGAACCCACACGAAGGGGAACTGGCTCTCCAGCACCTCCCGCACGGCCCGCGTCAGCTCCCCGACCTCGAAGATATGCGGCATGGCTACTCCGCCGCCACCGCCACGCCGCAGCCGATCATCACCGTGCCCGCGCCGCGGTTGGCCACGGTCCACAGCCGGGTGGAGCGCACGGCCCGGCGGCCCCGGGCGGCCACCCAGGCGTAGCCCACCGGCACAAGCAGGACGATGGGCAGGATCACGGCCACGATGATGCCCACGCGGACGGGGGTCAGGGCCGTCATGTCCACGAAGGCGGGCAAAAAGCCGCAGTAGAAGGCGATGGCCTTGGGGTTGCCCAGGGACACGCACATCCCGCCCAGGAAGAAGCGCCCGCCCGCCCGGGGCGCGGGCGGGGCCCCCGCGGCCAGGGACGCGGGCGGCTTGGCCATCCAGGCCCGCAGGCCCATCCACACCAGGTACGCGGCCCCGGCGTAGCGCAGGACGACGAAGCCGTCGCCCAGCTGCGCGGCAATCCAGCCCAGGCCCAACAGAGCCGTCAGCAGGTAGACCATGTCCCCGGCGGCCTGCCCGGCGGTCCACAGCACCGCCGGGCGGAAGCCGCGCGCCAGGGCCTGGGCCACAATGGCCATGACCCCCGGCCCGGGAATGAGGGCGAAGACGATGGTGGCCCCGGCCAGGGCGAGCAGGGATTCGGCGTTCATGACGCTACCGGCACTCCTCGACGCCGTCCCCGGTGCCCAGGCCCCAGCCGCACCACACGGCCCGGCGCCACAGGGCCACCTCGCGGGCGAAGTGCTCCACGGGCAGCTCGGTCTTCTCGCCGCTGCGCCGGTCCTTGCACTCCACAACGCCCCGGGCCAGGCCCTTGCCGCCCACCACGCACTGCAACGGGAAGCCGATGAGGTCGGCGTCCTTGAACTTCACGCCCGGGCGCTCCTCGCGGTCGTCCAGGACCACGTCCGCCCCGGCGGCGCGCAGGGCGGCGGCGACCTCCTCGGCCCGCGCCAGGACGGTCTCGTCCTTGGGGTCCAGGCACAGGACCACGGCCTCGAAGGGCGCCACCGGCGGCGGGAACACGATGCCCGCCTCGTCGTGGTTCTGCTCGATGCACGCGGCGACCACGCGGGTCACGCCGATGCCGTAGCAGCCCATGATGGTGGTCCGCTCCTTGCCCGCCTCGTCCAGGAAGCGCGCGCCCAGGGCCTCGGAATACTTGGTGCCCAGCTTGAAGACGTGGCCGACCTCGATGCCCCGGGGCAGGCCCAGGGGGCCCGAGCAGCGCGGGCAGGGGTCCTTGGCGGTGATGGTCCGCAGGTCGCGGTACTCGATCTTGGCCGCCACGTCGCGGCCCAGGCACAGGTGGCGGAAGTGGGCGTCGGCCTTGTTGGCCCCGACGACGTAGTCCGTGGCCGTGCGCAGCTCCTGGTCGGCCAGGATGCGCGCCACGCCAAGGCCCACGGGCCCGGCGAAGCCCACGGGCGCGCCGGTCCACTCCCGGACCCGCTCGGGGCTGGCCATGCGCAGCTCGGCGCAGCCCAGGGCGTTCTTGAGCTTGATCTCGTTCAGCTCGCGGTCGCCGCGCACCAGCGCCGCCACGGGCTGGCCGTCGGCGTCGTAGAGCAGGGTCTTGATCACCTGGGTCGGGTTCACGTCCAGCAGGGCGGCGACCTCCTCCACGGTGTGCGCGCCGGGGGTGGGCACCTCGGTCAGGCGCGGCCCCTCCTCGGGGCTGGGGTCGAACTTGCCGCGCACCTCGGCCTTCTCCAGGTTGGCCGCATAGTCGCAGGCCTGGCACACGGCGATGGTGTCCTCGCCCGTGTCGGCCAGGACCATGAACTCGTGGGAGAAGCTGCCGCCGATGGACCCGGAGTCGGCCTCCACGGGCCGGAAGCGCAGCCCCAGGCGCGAGAAGATGGCCATGTAGGCGTCGTACATGGCGCGGTAGCTCTTCTCGGCCCCGGCCTCGTCGGCGTCGAAGGAGTAGGCGTCCTTCATGATGAACTCGCGGCAGCGCATGAGCCCGAAGCGCGGGCGGATCTCGTCGCGGAACTTGCCCTGGATCTGGTAGAGGTTCAGGGGCAGCTGGCGGTAGGAACGCACCTCGCCGCGGACCAGGTCGGTGACCACCTCCTCGTGGGTGGGGCCCAGGCAGTAGTCGCGCCCGTGGCGGTCCTCGAAACGCAGGAGCTCCTTGCCGTAGTGCTCCCAGCGGCCCGACTCGCGCCACAGGTCGCCGGGCTGGACCGTGGGCATGAGGATCTCCTGGGCTCCGGCGCGGTCCATCTCCTCGCGCACGATGGCCGCGACCTTGTTCACGGCCCGCAGGCCCAGGGGCAGGATGGTATAGATGCCCGAGGTCAGCTTGCGGATCATGCCCGCGCGCACCAGGAGCTTGTGGCTCACCACCTCGGCGTCGCCCGGGGCCTCCTTGAGGGTCGGGGCGTACAGGGTGCTCATCTTCGTCGTCATGGGGTCTCCTTCTTGCGTTCTTCGAGAAATTTCTCCAGCTCGTCCATGAACTCGGGCAGCAGGTTCCCGGCCCCGCGCACCGTGCGGACCACCTCGCCCCGGCGGAAGATCAGGCCCTTGCCCCGGCCTCCGGCGATGCCGATGTCCGCGCCCCGGGCCTCGCCGGGGCCGTTGACCACGCAGCCCATGACCGCCACGGTGAACACGTCCGTCACCGGGCGCAGGCGCTCCTCCACGGCCCGGGCCAGCTCGGCCAGGGCGATCTCGGTGCGCCCGCAGGTCGGGCAGGAGACGATCTCCGGGCCGCGTGCGCGAAGGCCCAGGGAGCGCAGCAGCTCCCAGGCCACGTCCATCTCGGCCACGGGGTCGCCCGTGAGCGACACGCGCACGGTGTCGCCGATGCCGTGGTAGAGCAGCACACCGAGGCCCACGGACGACTTGACCGTGCCGCGCCCGGGAGTGCCCGCCTCGGTGACGCCGATGTGCAGCGGATAGTCGCAGCGCCCGGCCAGCAGGCGGTAGGCCGCGATGGTCGCGGGCACGCTGGATGCCTTGACCGATATCTTGATGTCGAAAAAGTCGCGTTCCTCCAGCAGGCGGACGTGCTCCAGGGCGCTTTCGACCATGGCCTCGGGCGTCGGCCCGCCGAAGCGCGCCAGCAGGCGCCTGTCCACCGAGCCGGAGTTGACCCCGATGCGCATGGGCACCCCGGCGGCCTTGGCCGCGCGGACCACGGCGTCCACCTGGGCCGCCCCGCCGATGTTCCCGGGGTTGATGCGCAGCCCGTCCACCCCCGCGTCCACGGCCATGAGGGCCAGGCGGTGGTCGAAGTGGATATCGGCCACCAGGGGCACGGGCGCGGCGCGGCGGATGTCCGCCAGGGCGCGGGCGGCGTCCTCGTCCAGCACGGCCAGGCGCACGATCTCGCACCCGGCCCCGGCCAGGGCCTCGATCTGGGCCAGGGTGGCGCCCACGTCGCGGGTGTCGGTGTTGGTCATGCTCTGCACGGCCACGGGATGGCCGCCGCCGATGGGCACCCCGCCCACGCGCACCACGCGCGAGGCCCGGCGCGGGGGCCGGAAGGGGTCGGTCTGGGGGGCGTGGGCGTGGCCTGCGGTGCTCATTGGTTGCGGCTCGTGGTCTGCGGCGTGTCGAAGAGATGCGTTGTTATCCCATTTCCCGCGCCAAGCCAAGGACAACCCGCCCCCCGGCCCCGGGCGGACGGCGCGAAACGGGCACCCGGGCGGACGCCGCCGCCGGGCATCGGCGCGACCGGCCCGGGCGGGCGGCGCAACGCGGGCACCCGGAACCGGGGGGCGGGCGGCTAGAAGTAGCCCAGGGAGCGCGTTACCTGGGGCTGTGAATTTTCCGTTCCAGCGGGGCGGGCGGCTAGAAATAGCCCAGGGAGCGCAGGGTTTCCATGTGCCGCTCCTTGTCCTGGTCGCGGCCCGAGCGTTCCCCGGCGCCGGGGCCGGGCAGGGCCGTGCAGGGCGCGCAGCCCAGGGAACGGTAGCCCTGGCCGTAGAGCGGGCAGAAAGGCAGGCCGTGGTCGAGGATGGCGGCCCAGACATCGAATTCCGTGAAATGCCACAGCGGGGCCAGACGCAGGTGCGGCGGCTCGGCGTGGAACCCGGCGGCCGGGCGCGCGGCGCGGGCCGGGTGCTCGTCGGCGCGCACGCCGGTGACCAGGGCCGCCAGCCCCAGGGCGGCCACCGCCCGCGCCAGGGGCAGCACCTTCAGGTCGCGGCAGCAGGCCACCTTGTCCACGGCCACGGGGTAGACCTCCAGGTCCACCTCCGGCCGGGCGACGTGCAGGTCCAGGCCCCAGTCGCGGGCCAGGGCGTCGCGCAGGGCCAGCACCTGCGGAAACTTGAGGCCCGTGTCCAGGTTCACGGCCCGGGGCCGCACCCCGGGGGCGACCTCCGCCAGCACCGACCGCCACAGCCACAGGGCCAGGGTCGAGTCCTTGCCGCCGGTCCAGGCCACGGCCACGCGCCGCGGCCCGGCGGCCAGGGCCGCCGCACGCAGGAAGCTCCGGGCCGCCGCCAGGCGGTCCTCCAGCACGGGCCCGCCCGGGGCCAGGGGCGGCAGGGCCGCCAGCAGGGTCTGCGGATCGTTCATGGCGTCGTGTTCCTTGCGGGAGCTTCGCCCGGGGGCGCGGGCACCCGGCGCACCGCCCCGATACCCCAGCCCCGACCCATTGGCAACGCCGCCGGGCGGCCGCCCCCGGGGAGGCCGCACTTCGCGGGGCGCCCGTCCGGCGCGGCCTCCCGGGGCCCGGATCAAAAAAAATTCGCCCCGATGAAAATTCCTCCTTGACGCCCACGGCAAAGGAGCCTAAAAACCGACCTCTCAACAGCGTGGGCTCGTAGCTCAGTCGGATAGAGTGCCTGGCTACGAACCAGTAGGTCGCAGGTTCGAATCCTGCCGGGCCCACCACGAAAGGAACAGGGACCATCGGTCGAGAGCCGGTGGTCCCTTTTTCCATGCCCATTCCCCATGCCGCGCGCGGCCCCGCGCCCCCGCGCCCGCACTCCGCCTGCCCTGCGCCGGACTCATGCCCCCTGCCCCGCGCCCCCTGTCCGCGCCGCCGCCAGCCCGCGCCAGATGGGCAAGTCCGGCGGTGTCCGGCGGTGTCCGGCCGCACCCGCGCCCCCGCACTGCTCATGGAGGTCGCCCCTGCCCCGCATCCCCAGCCCATGCCCCCTGTCCCGCGCCTCCTGCCAGCGCCGCGCACCCCGCGCGCCGGGCCTTGCGGGGTTTTGTGCACCCGAGGTTGCACCAGGGCGGGGAAGCTGCTAACAGTG
>NZ_JALNWM010000027.1 GCF_023230885.1 Desulfocurvus sp. | reverse complement strand
CCACCCGGCATGGAAGAAGTTGCCCATGCCGTTGGCCGTGGATTCGAGAACGACCTCGGTTCCGTCGGCGTCGGCGATGGCCTGGAGCACTCCGGCGGCGTGCTCCTGGGCCCGGGGCCAGAAGGCGACCTCCGAGGCGTGGAAGAGCTGCACCGTGAGCGAGCGCCCCGCGCCGCGCGTCCCGGCCGTGCCCACGCGATAGCCGCTGTCCAGCAGCGGGAAGTGCA
The DNA here is from genome assembly GCF_023230885.1 of Desulfocurvus sp. Taxonomy (GTDB): domain Bacteria; phylum Desulfobacterota; class Desulfovibrionia; order Desulfovibrionales; family Desulfovibrionaceae; genus Desulfocurvus. The sequence goes on along the minus strand of NZ_JALNWM010000027.1, from coordinate 20,731 downwards.
TCTCGCGGGCGTTGTCGCGCCCCAACCGGGGCCGCAGGGGCGCCGGGCAGTGGCGGTGGAAGCGCTGGGCCATTTCCAGCAGGTTGCGCGTGGCCTCCATCTCGTGGGTCAGGATGAAGGTGCGCACGCCGCGTTCGTGGGTGGCGCGGTGGAAAAACCGCGCGCCCACATAGGTGGATACGCCCTGCTGGCGGCCCTTGAGCACAAAGGCCCGCACCCGCCCCGTGCGCGCGCGCTGCTCCTCCAGGCACTGGTGCAGGTGGCGCTGGGCGCGATTGAGGGCCAGGGGCGCCAGGGCTCCGAGCTTGGTGCGGATCTTCAGGCAGCGCCCGGCATAATGGACGAAGTCGTCCTTGAGCCGCTGGCGCACGCGGCGGTCGCGTTCGGTCATGGGCGTCATTGCAGCTCTTCCAGTGCGCTTTCGTGGAGCGCGGCGTCGTCGGCCTCGCGCGGGCCGCCGAACATGCCCAGGTGCTTGCCCAAAAGGCCCAGGGCGCGGATGGCCGCCCCGGCGTCGAACTTGTAGTGGGGCCCATCGGCCCCGGCGGCGCCCCGGGCGGGGGCGGCTGGCGCGGCCTGCATGCAGCGCTCGGCCACCTCGCGCAGCCTGGCCACGACCCAATCGCGGGTCACGGCGTCATGGTCCTGGCCGCCCTCCCGGGCGCCCGGCTCCCCGGAGGGGCCGTCCAGAGCCAGGGCCACGGCGCGGGCCACCTCGGGCCGCGCCAGCAGGGCCCGGCCCCGGGCCGGGGCCGTGGCGACGGCGTAGCCCGCCCGGAGCGCCGCCTCGCCCGCGTCGCCGAGCACAGCGTACTCGGCCACGAAGCGTTGCTGGCGCGCAGGCAGGGGCCGTTTCCCCCGCCCGTTGATTCCCGTCTCTTGCGTCGTCCTGTCCGTCATGGGGCACAGCTCTCCCAACCCGGGGCGGGCCCGGGGTCCCGTACAGCAACGGTTTTCGGTTTTTGCCCCTTGCCACAGGCCGGGGGGGGCGTTATCTTGAAGATGCCTGGGAACTAGGTGAGGCGACTCGACCAAAGTGAATGAACACTCGCCAGTCGCGACTTCCCCGCCGGGCGGCGATGCCGGTCCGGGGGGAGCCCGCAGGGGGTCCGCCCCCACTTGATGAAAGAGCGTTCACGGTGGCGCCGCCCACGGGTTCCCGGGTTTTTTACGGCCTGCGCGGCCCGGCCGCCCGGCTAGCGGAACAGGTCGTACACCGCCTTGCCCACCAGCCCGAAGACCGTGGTCATCAGCCCGTAGACCACCCGCTCCATGTTGCGCAGCTTCTCGGTGTGGCTGTGGCAGCGCCGCGTGCCCTTGATCTCGGCCACGTCGCGGGCCATGGCCCGCACCCGCTCGTCGATACGCGCCAGAAGGACGCGCATGTCCTGCTCCTGGTTCATCGCCCCGCGCTCCCGCGCCCCCAGCGCAGGCGCACGGCGCCCTTGTCGAAGGCGCTGCGGCCCAGGAAGTAGTAGCCGTAGACCCCGAAGCCCAGCTCGGCCAGGGCGTCGAGCTTGCCGCCGTCCACCTGGGGCGCGAAGGTGCCACCCACAAGGGCCAGGGTGAACACCAGCAGGCACAGCGGCCGCACGTTCTTGGACAGCCACGAGTCCGAGGCCGCGTCGGCGGTGTGGCGCCCGGTCAGGCTGCGCTCGAACTCCGTTTCGGCGGCGAGCTGGCGCTCCTGCCAGGCCAAAAGCCGCTCCTGCTGCGCAAGCTCCAGCTCCTTGAGCCGGATCATGGCCTGCGGGTCGGCGGCCAGGGCCGCCTGCACGGCCTGCGGGTCGGCCTCGGTGCCCAGCCATGAGGCCACCAGCGCACCGGCCGCACCGGCCACGGCCCCCACCGGCCCGCCCAACACCCCGGCCAGCACCGGGGCGACCCGCGCCACCGCCCGGCCCACATCCTTCCAGTCCGCCATGTCCGCTCCTTTTGGCTAGGGCTTCGCCCCGGGGCGTTCCCCGGGCCCGAGGGCCCGCTCATAGGTCCGCAACACCGCGCCGCAGCGCAGGCACACCCGCACCCGCACAACGCCCGGCTCCCCGGTCTGCACGGTGCGCACCACCCGGGTCCGCCCGGCGCATTCCAGGCAGGTCATGCCGCCGCCGCCGCCGGGCCGCGGCGATGGATGGTCAGCCGGAAGGCGTCGTGGCCGCGCAGAGCCTCCATGAACGCCGCCACGGCCCGGCGGCTGTCCTGCACGCCGCGCGCGGCGCCGGGCGGGGCGAAGCGCTCGCCCAGCAGCACGCAGCCGCGGGTGTCGGCCACGGTGTTGCCGCCGTGGAAGATGATCCCGCTGCGCCCGGGCACGTCGCGCACGGCGAAGGTTTCGCCAAAGCGCGGCGACACGGTGCGCGCGCAGCGGTAGCGCCCGGCGGGGATGCACGACACGTCGCGCCGGTTCTGGCGCTCGGGCGGCTCCAGGGTCAGGCACAGCAGCTGCCCGTCCACGCACAGGGCCCCCAGGGTCCCCTGGGGCGATTCCTCCAGACGCACGATCTCGACCTCGGGTTCCAGCTGCATAATTTTCTCCTTTATAATTGGCTATTACCTTTTATGCATATTTTATAAGCGTTAAAAAGGGGCGTCGTTGATCACCACCCGCCAAGGCCCGGGTTTCACGGACCGAACTCAGGACCGGGGCCGGGGCCGGATTGGACGCCGGTGGCCGATGCGGAGCCGGGGCCTGGAGCGAGGCGGCACCTGGGGCCGATTCCGGAGCCAGAGTCTGCCGGACCAAGCCGGGGCCGGGCCCGGGGTTGGCCGCCGGTGGCCGGTGCCGAAGCCGGGCCTGGAGCAAGCCGACACCCGGGGCCGATGCCGGAACCGGGGCCGGGGTGAACCGAGCCGGGGCCGGGGCCTGGCCTGGAGCCGGGGCTGGCCCGGCGTCGGACATGGCCTGGCTCGGTCCGTGCCGGGGCGGGGCAGGCGACGGGGCAACGCCGCTGCCGGGCCCGAAAGCCGCTTCCGGGACGGGGGACGCCATCCGCCTGTGGCGTCGGCGCGTTCCTTTCGCACCCGGCGGCGTACGCGACCAGGCGGAGCACGCCGCAGCGGCCGACCGCGCCCCCGCCCGGCCAGCCCGGGCAGGCGGCCCCGAAACGCCTAGAACCCCAGGGTCGGATCGGCGCCCCGGGCATCGCCCCGCATGCGCGCGCGCTCCCAGGGGCAGCCGTGTTCGATGGTCAGCGCAAGCATTTCCATGTCCACGTCGTCACCTTCCTGCACGGCTCGGCGCAGGCTTTCACAGGCGTAGATCGCCCCATGCGCCAAGGCGTTTTCGGCCAGGGCCCGGACCCGGGTCCGGGCCAGCCAGGCGGGGTCGGGCTCGGCGCGCACCCCGAACAGGGAGAAGATGTGCCCGACGCGCAACTCGGCCCGCGCGCCCCCCGCACGCAGGAGATAGAACGGCCCGCCGCCGCCCTCGGCACCGTCCAGGGGCAGGAGCCAGAACAGCCGGGGCTGCCCAAGCCCGCGCACCACGCGCCGCACGAAGCCCAGGGGGCACATCTCGTAGTCCAGGGCGAAGCCCTTGATGCCCACCGGGGCCCAGACCTCGTCGGTCCACAGGCATTGGTCCATGACGATCCTCCCGCCGCGCCCGCCGCCGGGGGGCGACGTGCCTTGTTCCTGCGCGACGAGACCCCTTCTAGGCGATTATCGCCTCTATGTCAAGGGGGTCTGGCATATTTTTAGGCTTTTTTTGCCTAATAGCAGTTGAGGCGGATTTCCGGTAATAAAAAGGCATGGATGACGCGCTGATCTTCTCCCAGAACTTTCTGGACGCCGTCGAGGCCGCCCGCATCCGCCAGGGCCGCAGCCATTCGGACATCGCCCGGGCGGCGTTTCCCGCCCAGCGCGATCCCGTGGGCACCTACCGCAAGCTGCGCAACTCGGGGCGCACGGTGAAGCTGGCCGACGCGTACCGCCTGGCCCAGGCCGTACAACTCGATTTCGCCTCCCTGTGCTGGCAGGTTTCCCAGGCCATGCTCGCGCCCGAATCCCCTGCGACATCCGGCCGCTGATCCTCCGCCGCACCCCCGAGCCCCCTCTTCCACGCAGCCTTTGCTGGGCTTCTCCATGTCGCACTGCTGCACGTCAGCAGCACCGGCGCATTGTCTTGTTATGGCAATGCAGTTTATGTTATTTTTCTGCATTGGCACAATTCTGCATGCAGAAGCTTACACAGTAACAGCGTGAATCAAAATTTTACAGTGTAAGAATTTCCCTGGCGGCACACAAATAGGATAACCTATAGAATAATATGGCATATTATCTGGACAAAGCGCATGCAACTTGCTAATTATCGCATCGCCACACTAAATATAGTAAACCACTTTCAGAAAAAAGAGAATCGACGCACCTGAAAGGAGGGCATCATGCCACGCGAAATCAACGCCGAGAAGGATCCCGTCACCGAACTCTACGATGTCGCCTCCGCCCTGCGGTTCCTGGAGGAGGCCCTGGAAAGCCATGACGAAACGGAAACCCAGGTCCGCGCGGGAGGGGCCGCCTACGTCACCGGGCTCATGGGCAGGCGCCTGACCGACCTGGCCAGCGCACTGTGGGAGATGGAAAGCCGCCCTGAGGCCGGCCGGGCCGCCTGTGGGCTGGGCGCGTCCCCGGATTGCGGCGCGGCGTGCGCCCAGCCCGACTGAGCCCCTCGGGAGGGGGGGGGCCGACCCTTCCTCCCGGGAGCGCCCCCCCGCCCCGGGCCGCAAGAAAGGCCGGGCCGACACCGGCCCGACAGAAAAAGGCGGAAACCGCCCATCCCATCCCTTCCGACGGAGGTCCCATGCCCGTTTCGTCTTGCCGCTTCCGCCTGTCGCGCCGCCAGGGCGACAGGCTCTGCATCCTGGACGGCCACCCCTGTGCGCCCCAGGGGCCCGATGCCCGACCGCCGGAAGGCTGCCCGCGCCTGACCCCCGGCGGCCCGCCCTGCCCCGCCTGCGCCGCCGCGCCCCGGGGCGGCCCCCCGGCCCCGCTGCTGGCCGACCGCAGCGACGCGACCGGCCACACGGCCACGGGCGGGCGTACCCGTTACGTCTGCCCCGCCTGCGGCTACACGGCCGAGGCCGCGCAGCTGGCACGCGGGCTGCTGGAACCCGGGGCCGCGCCCCGGGAGGACGGGCGGCCCCGGAAGGCGCACGCGAACACCGGACCCCGCCGGGACGCGGATCAGCGATAGGAGGAAAGGATGCGCTCCATGCTGCCGTCGACATGCATGGCCCGCAGGATGTCGGAGAGCTGGGGCAGGAAACTGGCCAGGGGCGAGTTCTTGCCCACCAGCAGATGGAAAGGCAGCGTTTCGAGGACCACGGGGGTTTGCACCACCGCCCCTTCGGGCACAAGACCGCGCAGGGTCATGCACGCGGCCACGGGACACTCCGCGACCAGATCGCCCCTGCGCGCGGCCAGCATGCGCCAGACGGCGTCCCGCGACGGGGCCTCCAGGACCTCCACCCCGGCCCCGGCCAGGTGCGTGCGGCTCCAGCCGTTGCCCACATAGGTGATGACCCGGAACCCGGCGGCGCGGATGTCCTCGATCCCCCCGAGGGCCAGGATCCGCTCCAGGCGCGGGTGCCCCGCGTAGGTGAACAACACATGCGTCTTGAGGTACAGGGGCGTCTTGTGGGTCACCGTGTAGCGCGCCCGCTCGGCCGTGGGCACGGTGATCATGGCGTCGGCCTGCCCGCGCTCGACCCGCTCCTGGCAGCGGGCCCACGGCCCCGGTTCCCAGACCAGGGGCACCCCCAGGCGCTTTTGCACCGCCTCGGTCACAATGTCGTACAGCAAGCCACGGAGGTGGCCGTTCTCATCCCGGCTGTGGAACGGCGGAAAATCGACGTAGGCGACACGCAGGACGGACTCCGCCGTCGACGCGAAAACACAGGGCACCGCAAAAAACACCCAAAAGACGAGCAACAGCAGAGCCCGCGGCATCATGGACGTCCCGTTTCCATCTCTCGGACCGGTTTGTGCGGCACCTGGGCCCTCCGCCAAATACATCGACTATCGGTTGCCGATACTAGCGCCATCCCCGCACGAAGGCAAGCCTGTGGCGACAAGGCGGAACCGGAGCCTCGCACGGAAGGGGCGGGAGGGGGGGGAAGGGCGGCGGGGCGGAAGGACGCAGGCTCAGTAGGGCGCGACGATCCGCTCCAGGGTGCCGTCGGCGCGCATGGCTTCCAGGGTCCGCTCGAAGGGGGCGAGCAGGCCCACATGGGGCGAATTCTTCCCGATGAGCAGATGGAACGGCATGGCCTCGAGCACGGCCTGCGTCTGGACCACCCGGTCCTGGAGGCCGCAGGAGCGGATGGCCGCCCAGGCCGCCACGGGCCACTCCACGACAAGGTCGGCGCGCCCGACGGCGAGCATGGGCCAGACGCACTCGAAACAGGAGGTTTCGGTCACCGGGACGCCCACGGCGGCAAGCTTCTCGCGGGCCCAGCCGTTGCCGATGTAGGTGACCACGGAGAAGCCGCCGCGCAGGATGTCGTCCACGCTGCGCAGGGTGCGGATGGCCTCCAGCCTGGGATGCGCCGGGGAGGTGAAGACCACCAGCTTCTTGCTGTAGAACGGCGTGGGATGGGTCGCGGCGTAGGCCGCGCGCCCGGCGGTGGGCACGGTGATCATGGCGTCGGATTCGCCCTGGCGCACCCGCTCCTGGCAGCGGACCCAGGGGTAGCACTCCCAGACCAGGGGCACGCCCAGACGCCGCTCCAGGGCCTCGGTAACGATGTCGTGGAAGAACCCGTCCATCGAACCGTCCTGGGTGCGGAAAAAGAAAGGCCAGAACTCGGGGTAGGCAATGCGCAGTGGCCGCCCCGCCCCGGCGGCCGGGGGCAGCGCCAGCAAGGCCGCCATAAGCAGCAGAAGCAGGACTGGACGCATGGACCTTCCCTGGCCGCCTGGGCGGCCGGTCGGACGAAGTCCCAAGACTTAATCTACGACAGGGGAAAGGATACGGGAAAGAAAGCGGGAACACAACACGGCGCGGAAGTTTCGGCCGCCACGCCCCCGAAAAAGGAAAACCCCCGCAGGGCGGGGGTTTTCGAAAGTGGCGGAGAGGGAGGGATTTGAACCCTCGATACCCGTTAAGGTATACGCCCTTAGCAGGGGCGCGCCTTCGGCCGGCTCGGCCACCTCTCCAAGGGGTCGCGCACCGGGCCAAGGCCCTGCGCGGGACGTTCGCTTGCAGCCCGGCTCCGGGCAAGGCCCGTGCGGGGACGCTATGGATATGTTCCAACATGCCGCCTTGTCAAGGCCATTCTTCCCGGAAGGGCGGCGGCGCCCCGGCGCGGGCCCGGCGCGCGGGCGACAGCGCACCCGTCGCGGAGCGGCGAAGCAACCGCCCAAGGTCCCCAGGCCCGGGCCGGGGAAAGACGCCACTCCCGCCCCGCGGAAGGAGCGCATGCCCCGTGGGGGGCCGCCCCGTTTCCGGTGGGCCGACGCGGGGCCGGGCCCGCGTGCCGAAAAGGCTCCCGGCGCGGGGCAGCGCAACCAAGGGCCGGGAAACGGCCCAGTGCTCCCGGACGCTCCGCCCGCGCGGGGCAGCGGCACATATCGAGGAACGGGATTCCGGCGACGGCGGGGGCTCCGCACGCGGGGCAGCGGAGCCCGGGCTTTACACGGGGGGCCCTTTCTCCTTACATGACGGCAGACCCCAACGCGGCCAAAGGACGAGGCAACCAGAGTGAAGTGCGGCAACTGCGGAAACGACCTGATGCTGGGCATTGTGCCCCAGGGCCCGGCGCGGCTGCTGCGCCTGCTGCCCCTGGCGCCGTACCGCTGCGTGCGTTGCGGCAAGAGCAACTGGCGCCTTTCGGCGTCCTACGGCGCCCTGGGCTCGCGACTGGCCCTTTGCCTCGCCGGGCTGGCGGCCCTGGTCCTGGCCTACTGGCTGGGCGCCACCTTCGGCCTGCCCGGGGCGGAGCCCCCGGGCCACGAGGTCGCCCTGGCCGGGCGGGAGCCGGTCCGCTTCCAGGCTCCGACACCCCCGCCGCCCGCGCCTGCCCCCGAACCCGCCCCGCAGCGGGCCGAACCCGCGGCGCAGCAGAAAACACCGGCGCCCGTACCCGCCCCGGAAGCGCCCGCCCCTCAAGGCCAGCAGCGCCCCGAGGCGCCGCGGGCCGCCCCGGCCGACCCGGCCCCGCCGGGCACAGCCGCCGGGACGCCGCCCCAAGGGCAGCCCGCCGCACCGCCGAGCACAGCCCCGGCCAGGCCCGGCCCGGCGTCGGCGCCGCCCCGGGCGCAGGCGGCGCCCGCCGCCCAGCCCCTGGCCCTGCGGGACATTTCCGTGCGCATGGCCGAGGGCGGCGCCGTGCTGGTCACGGCGCGGGCCAGCGCCGCCCTGGGCGAGCCCGAGGCCTTCGTCCTGGACGGCCCGCCGCGCTTTGTCGTCGATATTCCCGGCCGCTGGACGCAGGACAGCGCCCGCAGCGTCACCAAGGACGCCGGGGCGCTGCGCGGGGTGCGCACCGGGCTGCGCGACGGCGCCCTGCGCCTGGTGCTCGACCTCAAGCGGCGGCCCGCCCGGGTGCCAGCCATTGTCCTGCGGGGCGACACGCTGACCATCACCCTGCCCTAGGACGGGCTCGGGGCCGGATCAGGCGGGCAGGTCGGCCTCGTCCAGCTCCAGCCGGGGCGGATCGCGGAACAGGCCCGCGGAAAGCATGGTGAACCAGGTCAGCACGGCCTCGCGCGGGTCGATCCCGGCGTCGCGGAAGGTTTCAGGCACCATGTAGTGCTGGGCCACGGCCTGCATGATGCCTGCGGCGACCTCCGGCACCACGCCCTGGCGCAGCTCCCCGCGCGCGGCGCTCTGCGCCAGGCAGCGGGCGAACAGCCGCACGATGTCCATGCGCACCGCCTCCAGCTCCGTCCATATCTCCGGATAATCGGCGCGGATGTCGCCCAGGAACTCGGGGGGCGCCTCCCGGGCCAGCCGCTGGATGGCCATGAAGCCCGCCGCGAAGCCCTCGCGCGGGGTGGCGGCGGCGTCCAGGGCCAGGCACACGGCCTCCAGCCGCCGACCGACACTGCGCAGGGCCAGCTGGCGCACCAGATCGTGCTTGCCCGTGAAATGCCGGTACAGCGTCTTCTTGCTCATGCGGATATCGCGGGCGATGTCGTCCATGGTCACCCGGCGGATGCCGCGCGCAGCGAACCGGGCGTAGGCCGCGGCCATGATCCGCTCACGGGCCTGGGCAGAAGTCGTCATTGAACACCTCGGGAACGGGATTGCGGCCTGGGCGGGGGCCCCGGCGCCGGGGCCGCCGGGCGGGCTCTGGCCCGCCCGGGGCGGAAACTAGCCCTGGTGGCGGTAGGCGCGCAGCAGGATCACCGGCTCCCGGGGCACATCGGCCATGCCGCCCTGGTTGCCGGTGGCCACGTCGGCGATGGCGTCCACCACGTTCATGCCGCGCAGCACCTTGCCGAACACGCAATACTTGTTGGCGTCCAGAAAGGCGTTGTCGACATGGTTGATGTAGAACTGGCTTGTGGCGCTGTCCAGGTCGTTGGTGCGGGCCATGGCGATGGTGCCGCGCCGGTTTTCCAGGCCGTTGCCGGACTCGTTGCGGATGGGGGCCAGGGTCGCCTTGACGCGCATGGCTGTGTCGAAGCCGCCGCCCTGGATCATGAAGCCCTTGATCACCCGGTGGAACAGCGTGTCGTCGTAGAACCCGGAATCCACATATTTCAGGAAGTTGTCGACCGTGCCCGGGGCCTTGGCCGGATCGAGCAGAACCATGATGGTGCCCTTGCTGGTTTCCAGGACCACCACCGGGCCGGGCCCCTGGGCCAGGGCCGGGGCGGCGCCCAGGACCGACGCCAGGAAAAGGGCCGCCAGAATCATGCCGATGCCTTTCATCACTCGACTCCTTGGATGTTTTTTTCCGCTCGCCCGACAGCAATAGGAGAACAGGGGGCAGGTTGTCAAAGGCCCGGCCGGGACAAAAACCCCCGAAGGCCGCTGGCTTTGAGGCCCTCCTCCGGCCGCGGGGAGCAGTGGTGACGATATATCGTCACCACTGTCAGGCCATATGATACTGGAATTGGCGTCCATCCATTGATATTTTCTATTTGCGGGCCTTGCAGGGCCCCCATATACTCCAATCAGGCTGATTTTCCACATGCCCGGCCCCAAGGGCCTGTGGAAAACTTCATCCGGCCACAGAGGGACGCCGGAGGGAGATTTCCGGAATCGGACCGTGGACGGCATGGGGGTGCCGCCCCGGACCACGCGCCCCGGGCGGACCGGGACGCGGAACACTACGCGAGGCTGCTGTCATGTATTCCACCGAAGCGCTGGTCCTTGAGCACAAGCGGCAGATGCGCGAGCTGCGCCGCGAGCTGAAGGAAGCCACCAGGAACAGGCGCGCCGAGGCCCGGCGCATGAACGGCGTGCTGGCCGAGTGCCGCAAGCAGTGGGTCGTGGAACGCCCCAAGCCCAAGCGGACGCCCCTGCCGTTGCGCGTCCTGTCCTTCCTGTTCTAGCCCGGCTGCGGAGCCGGACCAAGGCGCGCCGCGCGACGGAGTTCGCGCGGCGCGCTTTTGCGCGCGGCGCCGCCCGCCGGGCCCGGGGCCGCTGGCTAGCCCTGGCCGCCCTCCCGGGCCTCGTCCTGCCCCGGGGCGCCCTTCCCGGCCAGCCCCGCGCCGGAAAGCACCAGCACCAGCCGCCGGATCACGTCCGGATCGTACTTGCCCTTGTAGCGCTCGGACAGGGCGCGCAGCGCCAGGAAGGGCGACAGCCCCGCCTGCCAGCGCGGCCCGGAGATGAGGTTCTCGTACTTGTCGGCCACGGCCACCACCCGGACCATGAGCGGCAGGGACTGGGCCGCGATGCCCGACGGATAGCCCGAGCCGTCCTGCTTCTCATGGTGGAACAGGATCACGTTGAGCACCTCGCCCGACAGGGGCATCCCGGCACACAGGGCCGCCCCGCGCACGGGGTGGGTGCGCAGGATATCCTTGTCGCGCGGCGACAGCTTCACCGGCCGTTCCAGGATCTCGCGCGGGACGCTGGTCTTGCCGATGTCGTGCAGGATGGCCCCCAGCCCGCACTCCACAAGCGACTCCTCGTCCACCTCGTAGGTGCGCATGATGGCCAGGGCGAAAACCAGCACGTTGATGCTGTGGCGGTAGAGTTTGTAGTCGTGGCCGATGAGCCCGCCCACGGCGCGCAGCCCCTCGCCGCGCGACAGGAAGGCCGTGCAGCCGCGCACCATCCGGCGGATGCGCGCAAACTCGGCCTCGCCCATGACCTCGGGCAGGCGGCGGGTGAAGGCCTGACGCACGATGGACACCGACACGTCGTAGAAAATGCCCGCCCGCTCGCGCACGGGCAGGTCCTCGTTGGCCAGGATGGCCCCGAGATTCTCCTCCACATAGCGCCGGAAGCGCGCGCTCTGCTCGCGCAGCACAAAGACCTCGCGCACACCCGCCTCGTGCATGGTCCGCTTGTGGGCGGGGGTGAACTGCTCGCCCGTGCGCGTGTAGAGCACGAACCCGCCGTCCTGGCGCAAGTAGACCTCGAAATTCCCCTGGGTGTGTGCAAACAGCATCAGCGGCGAAACCGCGAAATAGGCGTCCTCGGGAATCCGTATCGTCTCGGCCATGCGCCCTCCGCGCCGGGCCGCCCCCCGGCGTCCGGCCTTTTGCCCATTCTAGCATCGCCGCCCCCCGGGGCAAAGCCCCGGATACCCCCCCTTCGCAACCGGGCCCGGCCATGCTATGCTCGGGCCATGGACAAAAACCGCCGCACCGCCCTGCGCGCCGCCGTGGCGGCCGCCCTGCTGCCCCTGGCGGCCCCGGCCCTGGCCGCCGGGGCCCCGGCGCGCCCCGCCGCCCCGGCGTCGGCCATCAACGTCATCCTGCCGCGCTCGGTCCGCCCGGATCTGGACGGCGCCGCCGGGCGGCGCCGCCAGGAGCGGCTGACCCTGGCGGTGATGGACTTCGTGCGCGAGCACTACCAGGGCCGCAACCTGCCCGTGTGGCGCAAGCCCGCCACGGCCATCGACCTGCACAAGCGCGTGGCCAACATCTGCCTGTGGGTGGTGCGCTCGTGCCACGCCCACCGCGAGGTCTACCCCGTGGACCCGGCCTGGGTGGCCGGACAGATCATGGCCGAATCGTTCTTCAACGAATTCGCCGTGTCCTGGGCGCTGGCCGTGGGCATCTGCCAGTTCATCGGCCCCACGGCCCGCGAATACGGCCTGGCCGTGGCAGGGTCCGCCCCGGGGCACGGCGCCGCGCCCTACAAGAACCCCGCCGACGCCGGGGCCGAGGCCGAATATCTCGCCGTGCGCCGCCAATGGCGCGAGGCCCTGCGCGAGCGCAGGCGCCTGGGCGACGAGGGCGAGCTGCTGCGCGCGGCCATGCGGGCCCATGTCGACGGCGCGCCCTGCCCCCAGGCCGGGCCCTACCTCGAAGCCTCCCGCGCCGTGGACGAGCTGGACGCCAAGGTCAAGGACGCCCGCCAGCGCTTCACGGCCTACCTGGAGGCCAACTTCGCCGGGCGCAGCATCTTCGACCCCGGGGACGTGGCATTCTTCAAGGGCTTCGACGAGCGCGTGCTCTACGCCAAGCCCGTGGACGCCATGGTGCTCATGCTCGCGCGCTTCCTGCGCGCGCGCGGCGGCAATATCCTGGCCGCCGCGGCGGGCTACCACGCCGGGCTGGGCAACACCAGCGAGGATGCCGGGGTCTACAAGCGCTACGGGCGCATTCCGGCCTTCGCCGACACCGTGGGCTACGTCAGCCGCTGCCTGGTCAACCACCACGAAATCGCCCTGCGCATGGCCTGACGCCAACCCCGGCGCCGAAACGGGCCCCATCCCCCCTTGCTTCCCCGGGCAGCGGTGCTATAACCGCCCTTCAACGCTGCATTTCGGGGTTATTCCATGCGAAAGGGTCTTGTCTGCGCCATCCTGTCCGCCTGCTGTTTCGGCATGCTGCCCATCCTGGGCAAGCTCGGCTTCGCCCAGGGCATGGACTCCACCCAGATGCTGCAATACCGCTTCGGCCTGGGCGCCCTGCTGCTCCTGGGCTGGTTCGCCCTCACCAACCGCGACGCCCTGCGCATCTCCACGCGCGGGCTGCTCAAGACCGCGCTGCTGGGCGGGGTGATCTCCCCGGTGCAAAGCACCTGCCTCATGGTGTCCCTGGAAACCATCCCCGCCTCCACCAGTTCCCTCATCCTCTACTTCTACCCCGCCGTGGTCACGGTGGCCGGGGCGCTGATCCACCGCCAGCGCATCGGGCGGCGGGTGGCCCTGTCGCTGCTGCTGGTCACCGCCGGGTGCGCCCTGGTGTTCCTGGACGCCTTCATGCGCGAGGCCGCACCCGTGGGGATGCTGTGGGCCAGCGGCGCAATGATCGTCTTCTCGGCCTACATCCTGCTCGTGCAGTGGCTCATGCGCGGCGAACGCCCCCTGAGCTTCTCGCTGTACGTCATCGTCTTCGCCGGGGTGGCCTTCGGCCTGCTGCGCGGCCTGCCCGCCCCGGGCGAGCTGACCCTGGCCCAGGCGGGCGTGGCCCTGGCCCTGGGGCTGGTGCCCACGGTGCTGGCCACGACCCTGCTCTACACGGCCATCGAGGCCGTGGGCGGCGCGTACGCCTCCATCTTCTCGACCCTGGAGCCCGTGACCACGGTGGCCGCCGCGGCCCTGCTGCTGGGCGAGCCGGTCTTCGCGCGCCAGCTGGCCGGGGCGGCGCTCATCGTGGCCGGCATCGTGCTGCCCAACCTGGCCCTGCTACGCCGCCAAAAACGGGTCGCCCCGGGCTGAGGGCGGCCGACGGGCCGCCTTGCCACGGGCCCGGCCCTGGGGTAAGGCTGGCTCAACCCGGGAGGCGCCATGCAAAGCCTGACCAACCTCCTGCTCCTCGTGCAGCGGGCCCTGGAAGTGTCCCTGACCCTGATTTCGCCCCTGTCCCTGGCCCTGTGGCTGGCCCTGCTGGCCGCCGTGGGCTGGGGCTACCACCGGGGGCCGCGCCTGGGCGCCCTGCTGCACCTCATGGGTCTGATTTTCTTCTTCTTCGTCATCTGGAACCACCCCGACTACTCCTGGTACAAGGACAACCCCTGGGGCGGCGGCTACATCTACGCCCTGGTGATGCTTGTGACCTACATGTACCTGCCCGTGAAGCTGGCCTCCACGGGGCTGCGGCTGTGGCGCGGGCGGCGGCGCCCCGGCGCCGGGCCGGGCTGACGGCCGGGCGGGCCGCCCCCGGGCCGTCCAAACGCGGCGTGCGGCACGCAAAGGGGGGAAGCCCGGGACGCGCGCACCCCCGCAGGCAGGCGGCCCAAGGCCTGCCCGGGCGGCGGGCGCAGTCTCCCGGCGGCCCGCCGCTCCGCCCGCAGGCACGCCGCCAGGGCTCCAGACAGGAAAAGGCCCGCCCGGCAGAACCTGCCGGACGGGCCTTCCCCTGACGACGCGCCGCCGGGTTATTGCAGCACGCGCTGGTCCACGATCTTGACCTGGGCCTTGTCGCGCAGTTCCATGACAAAGGCCTGGAACAGCTCCTGCTGGCGCGACTGGCGGATCTGGGCCAGCATGGTGTCCCTGGCGGCGGCCCACTGCTCGTCGGTGGGCAGCTGGCGCTCGCGCACGCGGACCAGGGCGTAGCCGTTGGCCACGGCGTGGGGCTCGGGCAACCACTGCCCGGGCTCGGCGGCAAAGGCGGCCTCGGCCAGGGTCGGGTTCATGCCCAGCTCGCCCACCATGCCCGAACGCTGGAAGGGCTCGCTGGTCTTGACCCGGGACTGCTGGCGCGGGGGCAGGGCCCCGCCGACGGCCTCGGCCAGGACCTGGACCGCCTTCTCGCGGGCCAGCTTCATGCCCGCCTCGCGGCGCAGGGCCTCCTCGATGGGCCCGCGCACCTCGTCCAGGGCGGCCACGGACTCGGGGTTGTCCTCGGTCTTCTCGGCCAGCACGGAGCCGTCCTCGATCTCCACGGGCACCTCGGCGGCCTGGCCGGGAGCCAGGGCGTAGAGCATGTCGGCGGACGCCTCGTCCACGCCCAGGCGCTGGACGAACAGGGCCTTGGGCACGGCGGGCACGGGCTGGAGCGGCAGGCCCAGGGCCTGGGCCACCTGGGCCAGGGTGTCCCCGGCCACCAGGCGGCCGATGGCCATGTCCAGGGTGTCGTGCAGGCTGTCGGCGGCCTTTTCCTCGGCCAGCTGGCGGCGGATGGCCGGGGCGGCCTCATCGAAGCTCCGGGTGCCCGCCTCGCGGCGCTCCTCGACCTTGATCAGATGCCAGCCGAACTCGGTGCGCACCGGGTCGCTCACCGCGCCGGGCTCCAGGGCGAAGGCCGCCTCGGCAAAGGGTGCGACCATGGCCTCGCGGGTGAACCAGCCCAGCTCGCCGCCGCGCGCGCTGCTCGGGCCGTCGGAATGCTTCTCGGCCAGGGTGGCGAAGCTCTCGCCCTTGGCCAGCCGGGCCTTGAGCTTGAGCAGCTCCACGCGGGCCTTGTCCGCGTCGGCCGCGGAGGCGTCCCGGGGCAGCTGGAGCAGGATGTGCCGCGCACGCACCGACTCGGCGACCTGGAACTCCGCCGGATGCGCGTCGTAGTAGGCGCGCACCGCCGCGTCGTCCACCTCCTGGCGCGAGGCCAGGGCCGCCGGGGAAAGCACCAGCAGGTTGAAGCCCGAGGTGGCCTGGCGCTTGAAGCGCTCCATGTTGTCCTTGTAGTAGGTGGCGACCTCCTCCTCGGTGGGGGTCACGCCGTCCTTGAACTCCTCCCAGGGCAGCAGCAGGTAGTCGACCACCAGCCGCTCCTGGCTGAAGCGGAACAGGTCGCGCGCCTCGGCCTCCTCGACCTGGGCCGCGCGGCCCACATGCTCCATGAGCTTGTGCTGCGCCAGGGCGCGGCGGGTGGCCTCCTCGAAGGCCGCCGGGGTCATGCCCTGGGCGCGCACGGCGCGCTCGTAGTACTGCTCGTCGAAGGTCCGGGCGTCGTTCCAGAAGCCCGGGTTGGAGCGCACGAAGGCCGCCAGCTCGGCGTCGCTCACGTCGATGCCCAGGCGCCGGGCCTGGCGCTCCAGGAGCATGGTGTTGACCATCTTGGCCAGCACGGCCTGCTTGATGTCGAACTTGGCCATGTCCTCGGCGGTGAGGTTGGGGATCTGCTCCTGGAGCTGGCGCACGTCGGTCTCGTACTGGCGCTCGAAGTCGCGCACCAGGATGGGCTCGTCGTCCACATAGGCCAGGATGCCGCTGCCGCCCTGTTGCAGCGAGCCGGAGCCGTAGGCCAGGATAAACGCCAGGATGATGATGAGGAACAGGATCTTGATGATCCACGATCCGGCGTTCTGTCGCAATCCGTCTAGCATGGCGTCTCCAAATGGGTTCGGTTTCGGGGGCAGCTACGCGCCCGCCCGGGCGCGCACATGATTGAGCAGGCCGCCTGCCTGAATAATTGCCAGTTCGTTTTCCGTCAAATCGTTTCGGACCGCCACGCGCCCGGCCCCCGCGACCTCCAGCTCCAGCACGCCGCCCGGAGCCAGCCGCGCGACGGGAACCGACAGCGCCGCGCCCTGCGCCACGCGCTCGTAGTCCGCCGGGTCGGCGAACAGCAGCGGCAGGATGCCGAAGTTCACGAGGTTGGCGCGGTGGATGCGCGCCAGGGACTTGACCAGCACCGCGCGCACGCCGAGATGGCGCGGGCCCAGGGCCGCGTGCTCGCGGCTGGAGCCCTGGCCGTAGTTCTCGCCGCCGACGATGACGCCGCACCCGGCCTGGCGCTGGCGGGCGACGAAGCCCTCGTCCACCCGCGAGAAGATGTACTCGCTGATGGCCGGGATGTTGGAGCGCAGGGCCGTGATCTGGGCCCCGGCGGGCAGGATATGGTCGGTGGTGATGTTGTCGCCGACCTTGAGGGTCACCGTGGCGTCCAGGGTCCCGGGCAGGGCGTCGAAGGTTTCCAGGGCCACGATGTTGGGCCCGCGCAGGACCTCCACGGCCGCCGCGGCGGCCTCGTCGGCCGGGGGCGCGAGGAACAGGTGGCGGATGGAGGGCACCCGGGCCGGGAAGGCTGGCGCCGCCGGGGGCTCGCCCCAGGTGGCCGGGTCGCTGAACTCGCCGCGCAGCGCGCACATGGCCGCCGTCTGCGGGCTGGCGAGGTAGACCTGGGCGTCCTGGGTGCCGCTGCGGCCCTCGAAGTTGCGGTTGAAGGTGCGCACCGACACGCCCGCGGACACCGGCGAGCCGCCCATGCCGATGCACGGCCCGCAGGTGCACTCCAGCAGCCGCGCCCCCGAGGCCAGCAGGGGTTCCACGAGATTCTCGGCGGCGAGCATGGTCAGCACCTGCTTGGAGCCGGGGGAGATGAGCAGGTCGGTGCCCGGGGCCGTGCGCCGCCCCGCAAGCATCAGCGCCACGGTCTTGAGGTCCGCGTAGGAGGAGTTGGTGCACGAACCGATGGCGGCCTGGTCCACCTTGAGCCCGGCCAGCTCGCGCACGGGCACGCGGCGGTCGGGCATGTGCGGCGCGGCCACCAGGGGCTCCAGGGCGCACAGGTCGATCTCCACGCGCTCGTCGTAGGCCGCGCCGGGGTCGGCCGCCAGGGGCTCGAAGTCCTCCTCGCGGCCCATGGCCCGCAGGAAGGCCCGGGTCTGCCCGTCGCTGGGAAAGATGGACGTGGTGGCGCCCAGCTCGGCGCCCATGTTGGTGATGGTCGCGCGCTCGGGCACGGTGAGGGTGGCCGCGCCCGGGCCGGTGTATTCCATGACCCGGCCCACGCCGCCCTTGACGCTCAGCTCGCCCAGGAGGTGCAGGATGATGTCCTTGGCCGTGGCCCAGCCGCCCAGGCGCCCGGTGAGGTGCACCTCCACCACGCGGGGCATAGTGATGACATAAGGCTCCCCGGCCATGGCCAGGGCCACGGACAGCCCGCCGGCGCCCATGGCCAGGCTGCCCACGCCGCCCGCGGTGGGGGTGTGGCTGTCCGAGCCGATGAGGGTCCGCCCGGGGCGCGCGAAGTTCTCCAGGTGCAGCTGGTGGCAGATGCCGGTGCCCGCCGGGGAGAAGACGATGCCGTAGCGCGCGGCCACGGTGCGCAGGTAGCGGTGGTCGTCGGGGTTGCGAAAGCCCATCTGCAACGTGTTGTGGTCCACATAGCTCACCGACAGCTCCGTGCGCACACGGGGCACGCCGATGGCCTCGAACTGGAGGTGGGCCATGGTGCCCGTGGCGTCCTGGGTCAGGGTCTGGTCGATGCGCAGGGCCACCTCGCCGCCGGGATTCATGTCCCCGTCGAGGCGGTGGGCGGCGATGATCTTGCGGGTCAGGTTCATGGACATGAAAGGCTCCTGGCGGCGGGGGGCAGGCATCCCGCCGGGCGTGGCTTATTGCAGGGGTCCGTGCAGGGGGTCGGGCATGAGCAGACGCGCCGCCCGGCGGCGGCGGAACTCGATCTCCGTGTCCAGGCGCAGCTTCTCCTGGGAGAGCCGGAATATCTCCTGGGCGTGGTAGACGCCTGCGGCGGGGTCCTCGGCGTCGCGCAGGCGGCGGACCTCGCGGGCCACCTCGTCGCGCCGGGCCTCGAAGGCCGCGCGCTCGGCGTCCAGGCGCGCGACCTGCTCATCAATCGAGACGGACTCGTCGTCCCTTTTTCTTTCCGTCATCGGACTCGGGCTCCTTTTTCCGGGGGCTGAAATTATCCGCCAGCAGACTGATGAACCCCGGCCAGACCTCGGCCAGGCCACCGGGATTGGCCAGCCCGATATTGGGCACGCGCAGCGACACCAGGGCCAGGGCCAGGGTCCAGGCCGGGGAGGGGCTGGACATGCGCCGCTCGGAATCGGCCCATTCGCCAGCGCCCTGGCCGGGCACGATGACTATGCGCCCGGGCTTCACGCGGGCGAAGCGCCCGGCGCGCTCGGCCACGATCTCCGCCGTGGCGGTGTCGGCGTCCTCGGCCACGCGGATGCGCGCGTCGCCGGGGGCGGCCAGCCCCAGGGCCACGGCCAGGGGCACCAGGGCCGGGTCCGTGGCGTCCAGCTCCACGGCCTCGGGCCAGGGGCCGGCCTGGGCCACGGCCACGGTGGGGCCGAAGTCCAGCTCCAGGCCGCTGGCGGCCAGCAGGGCGCGGGCCGCCGGGGCCAGCGGGTCGTCGTCGGCCCAGGCGCCGCCAAGGGCCACCCGCCCGCCCGCCGCGCGCGGCACGGCCAGCAGGCTGGCGGCCAGCAGCGGATCCAGGGGCAGGTCGGCCCCGGCGGGGGCGGCGGGCACGGCCAGGGCCGCGCGGGCCACGGCGAAGCTGCCGTCGGTCAGCTCGCAGGGCACGCCGCAGGCGCGCAGCAATGCCGCCGCGTGGGCCAGCATGGGCGCGCCGGACCACTGCGGCCCCCAGGTGAAACGGATGCCCTGGGGATAGGTCGGCCCGGCCAGGGCCAGGGCCACGGCGGCCTCGGCGGGCAGGGCGTCGGGCACGCAAAAGGCGTTGTGGGTCATGCCGCCGCTCTCCAGGCGGGCGGGCAGGCCCGGGGCGTAGGGCTCGATGGAGGTGAGCCGCGCGCCCAGGCCCGCGAAGACCCCGGCCGCGGGCCCCAGGTCGTGGGCCTTGAGGGCCGCGCCGCCGGTGAAGGTCATGCGCCCCACCTGCGGCAGGGCCAGGGCCAGCAGCAGATACAGGTTCAGCGGATCCGACCCGGCGAAGACCGTACGGTCGGCGAACTTCGGAGCGCCGCCCTGGTTGCGCACCGTGTCCTGCTCCCAGGACAGGCCCGCCCCGGCCTGGTTCAGGGCCTTGACCAGCTCCACCAGCGGATCGTTCAGCACCACGGGGGCCAGGACGCAGTCGGCCCCGGCGGCCGCCGCCACGGCGGCCCACAGCCGCGTGCGCACCAGGGAGCGCGGCCCGGCCACGGTCAGGTCCACGTTCTGGGCGCGCGGCGACAGGTAGAACGCCTTGCGCCCGATCTCGGGCTTGGTGGCATGGGCGTAGGCCAGCCCGTTGGCCAGGGTGAAGATGCCGCGCAGGGGCGGCACCTCGAGGCCCTCGCGCCCGGCCACCACATCCCAGGCGCGGCGCAGGGCGCGCTCCTGGTTGGGGTCGGCCAGGGGCAGGCCCTTGTCCACCCGGGCCTTGGCCGAGCGGCCCAGCAGCGCCGTGCGCCGGGCCAGCAGGTTGGCCAGCTCGAACTCCAGGTCCACCAGCTCCTGGGTCAGGGATTGGGGCCGCCCGCCGGGCTTGCGGAAATCGCCCGCGCCGCCACGGGGCCCGGAGGCCGCGCGGCGGGGGAACTCGTCGCCACGGAAGCCGCGCCCTTCGCGGGGCGGCTGCCCCGGGCGCGGCTCGCGGGCCGGGCCGAAGGCCCCGGGCGCCTCGGGGCGCGGGGCCGCGGCGGGGTCGCGGGGCTGCGGGGCGTCCGGGCCCGGGGCGAACGGACGACGCGCGGCGTCCTCCTCGCCGGGGCGCGGGGCACGGCGCTCGGGGCGGGAGTCGCGGCCCTCGGGACGGGAAAACTTCGGGGCCCCCCCGGGCTTGCGGTAGGGCTGGTCCGGGGCGCCGGGCCTGCGGTAGGGCTTGCGCTCGTCGCCACGCGGGGCACCGGCCCCCTCGCGGGGCGCGCCCTCCCCGGGCCTGCCGGACTTGTCGGCATACTTGCCGCCCGGCTTGCCGGAATACTTGCCCCCGGGCTTGCCAGGCTTGTCGAAATAATTCCTGCCGCCGGGCTTGCCGCCAGACTTGTCGGAATAGTACTTGCCGCCGGGCCTGT
>NZ_JALNWM010000026.1 GCF_023230885.1 Desulfocurvus sp. | reverse complement strand
CGACCCCCCGCCAACCTGCTGACCGCCGAAAAAAGCACCTACCTGCTGCAACACGCGGAAAACCCCGTACACTGGCGCACCTGGCGCGATGCCACCCTGGCCGAGGCCCGCCCGGATGACAGGCCCCTGTTCATCTCCATCGGCTACTCCGCCTGCCACTGGTGCCACGTCATGGAGCGCGAGTCCTTCGAGGACGCCGAGGTCGCCGCCGCCCTCAACGAGCATTTCGTGTGCGTGAAGGTGGACCGCGAGGAACGCCCGGACGTGGACGCCGTGTACATGACCGCCTGCCAGATGACCACCGGGCGCGGCGGCTGGCCGCTGACCATCTTCGCCACGCCGGACGGGGAGCCCTTCTTCAGCGCCACCTACATGCCCCCGCGCGCCGTGCCGGGCCGCCTGGGGCTCCTGGACATGGCCGTGCACGTCGGCCGCCTGTGGCGCGAGGACCGCGCGACCCTGGCCAAGGCCGCGGCCCAGGTGGCCGGGCACCTGGCGGAGCATTACGCCCGGGCCGCCCGGGGCGGCGCCCTGCCGGGGCCCCAGGTCCTGGCCCAGGCCGCCGACGAGCTGGCCCTGCGCTACGACCGGCGCTTCGGCGGCTTCGGCTCCGGGCCCAAGTTCCCGGCGCCGCACACTCCGGCCTTCCTGCTGGCCGAGGCCCGGCGCACCGGGCGGGACGCCCCGCGCGACATGGCCCTGCACACCCTTTCGGCCATGCGCCTGGGCGGCCTGTTCGACCACGTCGGCCTGGGATTCTTCCGCTACAGCACGGACGAAAAATGGCTGCTGCCGCATTTCGAAAAGATGCTTTGCGACCAGGCCGGGCTGGCCCTGGCCTGCCTGGACGCCTTCGCCGCCACGGGCGAGCCGCTGTTCGCGCGCACGGCCGAGGACACCTGCGACTATGTGGTCTGCGTGCTCACGGCGCCGGGCGGCGCCTTCCACAGCGCCGAGGACGCCGACAGCGAAGACGGCGAGGGCGCCCACTACGTCTGGACCACCGCCGAGGTCATGGCCCTGCTTGGGCCCGACGACGGCGCCTTCGTGACCACGCGCTTCGGCATGCAGGCCGGAGGCAACTACCGCGACGAAGCCACGGGCCAGCCCACAGGCGCCAACATCCTCCACCTGCGCCAGCCCCTGGCCGCCGGGGAGCAGGCCCGCTGGGAGCGCATCCGGCCCCGGCTCCTGGCCGCGCGCGAGGCGCGCCCCCGCCCCGCCCAGGACACCAAAATCCTCGCCGACTGGAACGGGCGGATGATCGCCGCCCTGGCGCGCGCGGCGCGCCTGCTGAACCGGCCGGACCTGCTGGCCGCCGCCCGGGGCGCGGCCGACTTCGTGCTCACGGCCATGCTCCGCCCCGACGGCGGGCTGTGGCATTCGTGGTGCGACGGGCGGCCCGCCGTGCCCGGCACGGCCGACGACTACGCCGCCCTGGCGGGCGCCCTGCTGGAGCTCTACGCGGCGGGCCACGACCCCGGGCACCTGGCCCGGGCCCTGGAGCTGCAACGGCGCATGGACCAGGACTTCTGGGACCCGGCGGCCCCGGGAGCGGCGCCAGAAGAGGCGCAGGGCGCACCGGAGACTCCGGAACCGGGCGAGGGACACGAAGCGCCAGCGGCCACAGGCGCCCGGCAGCCCGGGGCCCCCGGCGCCGCAACGCCGGACCGGGAACCCCGAACGGACGCCCCCGGCGCCGCGCCCACAGGCAGCGGCTATTTCCTCACCGCCGGGCAGGCCCCCGGCCTGCCCGCGCGGCCCAAGGAGGTCTACGACGGCCCGCACCCCTCGGCCAACGCCCTGGCCCTGGAGAACCTGCTGACCCTGGGGCGGCTCACGGGCGACCCCGCGCACACCCGCCGCGCCGAGGCCCTGCTGGCGGCCTTTTCGGGCAACCTCGCCGAACACCCCTCGGCCCACGCCCATTTCCTGTGCGGCCTGGCCCGCTGGCTGGCCCCGGGCCCGGACGTGGTCGTGGTCGGCACCCCCGGCAGCCCGGACACCGAGGCCCTGCTCGCCGCCATCCGCACCCAGGCCCCGCCCGACACCCTGGTCCTGCTCAAGAACCCGGCGGACGCGCGCCTGGACGCCCTTGCGCCGTTCACCCGCGGCATGGCCGCCCGGGGCGGCAAGGCCACGGCCCACATCTGCCTCGGCCAGACCTGCGCGGCCCCGGTCAGCGACCCGGCGGCCCTGGCCTTCTGAGCCCGGCGCCCTCCCCATGCAAAAGCCTCCCCGCCGGCCCAGGCCGACGGGGAGGTCTTGTTTTTGCGCGAGTGCTCCGCCTTTGCGCGCCTGCTCCGCGCTCCCGCGCGCCCCCTGCCCTACGCGGGCCAGAGGATGGGCAGCAGCCAGACGCTGACGGCCATGACCACCGCCGTCAGCGGGATGCCCACGCGCAGGTAGTCCGTGAAGCGGTAGCCGCCCGGGCCCATGACCAGCAGGTGCGCGGGGTGGGACAGGGGGCTGGCGAAACTGGCCGAGGCGGCCATGGCCACGGTCATCATCAGCAGGTGCGCCGAGATGCCCAGGTCCGCCGCCGCGCTGAGGGCCACGGGAGCCATGAGCACCACCAGCGCCGCCGTGGGGATGACCTGCGTGCCCAGCACCGTGACCAGGAACAGGGCCGCCACCACCCAGCGCGGCCCCAGGTGGCCCACCGTGGCGATGAGCACCTCGGCGCCCATGCGCGCGGCGCCCGTGTTCTCCACTGCCACCCCCAGGGGCAGCATGCAGGCGATGAGGAAGACGACCTTCCACTCGATGGAGCGGTAGGCCTCCTCCATGCTCAGACAGCCGAACAGGACCATCAGCGCCGAGCCCGCCAGGGCCATGATGGAAATGGGCGCCAGGCCCAGGATGGCCGACAGGATCACCCCCAGCATGATCGCCGCAGCCAGGGACGCCTTCTCCAGGCGCGGGGCCTGGGCGGCCTCCTGGTCGAGCACCAGGAAGTCCGCGTCGCGCGAGACGGCCTCCAGGCTCTTGCGCGAACCGTAGACGAGCATGGCGTCGCCGAACTGCAAGGGCAGCTCGGGCAGCCCCGTGCGCAGGGCCTTGCCCCCGCGCCACAGGGCCAGCACGCTCAGGCCGTAATGCTCGCGAAAGCGCAGTCCGGCCAGGGTCTTGCCCGTGAGCGTGGTGCGCGGCGAAAGCAGGATCTCCGTGGCGCCGATGCGCTGGGACTCCAGCTCCGCGGCCAGGCTCGGCGGCGTGGGCATGGGCGCCAGGTCCTGGAGGCTGCGCAGCACGTCGAAGTCGCGCTGCGAGCCGTGCAGCACGAGCACGTCGTCGCCCCGGACGATCTCGCCGGGCTCGGGCATGCACAGCAGGGCCCCGTCGCGGTGGATGCCCACCACCGTCAGCCCGAACTTGTTGCCCAGGTGGCTCTCGGCCAGGGTCAGGCCCACCAGGGCCGACTGCTGCGGAACATGCAGGGACATGTACGGCCCGGAAACGGGGACGGCGGGCGCGGCGGCCGCGGCGCCCGAGGGCGTCTCCAGGCCGTCCAGCAGGCCCGCGCGCGCGACCTCGGCCAGGGCGGCGGGCTCGCCCAGCAAGGTCAGTTCGTCGCCGGCGGCCAGGGGCCTGCGGGCCATGTCCCTGCCAGCCGGGCCCTGCGCCGGGTCCGCCGGGTCCAGGGCCAGGACGTGGACCCGGTGCTCGCGGCGCAGGGAGCTCTCGGCCAGGGACTGCCCCACCAGGGCCGAGCCCTGGCCGACGACCCCGCGGCCCACCAGGAGCCGCCGCTCGGCCTGCCCCTCGGCGACGTGGCCCGGGGTGGCCCGCAGGTGCTTGCTGCCGTGGAAATGCTGGAAGCGCTCCACCGCCCCGTGGACCACCAGCACGTCGCCCTCCTGCAACCGCTCGTCGGGCCGGGGTGCCAGGAGCAGGTCCTCGCCCCGGCGCAGGGCCACCACGGTCAGTTGCAGGGCCGAGCCCAGGCGGGTTTCCATCAGGGTCCGCCCGGCCAGGGGCGAGCCCGGGCGGATGCCAAGGGAGAAAACGTGGGCGTCGAACTGGTAGCTGGCCTCGGTGCCGCCCGATGGCGCCACCTGCCCGCGTGCCGCCGAGGGCAGCAGCCGCCGCCCCACGAGAACCATGAAGACGACGCCCGCCAGGACGATGGCCCCGGTGATGGGCGTGAAGTCGAAGATGGCGAAGGGCGCGAGCCCCGCGTTCCGCAGGGCGTCGGTGACCAGGATGTTCGGCGGGGTGGAGATGCCCGTGAAGGGCCCGCCCAGCAGGCAGCCCAGGGCCAGGGGCAGCAGCAGCCGCGAGGGCGCCCGCCCGCTGCGCCGGGCCAGGTCCATGGCCGCCGGGAGCAGGATCACGGCCACGGTGGTGGTGTTGATCAGCGCGGAGAGGATGCTCGCCGCGACCATGAGCACCACCACGAGCACCCATTCGCTGCTGCGGGCGAAGCGTTGCAGCGGCCTTCCCAGCCGGTAGGCCACGCCCGTGCGCGACAGCCCGGCGGAAAGGATGAACATGGCCAGCACGGTGATCACCGCCGGGCTGCTGAACCCGGCCAGGGCGTCGTCGGGGCTGACCAGCCCCGTGAGCGCCAGGGCCGAAAAGACCAGCAGCCCCACGAGATCCACCGCCAGCCAGCCGCCGACGAACAGCACCAGGGCCGTCAGGGTGATGCCCGCAAGCAGAACCAGTTGCAGCACGTCCTTCTCTCCGTTCGAAGGCCGCCCGTGCGCGCCGGACGGCCCCCCATGAAAGAATGATATCCGACCCCGCGCCGGGCCGCACCGCCCGGGAGGGGCGGTTTTTCCCTTATACCCCGACCCGCCTCCGGGGTCACCCGAAATGTCCGGCCCCTCCCCCTTGACGCCCCGGCCCCCGGAGTGTAACGCTTTCGGAAACGGGCGCACCGGCGCCCCAACCCGAACCCCCGAGGCCCGTCGCGATGACGCCCACCAGACTCGCCCTACTGCTCCTCGCCGCCAAGGCGTTGGTCGTCGTAGCGCTGGTGCTCGTACGTCGTCGCAACGCCGTTGCGCTGTAGGGTTCGCTCTTTCATAACGATTGCATTGCAACCCCCGTCGGCGCAGGTCGGCGGGGGTTTTTTCGTCGGGGGCCCACCCCGGCGGCCTCCGCCCGACCGCGCCCCCGGGCAACCCAAGGAGGCTGGTCCCCATGAAACGTGCGAGCGGAGCCGAAATCGTCGTCCGGCTCCTTGAGCGTCAAGGCATCCGAACCATCCCCGGCATCCCCGGCGGCGCGAACCTGCCGCTGTACGACGCCCTGGCCCGAAGCACCGTCATCCGCCACGTCCTCGCCCGCCACGAACAGGGCGCGGGGTTCATCGCCCAGGGCATGGCCCGCGTCACCGGGCGCCCCCAGGTCTTCCTGGCCACCTCCGGCCCCGGCGCCACCAACACCCTGACCGCCCTGGCCGACGCCCGGCTCGACTCCGTGCCCCTGGTCTGCATCACCGGCCAGGTGCCCAGCGCCATGATCGGCACCGACGCCTTCCAGGAGGTGGACATCTACGGCATGAGCCTGCCGGTGACCAAGCACAACTTCCTGGTGCGCTCGGCCCGGGAGCTTTTGACGGTCATTCCCGCCGCCTTCCGCATCGCCGCCTCGGGCCGCCCCGGCCCCGTGCTGGTCGACATCCCCAAGGACGTGCAGACCCAGGTGGCCCATTTCGAGGACTGGCCCGCCCCCGGCCGCCCCGACCCGCTGCCCGCGCTGGACATGGACGCCCTGCGCCGGGCCGCCGCGCTCATCGACAACGCCCGGCGCCCGCTGCTCTACCTGGGCGGCGGGGTGGCGCGCTCCGGCGCGGCCCAGGCCGCCCAGGCCCTGGCCGAGGGCGCCGACATCCCGGCGGCCATGACCCTCATGGGCCTGGGCGCCCTGCCCGCGGCGCATCCGCTGTGCCTGGGCATGCTCGGCATGCACGCCGCGCCCTGCACCAACATCCTGCTCGAGGAGTGCGACCTGCTCGTCGCCGTGGGCGTGCGCTTCGACGACCGCGCCACGGGCAAGCTCGACCAGTTCTGCCCCCAGGCCAGCGTGGTCCACATCGACATCGACCCCGGCGAGATGGACAAGCTGCGCACGCCCCAGGTGGGCATCACCGCCGACGCGGCCCAGGCCCTGGACGCGCTGCTGCCCCTGGTGACGCGCAAACGGCGCACCGAATGGACCACGCGCGTGGCCCGGCTGCGCAAAAGCCACGGCTTCGAGCCGCCCCGGGCCGACGATCCCGCCAGCGCCTACGGCGTCGTCCTGCACGCCGCGCGCCTGGCGGGCGAGGACGCCGTGGTCTGCACCGACGTGGGCCAGCACCAGATGCGCACCGCCCAGGCCTACCCCTTCAGCCGCCCGGGCCGCCTGCTGACCTCCGGCGGGCTGGGCACCATGGGCTTCGGCCTGCCCGCGGCCATCGGCGCGGCCCTGGCCCGGCCCGACCTGCCCGTGGTCTGCTTCAGCGGCGACGGCAGCATCCTCATGAACATCCAGGAGCTGGCCACCGCCGTGGAGCAGGGCGCCAACATCAAGATCATCCTGCTGGACAACAACGCCCTGGGCCTGGTGCAGCAACAGCAGCAGCTCTTCTACGGCGGGCGCATCTTCGGCTCGGACTACCGCATGCGCCCGGACTTCACGGCCATCGCCCGGGGCTTCGGCATGCGCGCCTACGACCTGTCCACGGGCGTGGCCCCGGCCCAGACCCTGGCCCTGGCCTTCGCCGAGCGCGGCCCGTGCCTGATCCGCGTGCCCGTGCGCGCCGACGAGGGCGTGTACCCCATGGTGCCTCCCGGCGCGGCCAACCGCGAAATGATCGGAGATGCGGCCAATGTTTGTTCCTGACCACGCGGGCGCACCCGCCAAGGAGAAGACCATGCGGCACGTCGTGCTCGAACTCACGGTGAACAACCATCCCGGCGTCATGTCCCACGTCTGCGGGCTGTTTTCGCGCCGGGCCTACAACGTGGAGGGCATCGCCTGCATGCCCGTGGGCGACGGCGCCACGAGCCGCATCTGGCTGCTGGTGGAGGACCAGCGCCGCCTGGAGCAGATGATCACCCAGGTGGGCAAGCTGGAGGACGTGCGCCAGGTGGAGCGCCACGGGGGCGACCACCCGCTGTTCGCGGAGCTGGGGCGCTTCTTCGCGGCGTAGCCGCGAGGCGGCGCCGGGCGGGGAAGCGACGCGGCCCGCGCGAGGCAACGCCTCGCGCGGGCCGACGCTCCGGAAGCGGGCCGGGCCGTCAGTCCGCCGGGGCGAACTCCAGGGCCTCGGGCCGCACGCGGGCCAGGAAGGACACCACCAGGGCCGTGACCACGCCCTCCACGAGCATCACCGGCAGATGGGCCAGCAGCAGGGCCACGGCCACGGCCGCGAAGCCCTCGCCCGACAGGGCCAGGGCGCAAGCCGTGAGCAGCCCGGCCAGCCCGACGCCCAGCGCGCCGCACAAGAAGGCGCCCACCGAGCGCGCCCGCCCGCCGCGCGCCAGCAGCGGGCGGAAGGCCAGGCCGCAGGCCGCGGCGGAAAAGGCCATGGTGAACGTGTTCACCCCGAGCACCGTGAGCCCGCCGAACTGGAAGAGCACGGCCTGGAGCGTCAGCGCCACCAGGATCGCCGGAAAGGCCGCCAGCCCGAGCATGGCCCCCAGCAGGCCGTTGAGCACAAGGTGCGCGCTGGAGGGGCCGACGGGCACATGGATCAGCGAGGCCACGAAAAACGCCGCCGAAAGAATGGCCACGGGCATCAGCCGGTCGTGGTCCAGCCGCCGCAGGCCCAGGGCCGTGCCCGTGGCGGCCAGGGCCCAGCCCCCGGCCAGCACCGCCGGGGACAACACGCCTTCGGAAATATGCATCCCGCCTCCTCGGCGCACCAGGGGCGCCAAGGCAGGGGTACACGAAACCGGCCTTCGTGTCACCAGGCCGGGGCGGCGGGAATGGCCGCCCCGGTCCGGGGGGCGCCAGGGCTCCCGGCGCGCGCCGCCAGCAGCCGGGGCGAGGCGCGCAACACGCCCTGGCGCCAGCCCCCCGCGTGCGCGCGCCGCCCGGGGCTGCGGATTGCGGTTTGCCCGCGCCCGGGTTTCTGGTACACGAAGGCTGAACCCGGAGCGCGCCCCGCGCCCCGCCAGAACAGGAGACCGCCATGCCCGCCAGGAAAACCGCCCGAAAGGCCGCGCCCGGCGCCGCCGGGAAGGATGTGGACACCGCCATCGCCCGCGTGGGGGTGCCCAAGGTGCCCTCGCCCCTGCCCTACAGCCGCTTCCTGCCCGACGACGCCGGCGTCGCCGTCCACCTGGACGAGGAGCTCGGCCTGACCGGCGGCCAGACCAGGCGCTGCGAATTCGAGCTGGCCGGGCCGCGCCGCACGGTCTACTTCGACCCCTCCAAGGTCAAATGCGCCATCGTCACCTGCGGCGGCCTTTGCCCCGGCATCAACGACGTGATCCGGGCCATCGTCATGGACGCGCACCACAACTACCGCGTGGCCGCGACCCTGGGCATCCGCTTCGGCCTGGAGGGCTTCATCCCCAAATACGGGCACAACGTCTGGGAGCTGACGCCGGGCTCGGTGTCGGACATCCACCTCTTCGGCGGCACGGTGCTCGGCTCCTCGCGCGGGCCCCAGCCGCCCGACGAGATCGTCGACGCCCTGGAGCGCATGAACATCTCCGTGGTCTTCTTCATCGGCGGCGACGGAACCATGAAGGCCGCACACAAGGTGCACCTGGAGGCCGCCCGGCGCGGGGCGCGCATCGCGGTCATCGGCATCCCCAAGACCATCGACAACGACATCAGCTTCGTGTCCCAGTCCTTCGGCTTCGACACCGCCGTGGAGGCCGCCACCCAGGCCATCCAATGCGCCCACACCGAGGCCACCGGCGCCTACAACGGCATCGGCATGGTCAAGCTCATGGGCCGCGAGTCGGGCTTCATCGCCGCCCAGGCCACCCTGGCCCTCAAGGAGGTCAACTTCGTGCTCGTGCCCGAGGCGCCCCTGGAGATGGACGGCCCCGAGGGCTTCCTGGCCGCCCTGGAGCGCCGCCTGCGCTCGCGCCACCACGCCGTGGTGGTGGTGGCCGAGGGCGCCGGGCAGGACCTGTGCCGCGCCTCGGGCAGCACCGACGCCTCGGGCAACGTGCAGCTCGGCGACATCTGCTCCATCCTGCGCGAGCGCGTGACCCGCCACCTGGACGAACGCGGCGTGGCCCACACCGTGAAGTTCATCGACCCGAGCTACATCATCCGCTCGGTACCCGCCAACGCCAACGACCGCGTGTATTGCGGATTCCTGGGCCAGCACGCCGTGCACGCCGCCATGTCCGGACGCACGGGCATGGTGGTCAGCCGGATGCGCGGGCACTACATCCACCTGCCCCTGACCCTGGTCACCGCCGGGCGCCGCAGGCTGAACATCGACTCCGACTACTGGCGCGCGGTGATGGAAAGCACCGGACAGCTGGCCTACGCCAAGGGCTGCGACCAGGGCGTCGGGGCATCCTGAGGCCCCGGTTGGCCTCCATCTCCACCCTGGGCGCGCGCCACTGCGTGGTGGACGCCCGCCCCGGGCAGTACCTGTGCTTCCCCGACCTGCTGGCCCTGCCCGGCGCGGGGCTGCTGTGCGTCTACCGCGAGGCCGACCGCCATGTGGCCACGCGGCGCGCCCTGCTGGCCCGCGAAAGCGCCGACGGCGGGGCGTCATGGGGCCCGGCCCGCGAGGTCGCCCGCGGCACGGGCCACTGCCCGCGCCTGTGCGCCCCGGCGCCGGGGCTGGTCTGCGCCCTGGACGACGACGGCGCCCTGTTCGCCAGCCGCGACCAGGGGCGCACCTGGAGCTCCACCCGGGGCGCGGGCATGACCCACGGCGTGCCCGACCGCATCCTGGCCCTGCCCGGCGGCCCCTGGCTGACCACGGCCCACCGCCACCTCGACGGCCCCGAAGACCCGGCCAGCGCCCAGCGGCCCACGGAACAGGTGGTCTTCGCCAGCCACGACGCCGGGCGCTCCTGGGGGCCCCGGGGGCTGCTGGCGGGCCCGGGGCGCCTGGTGCTGTGCGAGGCGGCCCTGGTCCGCCTGCCCTCGGGGCGCATCCTGGCCCTGCTGCGCGAGAACAGCCATGTGGGCGAACCCATCCGCCGCAGCCACAGCGACGACGACGGGCGGACCTGGAGCCCGCCCGAACCCACGCCCCTGCTGGGCCATCGGCCGACCCCGGGCCTGACCGCCGACGGCCGCCTGCTGGTCACCTTCCGCGACACGGGGCCGAATGCGGGCACCTCGGCCTGGCTGGGGCCCGAGGAGGCCCTGCGCGGCTTCGCGCCCCAGGGCCCGGCCAGCCATGCCCCGGGCCCGCCGCCGCCCCTGTATCCCGCCGGGCTGCTGCTCGAGGCGCCGACGGCCACGGCGCCGTGGCTGCTGCGGCCGCTGACGGACCCCGACGCCGAGCACGCCGTCCTCGAAGCCGAAGTCCGCTGCCTGGAAGGCGCGGCAGGCCTGCGCCTGGGCGGCTGGTGGCGTCTGACCCCGGACGCCCTGGCCCTGCTGGGGGCCCCGGCGCGGGGCCAGGGGCCGCCCGAGGTGCTCGCGCGCACGGCCCTGGCCCCCGGCGCGGCCCGGCGCATCCGCCTGGAATGGCGCCCCGGCGAGGTCCGGGCCCTGGTGGACGGCGAGCTCCGGCTGGCCGTGGCCCTGCCCGCGGCCGACGTACGCCGCCGGGCCGTATGCTTCGGCGCCCTGCCCGGCGAGCCCGGGCGCAGCCTGTGGCGCGCCGTGGCCCAGGAAATCCGCCCCCGGGGCGGCGCCCCGGCCCACGGCTGGACCTGGACCCCGGCAGAGGGCCAGCCCGACGCGCGGGTCCGGCGCGAGGTGCTGCGCCTGGCCGACGCCCCGGGCGTGGCCTGGCCCGATTTCGGCTATTCCGGCTGGGCCGAGCCCCGGCCCGGGCGCTTTGTCTGCGTCTACCACCACGCCGAAGCCCGGGACCCGGACTACGCCCCCTGCGCCGCCGCCCATGTGCGCGCCACGCGCTTCGACACCGCCGATTTTCCCGCCGCGGGCGACACGCCCGCCGACCGCGCCCGGGCGGGACCCCGCCGATGAGCGGCCCCCGGCCCCGCCCGACAGAACCCCAGCCAAGGCACAGCCCATGACCGACCCGATCCTGGACACCCTGCGCACCCTGATCCTTGCGGCCATCCTCGCCACCCTGCTGCATGCGGGCGCCCGGCGCGGCCTGGACGGCACCCCGGGCTGGCGAGCCATCGTGGGCGGGTTCGCGCTGCTGCTCTGCGCCTCGGCCCTGGGCACCCTGCGCGGGCTGCCCGTGCCGCTGCCCGGGGAAGGCGCCCGCCTGGAGCCGCTGCTTGACCTGATCGAGCGGGTGGTGGGCCTGCTGGGCGGGGCCTGCCTGCTGGCCTGGGGCCTGTGGCGCTGGCTGCCCGTGGTGGCCGCCACGCGGGCCAACCAGCGCGAGCTGCTGCGCCTCAAGGAGCGCTACCGGGCCATCAGCGCCACCACCTCGGACCTGAACATCGACGCCGAGGTGCTGCCCGACGGCTCCCTGCGCGTGGACTGGATTTCCGGTTCCCTGCACTCCGCAAGCGGCTACACCCCGGACGACATCATGACCGTCGAGCAGTGGCAGCGCATCGTCCTGCCCGAGGACCTGCCCCTGCTGGAAAGCCACCTCGCCGCCGCCGGAGCCGGGGAAGGCCGCAGGACGGAACTGCGCGCGCGTACCCGCGACGGGCGCGTCCTGTGGCTGGCGCTGGCCACCTGCCCCCGGCGGGAGCCGGATTCCCCCGCCCTGTGGCTGACCACCGCCGTGCGCGACATCAGCGCGCGCAAGCAGGCCGAGGCGGACACCCTGCGCTCCCTGGAGGAGAACAGAACCCTGCTGCGCGAGCTGCGCCACCGGGTCAAGAACAACCTCCAGGTCATCACCGGGCTGGTGGAACTGGCCAAAAGCCGCATCAAGGACGCCGATCCCGAGGTTGTCGCGGCCTGCCAGGACCTGCAGGCCAGAATCGGCTGCATGGCCCTGGTGCACGGCCAGCTCTACGCCGACGGCGCCACGGGCCGCGTGGATTTCGGCCGCTACGCCCGCGACCTCGCCGCCCAGACGGCCAAGCTCCACGGCCGCGAGGCCACCCGCTTCGACCTCGAACTGGACGAGGTGCCGCTGACCCTCGACGCGGCAGTGCCCTGCGGCCTGGCCCTCAACGAGCTGCTGACCAACGCCTTCAGGCACGCCCGGCCCGGCGGCCCGGGACGCATCGCCCTGACGGTGCGCGCCCGGGGCGGCGAGCTGCTGGTGCGCGTGAGCGACGACGGCCCCGGAGCGCCCGCCGAGGCGCGCGACCCGGCGAGCCAGGGCCTGCGCCTGCTGCGCAACCTGGTCACCCTGCAACTGCGCGGCAGCGTGGAGTTTTCCCCCGGGCCGGGGGCCACGGCCACCATGCGCCTGCCCCTGGAGCGGGACGCCGACGCCGCCCCCTTGCCTTCACCCCGGCCTTGAGGCATCATGGGGGTTGCCCGGAAGGGCAAATCCACCAGACGGGACAGCCCCGGGGAACACCCCGCGTAAAACCAGCATGCCCTTGCTCACCGCCATCGCGGCCCTCGCCCTCTTCCTGCTTTTGCCCGACGCCCAGGCCCACGCCTGGGGGCCGGGGGTACACATGGCCGTGGGCAACTGGTTCCTGGCCAACCTCGACTGCGTGGCGCAGGACGTGGCCCGCATGCTCTCCCAGCATCCCGGGGCCTTTCTCTACGGCAGCCTCGCGGCGGACATCTTCATCGGCAAGGGCAGCGCCGTGCGCCCCGGGCACAGCCACAACTGGGCCACGGGCCTGGGCCTGCTGGCCCGGGCCGACAGCGGGCGCACCAGGGCCTACGCCTACGGCTACCTCGCCCACCTGGCCGCCGACACCGTGGCCCACAACCACTATGTGCCCGACATGCTCTGCGCCCTGCCCGCCGGGGGCCGCCTGGGCCATGTCTACATCGAGATGCAGGCCGACGCCCAGGTACGCTGGGACACCGGCCAGGCCCGCGAGCTCTTCGCCCGCCCCCAGGAGGACACCGACGCCGCCCTGCTGGCCACGGTGCGCCAGAGGCGCTGGCCCTTCCTGCTCAAGAAGCAGGTCATCAAGGGCCACCTGTCCCTGTGCGGCCGCCGCCGCTGGGACAGCTCGCTGCACGCGGCCGACCGGGTGCTGCACCTGGGCGGGCGGCGCTATTTCCGCGACATGTTCGCCCTGACCCTGGACGCGGTGGGCGACTTCCTGGCCCGGCCCGGCTCCTCGCCGGTGATGGAGCTCGACCCCATCGGCAGCGCGCCCCTGGGGCGGGCCGCCGGGATGCGCCGCCAGGGCGTCTGCCCCGGGCGCCGCACGGGCCGCACCCCGGGCGGGCTGTTCCCCCTGGCCAGCCAGCTGACGGGCCTGCCCCGCCTGCACGACAGGCAGGGCAACACGGAGATCCCCCTGCGCCCCACGGGCTGACCCCGGGCGCAAGCCGGCCGCCCGGCCGCGAGCCACCCCCATCCGCCGAGGACACGACAGCCATGCCAGCCCCCGGCCCCCGCTCCCCCGCCGCACCCGCGCCGCCCCTGCCCCTGCGCTATCTGCGGGCCTCGCCCCTGCCCCACGCCACGGCCCTGGCCTCGGCGGCCGTCTGTACCGCCCTGGCCCTGGCAGCCCTGGGCCATCTGGACGAAGCCCGCCACCGCGCGGCCTCGGCCTGCGCCGTCCTGGCCGCCGGGTGGCTGGGCCTGGCCTGCATCTGCCTGCTGGACGGCTTCTCGCGCTTTCGCGAATACCGGCGCATCAAGGCCATGCTCTCGCGTCACGGGTGGAACCGCCGCATCTTCGCCCTGGTGGCCGGTTCGCGCTGCCAGCGCGACGCGGCCCTGCAGGCCGCCCGCGAGGCCGGGCACGGCTGCCGCGCGCGCCGCCTGTTCCATGCGATGGGCTACCGCTGGTATCACCTGCTGCCCGACGCCGTGGCCCGCAACCCCCTGCGCTTTTTCCAGCCGCGCTTCCTGCGCAGCTCGTTTCTGCCCGGCAAGGCCCCGCGCCAGCGCCCCCCGGCCTGACGCGCCCGGCCCCGGGCCGCCCCCCCCACCCCGGGCCCCCGGCCCGCAACAACGGGAGAACGTCATGAAATCCTACCGCAAGGAACTCTGGTTCCAGGTGCCCACGCGCCGAGCCTTCGTGAACATCACCCCCGAGGTGGAGGACTGCCTGGCCCGGTCGGGCATCCGCGAGGGCCTGTGCCTGGTCAACGCCATGCACATCACCGCCAGCGTGTTCATCAACGACGACGAATCCGGCCTGCACCACGACTACGACGCCTGGCTGGAGCGCCTGGCGCCCCACGAGCCGGTGTCCGGCTACCGCCACAACGTGGGCGAGGACAACGCCGACGCGCACATGAAGCGCCAGATCATGGGCCGCGAGGTGGTGGTGGCCGTCACCGACGGCCGCCTGGATTTCGGCACCTGGGAGCGCATCTTCTACGGCGAGTTCGACGGGCGGCGCAAAAAGCGCGTGCTGGTCAAGATCATCGGGGAGTAGCGTCCGCAAACGGGCGGCGCGCCGGAAACGGGAAGACGGGGACGGCCTGCGGCCGGGGCGGACGCGGGGCCGGGGCCCGGGCGGCACCTAGGCCGGAGCCCCCCCGGCCACCTCGCGCAACAGGGTCTCCAGCTCGCCGAGGGACGCGGGCTTGGCGATGTAGCCGTCCATGCCCGCCGCAAGAACGCGCTCGCGGTCGCCGGGCAGGGCGTGGGCGGTCATGGCCACCACGGGAACCCCCGGCGCGACCCCGGGGTGGGCCCCCGAGCGGATGGCGCGGGTGACCTCCAGGCCGTCGCGCCCGGCCATCTGCACGTCCATGAGCACGCAGTCGAAGCCGCCTCCGGCCAGGGCCGCCAGGGCTTCGTCGCCGTCGCGGGCGCAGACGACCCGGTGCCCCTGGCCTTCCAGGAAGAGCTGGATGGTCATCACGTTCAGGGGCTCGTCGTCCACCACCAGCACCCGCAGGCGGCGCACGGGCGGCCCGGGCGGCCCGGCGCCGGGCTCCGCCGCCGCCCCGGGCTCCGGGGCGGCCTTGACGGGCAGGGTGAAATGGACGGAAGTGCCCGCACCGCAACCGCTCTCCAGGGTCAGGCTGCCGCCCCACAGGGTCACCAACCTGCGCACGATGCCAAGCCCCAGCCCCGAGCCCCGCGCACCCCGGACCGGGGCGTCCCCGGCCTGGGCGAATGCCTCGAATATCCCGCCCTGGAGCTCGTCGGGGATGCCCCGGCCCGTGTCGACCACGGACCACAGCACCAACGACCGCCCGCCGGGCAGCCCGTGGGGCAGCGCGGCGGCCTCCACGCGCACCGATCCCCGGTCGGTGAAGCGCACGGCGTTGGACACGAGATTGAACAGCACCTGGCGCAACCGCCCTTCGTCGGCCACCAGCCGCCGGGGCACGTCCTCGTGGACCAGCGCCTCCAGGGCCAGGCCGCGCGCCTGGGCCTGGGGGCGGAAGTTGTCCAGCACCAGGGCCGCCGCGGCGCGCGGGTCGAACGGCGCCTCGCGCAGGCGCAGGGCCCCCGCGTCCAGGCCCGAGATGTCCAGCACGTCGTTGACCACGTCCACAAGGCTGCGGCAGGTGTCCAGGCTCCGCTCCAGCAGCCGCCGCTGCTCCTGGTCCAGCCCGGTGCGCTCCAGCATTTGCAGCGTGGCGTAGATTCCGTGCAGGGGGCTGCGCAGTTCGTGGCTCATGGCCGCGACGAACTCGCCCTTGGAGCGGGTGGCGGCCTCGGCGGCCTCCTTGGCCTCCAGGGCGGCCCGCTCGGCGCGCTTGCGCTCGGAGATGTCGTGGACCGACAGGCGCACGCCCCCGGCGCCCCCGGACGGGTCGTGTACCGGCGCCAGATGGGCCAGGCAGGTCAGCTCGCCGCCGCCAAGGGGCTGCATGACCAGCTCCCACGGCCCCGAGGGCAGGCCCGTGGCCGCCAGGCGCACGGCGGAATCGAAGAGCCCCCGGCTGCCCGGGGCCACCAGGCCCCGCAGGCTCGGCCGGGACGCCGACGGCTCGGAGGCGAACCCGAAGGCATCGCGCGCGGCCTGGTTCGCATAGACCACCTCGGACTCCGGCCCCGCCTCGACGATGGGCGTGGGCAGCTGGTCGGCCATTTCGCGGAAGCGGCGCGCCGAAAGGCGCAGGGCCTGCTCGTCGCCCTTGGCCCGGGAAATGTCGCGCAGCAGGCACAGGGAGCCCTGGGGCGTGCCGTCCCCGGCCTTGAGTCGCGCGCACGACAGGGACAGCCACCTCCGCGAGCCGTCCTCGGCGGCGCGGCTGAGCTCCAGGTCCTGAAAATCGCGCTCCGGGGGCAGGTCCGTGTCGTCCGGGCGCCGATAGGGCGCCAGGGCCTCGCCCAGGGTACGGTCCAGCAGGCTCTCGCCCTCGCGGCCCAGGATGCGGCGGGCCGCCGGGTTGGCCAGGGTCACGCGGTCGGCCCCGTCGAGAACCAGCAGCCCCTCGCCCATCTGGGCGATGAGCTCGGCGTGGTACTGGTTGGCCGCCACGAGGCTGCGCTCGTAGCCCTCCAGGGTGTCGAGCATGGCGTTGTAGCTGCGGGCCAGCAGGCCGAACTCCGCCCGGGGCGCTCCCTGGACCCGGGCGCTGAAGTCCCCGGCGGCCACCCGGGCCACGGCCCGCTCCAGGGGCCGCACCTGGCGGCCGATCCAGCGCGCGAGCAGGAAGGTCACCAGGGCCGCCACCGCCAGGATCGCCGCCCCGATCCAGGCCACCTGCCGGTGCAGCGCGGCCAGGGGCGCCAGGAACGCCTCGCGGGGGATCCACAGCGCGCAGCGCCAGTCCAGCCCGGGAACGCGGCCCTCGACAACCACCAGGTCGCGGCCGTCCGCCCGGGCCAGCCGCAGGCCGCGCGCCACCGGCCAGGCCCCGGGCAGCGCGGGCAGCTCGTCCACGCGCGTCTCGAACAGGCTGGCCAGGGCGTGGGCGGGCAGGGGATCGGCCCCCAGGGCCTGGCTGTGCAGGGGCGTGCCGTCGGCGGCGGCCAGGGTCAGGGTGCCGGGCAGGGCCAGCTGCATGGCCTGGAAGCTGCGGCAGAACTCCTGCACCGGGACCATTGCGTACAGCAGGCCCGCAACCCTGCCGGACAACTCCTGGCGGGCCACGGCGTAGTATATCCCCGGGGGCAGCGGCCCGCTTCCGCCGGTGCCGGGGCGCACGAATATCCGCCCCGGCCGGAGCAGGGCCTCGCCCCAGAGGCCCGTGGCGGCGATGTCGTTCAGCTCCGGACGGGTGCCGCCCCGCCCGACCTTGACCTCCTCCACCCCGGCGGCGTCGGTGTAGCCGATGAGGGCGAACTCGCCGCTGGCGGTGTCGAAGAGCCGGGCCACATGATGCTCGGCGAAGCTGCGGGCGTAGCCGTCCACCTCGCGGCTCTCGTCCAGGCGCAGGAATGCCGCGCGCTTCATGCCGTCGCGCAGGGCCAGGTTCTCGGTGATCCGGTCCATGATCTCGCCAAGGACCGCGGCCTGGTTGCGCTCCAGCAGGGCGGAGACGATGGCGTCGGCGGACAGGCCGAGCAGGCCGGTGGCCAGGGCGGCCACGGCCAGGACGGCAAGCAGGAAACGGCCTTTGAGGGAACCCATGACCCGGGGCGGGCGCTACGGCGCCAGGGGCAGGACGTCCAATTCCGCCAGGGCGGCCCGGCCCTCGGGCCCCAGGACGAAATCGAGAAAGCGCCGGACTGCGGACGCGGGCTCGGGGAGCCAGGCCAGGCCGTGGGTCATGCACATCGGGTAGTCCGAAGGCACGGCGCCCGACGGGCCGGGGGCCAGCCCCTCGATCCAGATCACGTTCAGCCCCAGGGCGCGGGCCGCCGGCAGGCTGACAATGCCGAAGGAGAACTCGGTGCCCGCGATGGCGGCCAGGGCCTCGGCGGCGTCGTAGGCGACCCGGCCCGCCAGGGGCTGGCCCGCGAGCTCCGGCAGATGGGCGGCCACGGCGGCGTGGGGCGCCTCGCTCAGCTCGCGCTGGACCACCAGGATCCTGTGATCCGGGCCGCCCAGGGCCTTCCAGTTGGTGATGCCGCCTGTGAGCACGCCCACGGCCTGGGCCCGGGAAAGGCGCTGGACCCCGACCCCCGGGTGGGAGGCGAAGACCACGGGCACCCGCGCCAGGGGCTGGTAGGCGAGCATGAAGCGCAGTTCCTTGTCCTTCAGGGGGCGGGCCAGCCGGGCGACATCGCAGGTTCCGGCCGCGGCGCAGCGCACGCCGCCGCTGGAGCCCACCGTGGGCGGAACGTCCACGGCGTCTTCGGGGTAGGCGCGCATGTAGGCCCGGGCCAGATGCTCGAAGACCTCCTGCCCGTCGCCCGTTCCCGCCAGGATCACGCGCTCCCCGCAGGCGCCCGGGCGGGCCCATAGAAGGACAACAAACACGACGAGAAAAATGACGGAACGCGGCACGGTTCCCCCCGCCGGAATCACAGGAAAGGGAAAAAGACCCAAAAAGCTAGCCGGAAAAAGACGAAAAAGTCAACGCCCCCGAATGAAACCATCCTGCACGCGCCGCCCGGGCTACTCCACGGGGCAGCCCAGGCGCCGGGCGATGGCCCTGGCCGCGCGGCGCCCCGCGCCCATGGCCTGGATCACCGTGGCCGCGCCGGTGACGATGTCGCCGCCCGCGTAGACGCCGGGCATGCTCGTCTCGCCGGTGGCTTCGTCCACCACGATGTAGCCGCGCCCGTCCACGGCGATGTCCGGCTCGCTGGCCAGGAGCAGCGGGTTGGCCCGGGTGCCCACGGCGATGATGGCCAGGTCCGTTTCCAGCTCCCGGGTCCGCCCCGCGACGGGCACCGGGCGGCGGCGGCCCGAGGCGTCGGGCTCGCCCAGCTCCATCTCCTGGAGGGTCACCGAGCGCAGGGCGAACCGCTCGTCGCCCGAGAAGGCCAGCGGCGCCGCCAGGGTCTGCATGATCACGCCCTCCTCCCGGGCGTGCTCGATCTCCTCGCGGCGGGCGGGCATGTCGGCCACGGTGCGCCGGTAGACCACGCTCACGCTGGCCGCGCCCAGGCGCAGGGCCGTGCGCGCGGCGTCCATGGCCACGTTGCCCGCGCCGTAGACCGTGACGTTGCGGCCCAGGATCACGGGGGTGTCGTGGTTGGGGAAGTCGTAGGCCCGGCCGAGGTTCACCCGCGTCAGGTACTCGTTGGCCGTGAACACGCCGTTCAGGTTCTCGCCGGGGATGCCCAGGAACCGGGGCAACCCGGCGCCCACGCCGATGAACACCGCCGAGAAGCCCTGCTCGAACAGGTCGCGGATGCTGAAGGTCTTGCCGCCCACGCGGTTGGTGACGAACTCCACCTGCTGGGTGCCCAGGGCGCGAACCTCCTTGGCCACGATGCGGTCCTTGGGCAGGCGGAACTCGGGGATGCCGTAGACCAGCACCCCGCCGACCTCGTGCAGGGCTTCGAACACCGTGACCCGGGCCCCGCGCGAGGACAGGTAGCCCGCCACGGTGAGCGACGCGGGCCCGGAGCCGATGCAGGCCACCCGGCGCGAGGGGTCCACGGGCACGCAGTCGCGCGCGCCGGTGAGCAGGTCGCAGGCGTCGACATGCACATACTGGTCGGCCACGAAGCGCTCCAGGCGGCCGATGGCCACGGGCTCGGCCTTGCGGCCCAGGATGCAGGCCCCCTCGCACTGCGTCTCCTGCGGGCAGACGCGCCCGCAGATGGCGGGCAGGCTGTTGGCCGTCTTGACGGCCCGGTACGCCGCGGCCACGTCTCCGGCGGCCAGGTGGGCGATGAAGGCCGGGATGGGCACCTCCACCGGGCAGCCCCTGACGCACTGCGGGCGCTTGCATTGCAGGCAGCGCCGGGCCTCGGCCACGGCCATGTCGAAGGTGTAGCCCAGGGCCACCTCCTCGAAGTTGCGCACCCGCTCGGCGGCGGGCTGCGCGGGCATGGGCACCCGGGGGGCGGCCGACGCCGTGCGCCTAGGCATCGGCCTGGCACCTGCAATAGTGGTCATGGGCCGCGCGCTCCATCTCCTTGAAGGCCGCCAGCCGCTGGGCCAGCTCCTTGAAATCCACCTCGTGGCCGTCGAACTCCGGCCCGTCCACGCAGGCGAAGCGCGTGTCCCCGGCCACGGTCACGCGGCAGGCGCCGCACATGCCGATGCCGTCGAGCATGATGGAGTTCAGGCTCACGGTGGTGCGCACGCCGAAGGGCCGCGTGGTCTCGGCCACGGCGGCCATCATCGGCACCGGGCCCACGGCCACCACCTCGCCGACCTCCTCGCCGCGCTCCAGGCGCTGGCGCAGCACCTCGGTGACCAGCCCCCGGTGGCCCCGGCTGCCGTCGTTGGTGGACACGAGCACCTCGTCGCAAAAGGCCGAAAGCTCCCGCTCGAACAGCAGCAGGTCGGCGCAGCGGGCGCCGATGACGGCCGCCACGCGGTTGCCGGCGCGGTGGTGGCCCTTGGCGATGTGGTGCATGGCCGCCACCCCCGTGCCGCCGCCCACGCAGACCACCGTGCCGCAGGGCTCGATGCGCGTGGCCCGGCCCAGGGGGCCGCACAGGTCCAGGATCTCGTCGCCCTCGTTCAGGGCTTCGAGCATGGCCGTGGACTTGCCGAGCACGAGATAGACCAGGGTGATGGTCCCGGCCTCGGGGTCGGCGTCGGCGATGGTCAGGGGAATGCGCTCCCCCGTCCCGCATACGCGCAGGATGACGAAATTGCCCGGCCGGGCCTTGGCCGCGACGTGCGGCGCGTCGACCACGAGCTTGCTGGTCTGGCCGGGAATGAGCTGTTCCTTGTGCAGGATGCGGTGGGCCATGAGGGGATCGTCCTGTGCGCGGAAGGCGCGCTGAAGTCCTGGCCCGGCCCCCCGACGGGGCGCGGCGGGCCGCCACGGGCGCACGCGCGACGGGCCCCGCGACCCGCGCGCCGCCCGGGCAGGGCTCGGCGCCAACCAGGGTTTTTTCCAGAACAATCTATCACGGTCAAGGACTTTCCCGCCCCCGGCATGCCCGCAGCCCAGGCGCCCCGGGCCCCAGCCGCCCCCCCGCGCCCCCCCTCCGGCCCCGGCCCAGGCGCTCCAGGCCCCCGCGGCCGTTCCCCGCCCCGGCGCCGGACCTCCCGCGCCCCCCCCCGACCCCGGGCGCCTCTCT
>NZ_JALNWM010000025.1 GCF_023230885.1 Desulfocurvus sp. | reverse complement strand
TTCGGGGCGGGCGCGCCCGCCCAATGCGGGATTCCCAAGGGGCGTGCCCCTTGGGCCGCCGGAGGCCGGTCCGCCCGGAGGCGCGCGCAGCGTCTCCGGGCTTCCCGCCCGGCGCCGGGCTAGCGCCAGGCCTCCAGGAACCGGGCCGGGGCGCCGCCGGCGCGCAGGTGGGTGATGAGGGCCGAGCCGAAGACCACGGCGTCGGGGCCTTCGCCCAGGGCGGCGAGCTGGTCGGGGGTCTTGAGGCCGAAGCCCAGGGCCAGGGGCACGCGGAAGGTCCGCTTGGCCTCGGCCAGCCGGGCGCCCACGGCCTGGGGCAGGGTGGCGCGCTCGCCGGTGACGCCCAGCACGGACACGAAATAGGCGAAGCCGGTGGCGTCCTTGGCGTAGAGGGCCAGCCGCGCGGGGCTGGTGTTCAGGCCGACCAGGGGGATGAGGTCCAGGCCGCTGGCGGCGAGGGTGGCGCGGATGTCGGCGGCCTCCTCGTGGGGCAGGTCGGGGATGATGACCCCGTGGACCCCGGCCCGGGCGGCGTCGCGGGCGAAGGCCTCCATGCCGTATTGCAGGAATGGGTTCAGGTAGCCCATGAGCACGATGCCCGCCCGCAAGCGTCCGGCGCGCGTTGCCAGTCCTTCGAGTATCCATTTGAGGGTCACGCCGCGCGCGAGGCTTTCCAGGGCCGCCTGTTCCACGGTGGGGCCGTCGGCCACGGGGTCCGAGAAGGGCACGCCGATTTCGATGATGTCCGCGCCCGCGCCGTCGAGCTCGGCCACGGCGTCCCAGAATTCGTCCAGGCCGGGGAATCCGGCGGGCAGGTAGGGGATGAGCGCCTTGCGTCCGGCGGCCTGGGCCTCGCGGATGCGTCGGGTGAGTGTGGATGCCATATGCGTTCTCCTGCGCGGCCTGGCCGCGCGGTCTTGTGCGTTGGATGCGTTGGCCGCTAGACGCCGAGCACTTCGGCCACGATGCCCAGATCCTTGTCGCCGCGCCCCGAGAGGTTGACCACCACGTTGGAGCCCGGTTCGATGGCCTGGCGGTGTTCGAGCACATAGGCCAGGGCGTGGGCGGACTCCAGGGCCGGGATGATGCCCTCCTTGCGGCACAGGGCCTGGAAGGCGGCCAGGGCCTGGGCGTCGTTGACGGTGACGTATTCGGCGCGGCCCGAGGCGTCGAGCCAGGCGTGCTCGGGGCCCACGCCCGGGTAGTCCAGGCCCGGGGCCACGGAGTGCGAGGGCAGGATCTGGCCGTCGGCGGTCT
Organism: Desulfocurvus sp.; assembly: GCF_023230885.1. Taxonomy (GTDB): domain Bacteria; phylum Desulfobacterota; class Desulfovibrionia; order Desulfovibrionales; family Desulfovibrionaceae; genus Desulfocurvus. The sequence continues at coordinate 19,999 of NZ_JALNWM010000025.1, read as the reverse complement.
GGAGCAGGCGGGTGCGCGTACCGTGCAGCACGCCGGGGGTGCCCTGGGTCACGGAGGCGGAATGGTGGCAGCCCGGCTGGCCGGTGCCCGCCGCCTCGACGCCCACCAGGCGGACCTCGCGGTCCTCCACGAAGGGGTGGAAGATGCCCATGGCGTTGGACCCGCCGCCCACGCAGGCCACCACCAGGTCGGGCAGGGCGCCGAAGCGCTCCACGCACTGCTGGCGGCACTCGTGGCCGATGACGGACTGGAAGTCGCGCACAAGCTCGGGGAAGGGCGCGGGGCCGACCACCGAGCCGATGCAGTAGTGGGTGTCGGCCTGCCCGGCGATCCAGTGGCGCAGGGCGGCGTTGATGGCGTCCTTGAGGGTCTTGGTGCCGGACTCCACGGGGCGGACCTCGGCGCCGAGCAGGCGCATGCGTTGCACGTTGTGGGCCTGGCGCACAACGTCGGTGGCGCCCATGTAGACGATGCACGACAGGCCGAGCATGGCCGCCGCTGTGGCCGAGGCCACGCCGTGCTGGCCCGCGCCGGTCTCGGCCAGGAGCACGCTCTTGCCCATGTGCCGGGTCAGCAGGGCCTGGCCGATGGTGTTGTTGATCTTGTGCGCGCCGGTGTGGGCCAGGTCCTCGCGCTTGAGGTAGAGGTTGAAGCCCAGCTCCGCCGAGAGGTTGGGGCAGCGGTAGAGCGGCGTGGAGCGGCCCACATATTCGGCCAGGATCTGGCCGAACTCGGTGAGGAAGGGTCTGGAGCGGGCGATGGTGCGGTAGGCGTCGTCCAGTTCCTTGAGCGGCGGCATGAGCAGCTCGGGCACGAACTGGCCGCCGAAGTCGCCGAAGTATCCTTTTCTCATGGTGCGTGGTCCTTGTTCGGGCGGGCGGGGGCCCGGCCCGGTTTGGGTGTCTGGGGCGGCGCGGCTCAGCCCCGGGGGCGGATGAGGGCCACGGCGGCGCGGATGCGCCGGTGGTCCTTGACGCCGGGGGCCGATTCCAGGCCGGAGTTCAGGTCGTAGCCCGCCGGGGCGCAGGCGGCCAGGGCCCGGGGCAGGGTCTCGGGGCCGAGCCCCCCGGCCAGCAGCCAGGGCACGGGGCAGTCCAGCCCGTGCAGGCGTTCGGCGTCCTGGGCGCGGCCGTGCCCGCCTGTGGCGGTTCCGGCGTCCAGCAGGGCATAGGCCATGACCGGCGCCAGGCTGTGCAGGTCGTCCTCCAGGGCCGCGCGCGCGCTGTGGCGTTCGGGCCAGAACACGCGCATCACCCGCCCGGGCCCGACGGCCCGGCAGAAGGCCGGGTCGTTGTCGCCGCACAGCTGGGCCAGGTCCAGCCGGGCCCGGTCCATGACGCGCAGCACCTCGGCCTGGGTCTGGTTCACGAACACGCCCACGCGCAGGGCGCCGGGGGTGCGCAGCCCGGCGGCCTGCTCCGGGGTCACGCGGCGCGGGCTTTGGGGGTGGAAGATGAACCCGAGCATGTCCACCCCCGCTTCCAGGCAGGCGTCGGCGTCCTGCTGGCGGGTGATGCCGCAGACCTTGATCAGCGGGCGCCGCGTGGCGCCGGGGTCGGCGGGAAGGGTGTAGGTCATGGATTTTTCTCCTCGATGAGCCGGGCCAGGGCCGCGCCGGGGTCGGCGCCTTCCATGAGGAAGGTGCCCACGAGCACGGCGTCGTAGCCCAGGGCGGCGAGTTCGGCGATCTGCGCGCCGCGGGTGATGCCGCTGGCCGAGATCCAGGTTTCGCCGGGCAGCTTCGCGGCGGCCAGCCCGCGCGAGATGTCCAGCGAGATTTCCAGGGTGTCCAGGTTGCGGTTGTTGACCTGGATGAGGTCGGCCCCGGCGCCGCGCGCCCGGGCCAGGTCGTCGCCGTCGAAGACCTCCACCACCGGCTCCAGGCCCAGCTCGCGGGCCAGGGCGACCATGCGCCCCAGCTCGGCGGGCCCGACCATGCGCGCGATGAGCAGCACGGCGCTGGCCGGGGTGGCCGCCGTCTGGCGCACCTGGAGCGGGTGGAGCACGAAGTCCTTGCGCAGCAGGGGCAGCCCCGCCGGGACGCAGGCGTCCAGGAAGCCCAGCTCGCCCCGGAAGTGGTCGGCCTCGGTGAGCACGCTCATGGCCGCGGCGCCGCCGCGCGCGTAGGCCCGGGCCACGTCCTGCGGGCCCAGGGCGAGGTTGATGTCGCCCCGGCTGGGCGAGGCGCGCTTGTATTCGGCCACCACGGCCCCGGGGCCTGCCGCGCGCAGGGCCGCCGCGAAGGGCGGGCGCGCGGCCGTTCGCGGCGCGGGCATCCGGCCCTGGGCGTCCCGGGCCATGAGATCCATGATTTCCCGGCGCTTGGCCTGGGCGAAGCGTTCAAGCATGGATGAGAGCCCTCCCGACCCCGGCGGCCACGGCGGCCCGGGCCTGCTCCACGGCCGCGGGCAGGTCCGGCGCGGCGTCCAGCAGGTGCAGGCACACGGCCACGTTGAGCACGAGCATGTCGCGCATGGCCTGCGGGCCGCCGCCTTCCAGCAGCTCGCGCAGCACGTCCACGGCGGCCTGTCTGTGGGGCACGGCCACGTCCCGGGGGTTGTGGCGCGCCAGGCCCAGGGCCTGGGGGTCCAGCTCCTCCTCGCGCAGCCAGCCGTCGCGGACCCAGACCACGGAGTTTACCCCGAAGGGCGTCAGCTCGTCGAACCCTCCCGCGCCGTGGACCACGCAGGCCCGCGACACGCCCGTAAGCGCCAGGGCCTTGGCCATGCGCGGGGCGAACCCCGGGACGCCCACGCCCAGGAGCTGGTGGGTGGGCCGGGCCGGGTTGAGCAGCGGGCCGAGCAGGTTGAACAGCGTGCGGCAGCCGATCTCGCGGCGCACGGGCATGATATGCTTGAAGGCCGGGTGGTAGCCCGGGGCGAAGAGGAAGGCGAAATGGCGGGCGACCAGCTCGCCTGCCACGGCCTCGGGCTCGGTGGTCAGGGACAGGCCCAGGGCCTCCAGGGCGTCGGCGCTGCCGCAGGTGCTGGTCACCGAGCGGTTGCCGTGCTTGACCACGTCGTGGCCCAGCCCGGCCAGGACCAGGGCCGTGGCCGTGGAGCAGTTGAAGCTGCACGAGCCGTCGCCGCCGGTGCCGCAGGTGTCGATGCGCGGGCCGGACAGGCCGGGCACGGCCCGGGCGTGGCGCAGGGCCGCGCGCACCGCCGCGGCCAGTTCGCGGGCCGTCTCGCCCTTGGTTTTCAGGCCCATGAGAAACGATCCGGCCTGGGCCGGGGTCATGGTGCCGTCCATGAGCCGGGCGAATGCCTCGGCGGCCATCTCCTCGGGCAGGTCCTTGTGGTAGGCCAGCAGTTCCAGGACATCGGCCATATGCATGGTCATCTCGCGCCTCCTTGGGGCAGCAGGGCTTGGGGGAAGTTGGCGAGCAGGCGCCCGCCGTCGGGGGTCAGCACCGATTCGGGGTGGAACTGCACGCCCGCCCAGGGGCGGTCGGCGTACTCCAGGGCCATGACCTCGCCCCGGCCCGTGCGCGCGGTGACGCGCAGCAGCGCCCGGGCCGGGGCCGGGGCGTTGTCCACGTCCACCACCAGGGAATGGTAGCGCCCGACCTCCAGGGGCCGGGGCAGGCCGGCGAACAGGCCCGTGGCGTCATGGTCCACGGCCGAGGTCTTGCCGTGCATGATGCGCGTGTTGACCACCACGGGCGCCCCGGCGAACAGGCCCAGGGCCTGGTGGCCCAGGCAGACGCCCAGCACGGGCACCGCGCGGGGCAGCCGGGCCAGGAATTCCAGGCACAGGCCAGCGTTTTCCGGGCGGCTGGGCCCCGGGGACAGGCAGACCATCTCCAGGGCCGGGTCCGTGGCCAGCCCGAGCACGTCGGGGTCGTCGTTCCGCTTGACCAGCGGGTCGCGACCCTGGCGCTGGAAGGCTTGCACCAGGTTGAAGGTAAACGAGTCGTAGTTGTCAATCAGCAAGAACATCGGGGCCTCCCTTGCCGGTCAGGATTTCACGGATGACACGGGCCTTGTTGGCGCATTCCTGCCACTCGCGGGCGGGGTCGGAGTCGTGGACGATGCCCGCGCCCGCCTGCCAGGTCAGCACTCCCCCGCGCACCCACATGCTGCGGATGGTGATGCCGGTGTCCAGGTCCACGCGGCCGGGGTCCAGCCCCAGCCAGCCGATGGCCCCCGCATAGGGCCCGCGCCCCTGGCGTTCGATGTCGGCGATGATCTGCATGGCCCGGACCTTGGGCGCGCCGGACACCGTGCCCGCCGGGAAGGTGCTGGCCAGCACGTCCAGGGCGTCCAGTCCGTCCTTGAGCCGGGCGCTGACGTAGGAGGTCAGGTGCATGACGTGGGAGAAGCGCTCCACCTGCATGAACCTGTCCACGCGCACCGAGCCGGGGGTGGCGATGCGCCCCAGGTCGTTGCGCCCCAGGTCCACGAGCATGACGTGTTCGGCGCGCTCCTTGGGGTCGGTGAGCAGCTCGGCGGCCATTTCCTCGTCCTGGGCGGGGCTTTCGCCGCGCGGCCTTGTGCCCGCGATGGGGCAGGTGGTCAGCTCGCCCCCCCGGCAGCGCACGAGCATCTCCGGCGAGGAGCCGAAGAGCTCCACCTTGGGCAGGCGCATGTAGAACATGTACGGCGAGGGGTTCACCTGGCGCAGCCGCCGGTAGAGCACGAAGCTGTCGCCCTCGAAGGAGGCCGAGAAGCGCGTGGACAGCACGGTCTGGATGCACTCGCCCTGGCGGATGAGCTCGATGGCGTCGGCCACGCCCTTTTGGTACGAGCCCTCGCCCGGGTCGGTGCGGACCTCGCCCACCCCGGGCGCCACCGGGGTGCGCATCACGTTGCGCAGGTCCGCCTGGGGCCGCACGCCCTTGGTCAGGGTCAGGAAGCACAGCCGGTGGTAGAGGTGGTCGAAGAGCACCACGTTGCCGGGCAGCACGAGGCAGGCTTCGGCCTCCTCGGGGGGCAGCAGCGGCGCGAGCTTGGGCTCGAACATGCCCGCAGTGCCGTAGCCGAAGTAGCCCATGAGCGAGCGGGTGATGGGCGGCAGGTCCTCGAAGCCCTCGGCGGGCAGGATGCGCAGCCGGGCCATGACCTGGCGCACCCCGTCCAGGAAGGGCTGGCCGTTGTACTGCTTCATGGCTTGCAGGCGCTCGTCGCGCACGCCCACGTCCAGCCGCCCCCGGGAGCACGACAGGCGCATGGCGTAGTTGTAGGCCACCACGCTGTAGCGCCCGAAACGCCCGTCCACCTCGGCGCTTTCGAGCAGCAGGCCCTGCTTGTGGCCCACCAGCCCGAGGAACAGGCTGACCGGGGTCTGGATGTCCGCGGGCAGCCATTGCCCGTGTTGCCGCAATTGCAAGGGTTCCATGATGTTCCTCCTGTGTGTCTCCCGTTGGCGCCCGGTCCCCGTCGGCCCGCGCGCGGTGCAAAAGAAAACGCCGCATCCCCCGGGGGAGATGCGGCGCGTCATCGATGATGGATCAATGGGCGTGCGTCAGCCTCCCCCGTCGGGTCCGTCATGCCACCACCAGTCGGCGCGCTCGCACAGCAGCTCGATGTCGCCTCCGGCGGCGATGTTGAGCATGGCGCGGTAGGCGCGCACGGAGTCCTGGGTGTAGGGGTTGGCGTCCATGAGTCCGGCGAAGAGCGCGCTGTCCTCGGTGAGCATCTTGCGCGCGGCGTCCAGGCGGCGCCGGAAGCTCGGGGTGATGAAGGCGGCCAGCTCGGGCCGGTGGGCCAGGGTGGCCAGGTAGGCCACGCTGGTGATGAAATTCAGGCCCTGGATGTCGGCCACGGCCCGGTCGTGCTCCTCGGCGGTGGCGGCGAAAGGCGTGAAGCCCAGGCGGGCCATCAGGTCGGCCACGGCCCGCGCGGCGGCCTCGCCCCGCCCGGGGACCACGGCCACCCGCGTGGCGTCCGGGGCGGGGTCCGGGCCGAAGAGGGGGTGCGTACCCACCACCGGGCCGGAGTGGGCCGCGAGCATCTCGGCCAGGGGCCGGACCTTCACCGAGCAGATGTCGGCCATGATCTGCTCCGGGCCCATGGCCGCGGCGCACAGCCGCGCGACCTCGGCCACGGCGGCGGCGGGCACGGCCAGAAGCACGAGCTCCGCCCCCCGGGCCTCGCGGGCCAGGGCCCCGGGGGTCAGGGGCGCATCCAGCCCGCGCACGGCCAGCCCGGCGGCACGGGCCCGCCCGGTCAGCAGGCGGCCCATGCGCCCCCCGGCGCCGACAAGCAGGATGTCGCTAATGTTCGTAACTTCGATAGCCATCTGAAATCACGCCTTAAGTTCCGAAACAACCTTGTTCCATTCGTCGAAGAAATCCGGGAAGGACTTGCCCACGCAGCCCGGCGCGTCCAGCTCCGGACGCACGCCCGCCAGGCGCAGCAGCGACATGCTCATGGCGATGCGGTGGTCGCCGTAGGTGGTGATGGGCACGGCGCTCCCGGCGGCCAGGGGCGCGGGCTCGATGCGCAGCCCGTCGGGCAGGACGGCGACCCGGGCCCCGGCGCGGGACAGCTGGGTGGCCGTGGCCTCCAGGCGGTCGCACTCCTTGATGCGCAGGTGCGCCGCGCCGCGGATCTCCGTGGGCGTGGCCGCGAAGCAGGCCGCAGCGGCCACGGTGGGCACGATGTCCGGGCAGGGGGCCATGTCCACGGTGACGCCCGTCAGGGGCCCGGCCTCGGGGGGCGCCACGGTCACGGCGTCGGCGTGCCACATGATCCGGGCGCCCATCCGGCCCAGGATGTCCAGGATGGCGCGGTCGCCCTGCAGGGAGTCCTCGCGCAGGCCCTGCACGCGCACCGGGCGGGGCCCCACGGCCCCGGCGGCCAGGAAATACGAGGCGTTGCTCCAGTCGCCCTCCACCACATAGCTCCCGGCGCGGTAGGCCCCGGGGCGGACCACGAAGCGCACCCGGCCCGGGTCCACGCGGCGCAGGGTCCGCCAGTCGGCGGAAACCCAGGCCTCGCCGTCGTTGCGCTGGGCCTTGGGCCGCACGCCGAACAGCTCCTGCACGGCCAGGGTCAGGGCCACATAGGGCCAGGACACGACCTTGGTGCCGCCCACGGCCAGGACCATGTGCCGCGCGGCGGCGGGGGCGGCCAGCAGCAGCCCCGAAAGGTATTGGCTGGATTCGTCCAGGTCCACGGTGATTTCGCCGCCGCGAAGGCCCGAGGCATGGAGCACGAAGGGCGGGTAGTCCGTGCGGCCCTCGAAGCGGAAGCCCGCGCCCTGGGCCGCGAGGGCCCGGACCAGGGAGCCCACGGGCCGCTCGTGCATGCGCGGGGCGCCGTGTACGCGGAACAGGCCCTGCCCGGCGGCGGCCACGGCGGTCATCAGCCGGCAGGTGGTGCCCGACTCGTGAACGTCGAGGTCCACGGGCCGGTCCTGCCCGCCCCGGGGGCGCCCGGCCACGCCCGCCACGCGCAGCGCGTCGCCGTCGGCCTCGAAGCGCGCGCCGCAGGCCGCCAGGCAGCCCATGGTCCGCTCCAGGTCGTCGCTTTGCAGCACGCGGCGGACCGTGCTCGTGCCGTCGGCCAGGGCCGCGGCGATGACCATGCGGTGCGACAGCGACTTGCTTGGCGGAGCCAGGACGGAAGCGGCGGGGACGGTCATGGCTGCGGCCCTACAGGAGCTTCATGCCCTGGACGTTGCGTCCGTTGACGCACAGGTCCACCGAGCGGTGGTTGTCGATGCGCCGCGAGGCGTTCCTGATCTCGAAGTTGACCAGGGATCCGTCGCCGCCGTACCCCAGCACCACACCGGGCTTTTCGGTGTCCAGCGTGCGTACCGGGGTCGAGGAGAGGACAATGGTCAGCACGTCGTTCTGGGAGTCGTAGCAAAGTTGCATCGGGTTCCTCCGGGCGGCCCGGTTCCGGGGCCGCGAAGTGTTTGTTGCGCGCGTCCTAGTCCAGCCCGGCGGACACGTCCAGGGACGGGCCCTGGGGGTAGCTGCCCAGGACGCGCATGGTGTGGCAGTTGGCGCCCAGCTCGTCCAGGGCGCGGGCGTACTGTTCGCTGCCCAGGTCGCATTCCAGGTCGACGAAGAACACATACTTCCATTTTTCGCCGCGCATGGGCCGCGATTCGAGTTTCTTCATATTGATGCCGTGGGCCGACAGGGTTGCCAGCACGCCCACCAGGGCGCCGGGCCTGTCGGGCACGGTGAACAGCAGGGATGTCTTGTCGCGCGCGCCGCCAGCGGCCGGGCGCGCCCCGACGACCACAAAGCGCGTCCAGTTGTCGGGCAGGTCCTCGATGCCCCGGGCCAGCACGTTCAGGCCGAACATGGCCGCCAGGGCCTTGTGGCCGATGGCCGCCGCGTCGGGGGTTTCGGCCACGCGGGCGGCGGCGGCGGCGGTGCTCTCGGCGGGGATCAGCCGCGCCCCGGGCAGGTTGGTGCGCAGCCAGGCGTCGCACTGGGCCAGGGGCTGGGGGTGGGAGTACACGGTCCTGATGTCCGTGAGCCGCGCGGCCGGGGAGAGCAGGGTGTGGCTTATCTTGCAGAACAGCTCGGAGAGGATGTGGACCTCGAAGCGCAGGAACAGGTCCAGGCTCTGGCCCACGGTGCCGTGCAGGGAGTTCTCCAGGGGCAGGATGCCCAGCTCGGTTTCGCCCTGGGCCACGGCGCGGAACACGCCCTCCAGGCCCGACTTGGGCACGAAGTCGGCGCTGTGGCCCAGGAACTCGACCCCCGCGAAATAGGAGAAGGTGCCCTCGGGGCCCAGGTAGGCGACCTGCTGCGGGCGCTGGAGCCTGCGGCTGGAGGAGAGGATCTCGCGGTAGATGGCCCGCAGGTGCTCCTCGGGCAGCGGGCCCTGGTTGGCCGCGGCCAGCCCCGCCAGGAGCTCCTTCTCGCGGAAGGGCTTGAAGATCAGGTCGCGCTCCTCGGCCTTGATGCGCCCCACCTCGCGGGAGCGGGAGGCGCGGCGGTTGAGCAGCGCCAGCAGCTCCAGGTCCAGGGCGTCGATCTCGGCGCGCAGGGCGTCCATGCGCGCGGCGGCGTTCTTGCTGTCGGGCATGGCTATCCTTCCTTGATGTCCTCGGCGATGCGCATGCCGAAATGGCGCCCGGCCTCGTCGGTGCGCACCAGGATGCGCTGGCCCTCGGCCAGGGCCACCACCGACACCGGGCAGCCGTCCTCGCGGACCACGCGGATGGTCTCGGCGTTCTGCAGGAACACCGCGCCCTCGCGCCCGGAGTCGGTGCGGGCCGTGACGTGCAGCATGGGCCGCACCTCGACCTTGACCCGGCCCACCGTGGCCAGGCTGGTGCCGCCGTCGGCGCCGACGATGAGCACCTCGTCGCCCGAGGCCAGCTCTTCCAGGTAGCGCGTGCGGTCGCCGGGCATGACCGCGTAGGCGTGCACCGCGCCCGCGTTGATGCGGAAGGGCCGGGCCGCGACGTAGGGGTTGGACTCGGTTTCGGCGTGGACCAGGAAGGTGAAGGCGCTGGAGTTGCCCACGAGCATGCCCTGCCCGGTGCGCAGCATGCTCATGGTGTCCACGCACACGCGGTGGCCCAGCCCGGCGGGGCGCACGGCGGTGACCGTGGCCGGTTCCAGGGCCAGGGTGCCCTGGCTGAGCTTGAGGTCGGCCACCACGGCCTTCATGTCCTTGGCGGCCTCGGGCAGCAGGACCACGAAGTCCACCCCGCGCTCCAGGATGCCTGCGGCCAGGCGGGCCTCGTCCAGGCTGGCCACCTCGCAGCCCAGGCCCGAGCCCTGGGCCAGGAGGTTCTCCACGGGGATGATCTCCCAGCCGTGGGCCAGGACCACGCGGGCGCCCTCGGCCAGGGCCCGGGCGGCGGCCTGCTCGTCGGCCTTGGAGCCCAGGGCCACGCGGGTCAGCGCGCCGGGGGTCAACACCTCGACCTTGGCCAGGGCGCGCACGGCGTCAGCGTGCTCGGGGCTGGTGATCACGGCGTCGATCCCGGACTCCAGGGCCAGGGTCACCTGGTCCTTGTCGAAGGGAATGGCCTGGAAATAGACGGTCTTCATGGCTTCTCCTGGGGCTTTCGCGGGCCGGGCTAGAGGTCTTCGCCCATGAACTCCACGGCCTGGTCCAGGTCCCAGTCGGCGTGGACGATGCCGTTCAGGGCCTTGAGCAGCCGCGAGACGTTCTTGTGCTGGAACACGTTGCGGCCCACGGACAGGCCCGCGCCCCCGGCCTGCACCGAGTCGTGGACCATGCCCAGCAGGTCGGTGGTGGAGTCCAGCTTGGGGCCCCCGGCGATGACCACCGGGATGCAGCACGACTCCACCACGCGCGAGAAGCTGTCGATGTCGCCGGTGTAGGGCACCTTGACCACGTCGGCGCCCAGCTCCTGGCCGACTCGCGCGCAGTGGCGGACCACGTCGAGGTCGAACTCGTTCTTGATGCGCGGCCCCCGGGCGTACATCATGGCCAGTACGGGCATGCCCCAGGAGTCGGCCTTGCTGGTCACCTCGCCCAGGGCGTGCAGCATGTCCCGCTCGGTCTCGTCGCCCAGGTTGATGTGCACCGACACGCCGTCGGCCCCCAGGCGCAGGGCGTCCTCCACCGTGCCGACCAGGGTCTTGGCGTTGGGGAAGGGCGACAGCGACGTGCTGCCCGAAAGGTGGATGATCAGGCCCACGTCCTTGCCGGAGCCCCGGTGGGAGCAGCGCGGCATGCCCTTGTGCATGAGCACCGCGTTGGCGCCGCCCTCGGCGATCTGGTTCACGGTGTCGCGCAGGTCGACGATGCCGTAGATGGGCCCGACGGTGACGCCGTGGTCCAGGGGCACGACGATGATGCGCCCGGTGTTGCGGTCGAAGAGGCGTTCCAGCCGGACGACCTTGCCCATGTTCGTGTTCATCGCTCTGTTCCTCCGGTGTTGCGCTCCGGCGCCGGGGCCCGCGGCCCAAGGGAACAAAAAGGGCCGCGGACTATCTGCCCGCGGCCCAGGAGGTCTGGTGCGTGTTCGAAACTACACGGCACCCCGTCCCTGACCGCAGGCCGGCATAAAGTACCAAAAGTACATCCAGCCGAAGCTGGAGGCGGCGGTACCGAAGCTGGAGGGCAGGGGGGGCATGGTGCACATGAGGGGGGAAGTAGCGCCGCCCGGGGAGGGGTGTCAAGAAAAAAGCGGGGCCGCGCCGCGCGAAAGGGGCGGTCCGGCGGCCGCCCGCGGGGCGCCGCCGCCCGGGGAGGCGCGCCCTGCACCGCTTTTTCGGCGCAGCCACCGATGATGGATTTGTTTCGCCCCGGGGCTCAACAGGTCAGGTGGAAGGCCCCGGCCACGGCCCGGCCCTCGGCCTCCAGGCGGTTGAAGAGCTCCACGGCCTGGGCCGTGGGCAGGGCGTGCAGGGCGACGCCGTCCTCCTCCAGGCGCCGGGCCAGGGGCTCCGACACCCGGGCCATGCCCGAGGATCCCGTGCCGCAGACCAGGGCCTCGGGCCGGGCGGCCAGGATGTCGCGCACGTCGCGCTCGTCGAAGACGTGCCCGCGCCTGCGCCACCACTTGGGCACCACCTGGCCGCCGACGATCTTCACGTCGTTGCGGTAGGTCTCGCCGTCGATGCGGATGACCCCGAAGTGGTATTCCTCGATGACGGTCATGGCTGCCCGCCTGTTTGGGGGCGCCGCGTCCCGGCGGCCCCGCAAGCGCCCCGGCGGCGGGCGCGGGCCCGGCCCGCGCCCGCCCGCCGGGCCTCAGTAGGTCAGCACCAGGGTGTCCGGCGCCAGGGCCGCATCCAGCCCCGCCCCGGCCCTGGCCGCAACGCCGTCCATGAGGTCCGCCTCGGTCATGCCGCCCACATGCTTCATGCACATGGGGCAGGCCAGCACGGTGCCGCCGTCGCGCATGAAGGCTGCGAGCATGTCGCGGATGGACTGGCCCGAGGGGTAGACCGGCGAAGGGACGCCCCGGTGCACCAGGCGCACCCCGTCCACATTGAAGAACAGCGTGGCGGGCAGGCCCTTGGACTTCATGGCCGCGTGGGTGAACTGGATGGCCATGGCCGCGCGGTTCACGTCGGCGGTGGTCACGCTGGTCATCACCCGGGCCGGGGCCCCGGCCCGGGCGGGCAGGGCCAGGAGCAAGGCCAGCAGCAGGGCCGCGCAGGCGGCGCGCACAAGGCGTTTCATGGTCGGCCTCCTGGAGGTTTGCGACCAGCCTAGCACGCCGTGCGGGCGCAGGGGAAGAAAAACCCGCACAAAAAGGGAGGGAATCTAGAGCAGCAGGCGCAGGGCCCAGACGGCGCCCACGCCCGCGGCCATGGCCAGGGGCAGGCTGCGCGTGGCCAGGGCCGTGCCCAGGGCCGCCAGCCCGGCCAGGGCCTCGGCCGGGCCCTGGGTCAGCACGGCCGGGGCCACCAGGGAAACGACCACCGCCCCGGGAATGGCCGAGAGGAATGCCTCGGCGCGCGGGCCCATGCGCAGGCGCCCGACCAGGAACAGCCCGGCGGCGCGCGTGGCGTAGGTGACGGCGGCCATGGCCAGGATGGCCGCCAGGGCCTGGGCGCTAACGGGCATGGTCCTCCCGCGCGGCCCGGCGCGCGGGCCGGGCCAGCCCGACCAGCCCGCCGGCCAGCCCGCCGGCCAGGATGTACCATTTGCCGGGCAGGAGGTGCTGCCCGGCCACGGCCGCCCCGGCGGCCGCCAGCCAGACGGCCGCGTCGCCCCGCCCGCGCCACAGCCCGGCCAGAAGGGCCAGGAAGGCCGCCGTGAAGGCGAAGTCCAGCCCGTAGCGTGCCGGGTCGGGCACCAGGGCCCCCGCGGCGTGCCCGGCCAGGGTCGGCCCCAGCCAGGCGACGTGGAGCACAAGGCCCGTGCCCAGCAGGAACGACGTTCCGCGCCCGCCCCGGGCGTGGTAGGCCGCGGCCAGGGCGAAGCCCTCGTCCACCAGGAAGAACATGCTCCCGTAGGCGCGCAGGGGACCGGCCCCGGCCAGGTGCGGCCCCAGGGCCGCGCCCATGAGCACATGGCGCAGGTTGACCACCAGGGCCGTCAGCGCCAGGGCGGCCACGGGCAGGGGCTGGACCCACATGTCCAGGGCCACGAACTGCGAGGCCCCGGCGAAGACCAGGGCGCTCATGCATCCGGCCTCGGCCAGGGTCATGCCCGCCTGCCCGGCGAGCATGCCGTAGGCCAGCCCGTAGACGGCCACGCCCAGGGCCACGGGCGCGGCGGCGGCGGCGCCCAGGCGCAGTCCGGCGAGGCCGAAGTCCGGCGCTTCGGGGGCTGTCGCGGGGGATGGGGGCATGCGTGCGTGTCTCCGGTTGCGGACGGCGCGGGGCTGCGCCGCCCGGGATATGTAGCCCCCCGGGCCGCCCCGCGCAAGCCCGGGCCCGCCAGCGCGCCCCGGGCCGCCCGGGGGCGGCTCCCGCCCCTTGCCCCGGCCCCGGGTTTTGCCTACAGTCCTGCGGCATCGCAACCCGCCGCCCCGCGCGGCCCGCAAGGAACACCATGACCAAGACAGACACCATCGCCCGACTGCTCATCTCCTGTCCGGACCGCCCCGGCATCGTGGCTGCGGTCAGCAATTTCCTCTATTCCCACGGGGTGAACATCACCACCTTCGACCAGTATTCCACAGACCCCGAGGGCGGCACCTTCCTTTCGCGCCTGGAGTTCCAGACGCCGCACATGGACGTGTCGGCCCCGGTGCTGGAGCAGGCCTTCACCGAGACCGTGGCCGCGCGCTTCGACATGAACTGGCACATCAGCTACGCCGCCAGGCCCAAGCGCACGGCCATCCTGGTTTCGCGGCTGGACCACTGCCTGCTGGAGCTCTTGTGGCTGTGGCGGCGCGGCAAGCTGCCCACGGACATCGTCCTGGTGGCCAGCAACCACGACGACCTGCGCCCCGTGGTGGAGGGTTTCGGCATCCCCTTCCACCATGTGCCCGTGGAGCCCGGCCCCGAGGGCAAGGCCCGCGCCGAGGCGCGCCTGCTGGAGCTGACCGGCGGCGTGGACCTGGTGGTCCTGGCGCGCTACATGCAAATCCTCTCCGGGGCCTTCGTGTCCCGGTTCCCCTTGCGCATCATCAACATCCACCATTCCTTCCTGCCCGCCTTCGTGGGCGCCAACCCCTATCAGAAGGCCTACGACAAGGGCGTGAAGCTCATCGGGGCCACGGCGCACTACGTCATCGAGGAGCTGGACGCCGGGCCGATCATCGAGCAGGACGTGGCCCGCGTGACCCACCGCCACGACATCGGGGCCCTGAAGGACCTGGGCCGCGACCTGGAGCGCCAGATCCTGGCCCGGGCCGTGCGCTGGCACCTGGAGGACCGCGTGCTGCTGAACGGCAACAAGACCGTCATCTTCGAATAGGGGCCGACCATGCGCGTGACCTTTCCCGGCGTGGGCGAGGCCTTCGACGAAACCCTGCCCAACACCTGCGTGCTGCTGGAGGCCGGGGAGGACTCGGCGCTCCTGGACTGCGGCTTCACCGCCGCCCACGCCTTCTGGGCCTGCGCCGGGGCGCCCCTGCGCCTGGGGGCGGTGTGGGTGTCGCACTTCCACGGCGACCATTTCCTGGGCCTGCCGCTGCTGCTGCTGCGTTTCTGGGAGCAGGGGCGCACGGCGCCGCTGGTCCTTCTGGGGCCAAGGGGCGTGGGCGAGCTGGCGGTCCGGGCCATGGACATGGCCTACCCCGGGTTCCGGGCCCGGATGCGCTTCGGGCTGGACGTGCGCGAGATGGAGGAGGGCCGCCCGGTGGAGGCCGCCGGATTCCGCTGGACCTGCGCCCCGGGGGACCACGGCGCGCCCTGCCTGGCCGTGCGCGTCCAGGCCCGGGGCGCGGCGGTGTTCTACTCCGGCGACGGCAAGCCCACGGACGCCACCCTGGCCCTGGCCCGGGGGGCGGACCTCGTGGTTCACGAGGCCTATGCCCTGGACGCCGAAACCCCCGGGCACGGCACCGTGGCCGGGGCCATCGACTTCACCCGCCGCGCCCGGGCCCGGCGGCTGTGGCTGGTGCACGTCAACCGCGAGGTGCGCCGCGAGCGCCGCCGCGAGCTGGAGGCCCTGCTGCGCGACGCGGCGGACGTGGAGGCCTTCCTGCCCGAGCCCGGCGACGCCCTGGCCCTCTAGCGCCGGGGCCCCAAGGCCGCGCCGGGGCCTTGGGGGCAGCACCGGGCCCTCCCGGCATGGCCAGCGGCCGGGACGCGCAGCCGTTTTCCGCGGGCGCGGCCCCGGCTACTGTTCCCAGGCCTCGGCCACGCGCAGCTCGTTGGTCAGCGGGTTGACCTTGTGCAGGCGGACCAGGAAGCGCTGGCCGGGGTAGATCTTGTCGCCGAGCATCTGGCGCGGGACGCGGACGTAGAGCTGCTCGCGCGGCAGGGCCAGGGTCACCAGCTGCCCGTCCTCCACGGCCACGGCCTCGAACTGTTCCTTGCGGTTCTGGCGGAAGTACACGAGCTTCCAGTAGCGCGGGCGGAAGCGCTGGATGCGCCCGACGGCCTCGGTGCGCGCCGTGAGGTGCGGCAGCATCCGCCCCAGCTCCTCGGCCGCCCACAGCGGGGCGCCGCGTTCCAGCACATGCAGCACCTGGGCCATGTTGGCCAGGTCCGCGTAGCGCCGCAGCGGCGAGGTCAGGGGCGCGTAGGCCTCGGCGCCGATGGTGGCGTGGCGGCGGGGGGTCAGCTCCTGGCAGGTGGGCGCCATGAGCCGCACCACGCGGTGGGCGTCCTCGGGGGTGGTCCAGACCCCGGCGGCGTCGCCGGGCAGGGTGATGTCCTGGGTGCGGTGGATGAGCGCCACGCCGTGCTCGCGGCCCCAGCTTCCGGCGGCGGAGTTGGCCAGGATCATGAATTCGCTGACGGCGGCCTGGGCCCCGGGGCAGGCCGGATGCAGGACGATGTCCACCCGCGTCTGTGCGCCCTGGCCCGCAAGGACGATGTCCGGGTCGGGCCGGTCCACCACCACGGCGCCGCCCAGGATGCGCCGGGCGCGCAGCTTGAGGCCCAGCTCCACGGCCAGGGCGGGCTGGGAGTCGGGTCCGGCGGCGGGCAGGGCGGCCTCCAGGGCCTCGTAGGTCGTGTTTTCGGCCACGCGGACCCAGGCCAGGCGCGGGTGCATGGACTCCAGGGCGCCCTCGGCGTCCAAGGCGCAGTCCATGACCAGGGCCGGGCGCGGCTGGCCCTGGTCCAGGCTGTACAGGGCCAGGCCGTAGGCCTCGGGCAGCATGTGGCTTGTGCCCTCGGGCAGGTAGAGCGAGCTTGCGCGCTCGCGCACGGCGCGGTCCAGGGGCGAGCCGAAGTCCCAGGTCAGGGCCGGGCAGGCCAGGGCCAGGCGCAGGCGGTAGCCCCCGCCCGGGGTGCGCGTGACGAAAAAGGCGTCGTCGATGTCGCGGGTGGTGGCCGAGTCCACGCTGACGTAAGGCTCGGGGTCGGGGTCGCGGGCCAGCTCCGCAAGGCGCTGGCGGGCGGCGGTGATGTCTGCGGCGAAGGGTTCGCTCCAGGCGTCGCCCCAGGCGTAGCCCTCGGCCAGGAGCTGGGCGTTGTAGTGCTCGGGCACCACGCCCCAGGCCTGGGCCAGCAGGAGGGGCAGGTGCGGGTCCTCGGGCAGGCCCTTCTTGATGGTCGCCCAGATGGCGGCCTCGGGGGTGCCGGTCTCCTCGGCCATGGCGGCCATGAGCACGGCGCGCAGGGCTTGGGCCGTGCCGTGTTCCCCCTGCTCGTCGGGCTCGTCGGGCCCTTGCGGGAAGACGGGGGCCTGGCGGCCCTTGACGTGGCAGTCCCACAGCTCGCGGAACAGGCTCTGCCCGGCGCCGACCACGCGCTCGCGGCGCTGCTGGGTCTCCAGCTCGGCGGTGCGCGCCTCGACCTTGTCGCGGGGGTGGATGTCGAAGTCCGGCGGCTGGAACTTGAAGTGCGACTTCTGCTCCAGCATCCGGCGGCCCACCGCGGCCACCCGGTCGGGCCCGGGGTCGTCCCACAGCAGCGAGGCGAACCATTCGGCCGAGGCCCGGGCCACGTCGCCCTGGGCCAGCTCCCACAGCTCGGCCGGGTCCACCCCCGCGGCCAGGGCTTCGCGCTCCTGGTCGTGGCGGGTCAGGATGTCCACGACCTCCTCGCGGCTGTGCTCGCCGCCGTAGGCCGGTCCGGCCCAGGGCAGGATGCGCGCGGCGGGCAGCTTGGTCTCGCGGCGGTTGGCCAGCAGCAGGCGGTAGCGCCCGGACTGTTCGGCCAGCACCCAGGCCACGTTGGTCCGGTTGCCGTGCAGGAATTCGACCACGCAGCCGGGGCCGGGGTAGCGCACAAGGGAACTCATCGTCTGGTCAGCTCCAGTGGCCCCTTGGGGGCCTTGCAGGCTCTTGGCCGGGCTCAGGGGCCCGGGCGCAGGAAGACGTATTCGGCGCAGCCCGTCCAGCCGCGCTGGGGCCGCTGGGCCAGGGGCCGCAGGCCCAGGCGCGCGGCCCGGGCCGCCACCTCCTCCGGGGAGGCGTATTCGTAGGGGTAGCCCCCGATCCAGTCAATCAGGTCGTGGCGAAAATCCATGCCCCGGTCGCGGGCCAGGGGCCAGCGGCCGGTGGTGGCCCAGGAGCCAAGGAGCAGCGGCGGGGCCAGGGCCCACTGCATGGCCAGGCGGCCCGGGCCGGGCAGGGCGTTGTACAGCCGCTTGACGCCCTTCCACAGCGGGCTGGTCCAGTGCCGGGCATACAGGGCCAGGGCCAGGACCCCGCCCGGGGCCGCCAGCCCGGCCGCCGCGTCCACCGCGGGCCACATGGCCCCGGTGTGGTGCAGCGAGCCCCAGGCGTAGACCACCCCGGCGGGCCCCAGGCCGGCGGTGAAGGCCGGGTCGAGGATGGACCCCCGCTCGAAACGCACGCGCCGGGCCTGCCCGGGTGGCAGCAGCCCCAGGTTGTCCCGGCTGGCGCGCACGGCCTCGGGGTCCAGGTCGAAGCCCAGGACCTCGGCGGCGCCCAGCCCGGCGGCGGCCAGGGAGAACAGCCCCGAGCCGCAGCCCACGTCCACGAAGCGCGCGCCCCGGATGCGCCCGGGGCCCAGCAGGGCCGTCAGGGACAGGCGCGCCGCCTCCAGGGCCCGGGGCCCCAGGCTCTGGCGCGAGAAGGAGCGCCAGTTGGCGCCGAACTCGAAGCGCGGGCCCCCGGCGGGGTCGCTCGCCGGGGCGGTGGGGCCGGGGCTCATGGCCGCTCCTGCCGGGTTGTGGCCGTCGGCGCCGCCCGGCGGGGGCGGCGCGCGCCGCCTAGTGCCTGAACGAACGCTGGCCCGTGAAGACCATGGCCACCTGCGGGGCGGCCTGGTTCACGGCCTGGATGATCTCCCAGTCGCGGATGGAGCCGCCGGGCTGGGCGATGGCTGTGACGCCCTGCTCCAGGGCCACGTCCACCCCGTCGCGGAAGGGGAAGAAACCGTCGGAAACCAGCACGCTGCCGGGCAGGCCGCCGCGCGCGGCGCGGGTGCGCTCCTGGATGTCGGCCAGCCTGGCGGCCAGGGCCGGGTCGTTTCCGGCCTTGAGCTTGAGCTCGTACAGGCTCATGCCCAGCTCCCGCGAGGCCAGCAGGTCGGTGTATTTGGTGTGGGCCTTGTGGATGGCCAGTTCCACGCAGCCCACGCGGTCCTGCTCGCCGGTGCCGATGGCCACCGTGGCGCCGTCGCGGGCGAAGATCACGGAGTTGGAGGTCACCCCGGCTTCCACGGCCCAGGCGAAGAGCAGGTCGTCGGCCTCCTGGGCCGTGGGCTTGCGGGCGGTGTAGGTCGAGCCGTCCTTCTGCGCGCTGGCGGGCAGGAAATCGTCGGCGCACAGGATGCGGTTGCGGAAGGAGAACTGGAGCACCAGCCCGCCGTCGGTCAGGCTCTTGATGTCCAGGAAGGGCTGGCCCGCCAGGGTGCCCAGGTCCGCCAGCCCGGGGATGCGCAGGATGCGCAGGTTCTTGCGCTGGCGCAGCAGGGCGAGGGCCGCCTCGCTGAACTCCGGCGCGGCCACCACCTCGAAATAGGAGCTGTTCACCAGGGCGGCGGCGTCCTCGTCCAGGGGCCGGTTGACCACCACCGTGCCGCCGAAGGCCGCGATGCGGTCGGCGTGGAAGGCCCGCTCCAGGGCCGTGGCCAGGCCCTCGTCGGTCCAGGCCGCGCCGCTCGGGTTGTTGTGCTTGAGGATTACGGCGGCGGGCTTGGCCGTCAGGTATTGCAGGATGTTCAGGCCGTTGTCCACGTCGGTCAGGTTGATCTTGCCGGGATGCTTGCCGGCCTGGAGCATGTGCTCCTCGGTCAGGGCGCTGACCAGCCCCTGGCCCGGGCCGCGAAAGGCCACGCCGTCCAGGGTCAGCCCGCCGCCCACCAGCTCGTAGAGCGCGGCGGGCTGGTCGGGGTTCTCGCCGTAGCGCAGGCCGCGCCGCTGTCCGTCTATGGTCCAGCCGCGCTTGCGCAATACCAGTTCCTGGTCGCCCAGGCGCAGGGTCATGTCGTCGGGAAAGGGGTCGCCCTGGATGGTGCGGTACATGGCCTTCAGGTCGCTCATGGCTGTTCTCCTCGATTTACTGGCTGAGGAAGTGCTGATAGCATAGCCCCGCCCGGTGGGCAATGAAGGGCCCGGCGCGCGGGCCGCCGCCAGGCCCCCGGCCCGCAACCAGGAGGATCGTGTGGAAAAGGCTTTGGAGAGGTTGGCCCGCCAGCTCATGGGCTACGACGAGGCTTCCCTGGCCTCGCTGTGGGAGAAGTACGCGGCCCGGGTGGAGCGCTTCGAGCCCACCCGCAAATGGGAGGAGGCCGCCCTGGTCTTCGGCATGATCCAGGCCATGCGCTGGAAGAACCAGCTGTTCAACTACCATTGGAAGCAGTCGTCCGAGGGCGCGGGATTTTCTCCGCACGGCCCGGAGCTGGTGTCGCGCCCGCCCCTGCCGCGCAAGGAGCCCCAGCCGCCCAGGGGCGCGCGCATCCTGCCCTTCCGGGACCCCGGCGTCGCGGACCCGGACGACGACTAGCTCCGCGCCGCGTCGCCCGCCCGGGGAACGCCCGGGCGCCCGGACGCCGACGGCCCCCTTCCCGCACGGGAAGGGGGCCGTCGGCGTCCGGCGGGACGGGAGGGGGCTA
>NZ_JALNWM010000024.1 GCF_023230885.1 Desulfocurvus sp. | reverse complement strand
TCCGCGCGCATCAGCGCCGGGCGGCTGATCTACGAGTTCTTCGTGCCCTGCCCGGTGCCCGCCGGGGCAGGGGAGCGGCGGGTGCTGCTGTCGGTACACGACCCGGAGTACTACGCCGACGTGTACTCGCCCGAGGAAACGCCCCCGGAGCTGGAGAACGCCGCGCCCTTTGAGGTGCGCACCTCGGTGCGGCTGAACCCGGAGCGGACCTATTCCCCCTATCAGGCGTGGCTGCCGGAAATTCACCTGGCCTTCCGGCGGAGATAGCATGCGTTTTCCGTTTTCCATCGCCCTGGCGGGCCTGCTGCTGGCGGCCCTGGCCTGCGTCGGCCCGGTCCTGGCGGCCAACCCCTTCACCGGCGCCCCGGAGCCCGGCGGCGGGCGCGCGGAGCGCGTCGGGGCGGGCGGCCCCTTCGCCGCCGGAGCCCAGGACACGGGCGGGCAGGACGCCGGACCGACCCTGGGGCCCCTGGCTTCCGGGGGCGGGCTGCTGGCGGCCCTGGCCCAGGCCCAGCGCGAACTGCGCCAGAACCTGTCGGACCGCGTGCGCGGGCTGCGCGACGGCGCTTCGGTCTCCGGGCTCGCGGCCTTCCTGGCCCTGGCCTTCGCCTACGGCGCTCTGCATGCCGCCGGGCCCGGGCACGGCAAGGCCGTGGCCGTGTCCTACGTCGTTGCCCGGCGCGAGGGCCCGGGGCGCGCGGCCCTGCTGGGGGGCATCATGGGCGCGGCCCATGCGGCCAGCGCCGTGGCCCTGATCTTCGGGTTGTACATGGTCCTGGAGCGCTCGCTCATGGCCCGCTTCACGGCCCAGGGCATCTGGCTGGAGCGCGCCAGCTACGCCCTGGTCTGCGCCATCGCCCTGTGGCTCCTGGCCCGGGCGCTGCGCGGCCATGAGGAGGAAGACCGGCCCCGGGGCGCGGCGGACCGGGGGCTCCTGGCCACCGGGTTGGCCACGGGCCTTGTGCCCTGCCCGGGGGCGGCCATCGTGCTGCTCTTCGCCCTGGCCCTGGGCGCACCGCTCATCGGCCTGGGCGCCGTGGCCGCCATGGCCCTGGGCATGGGCGCGACCATCGCCGCTGCGGCCGTGGTGGCGGCCCTGTGCCGCCGCCGCGTCGCGGCCCTGGCCGCCCCGCGCTCCCGCCGCGCCGCCGCCCTGGACCGCGCCCTCTCCATCCTCGGCGCCCTGTGCGTCCTGGCCCTGGGCGCCGCGCTGCTGGCGGGGAGTTTGGGGTAAAGGGTGTCGGCTGGCTGGATTTTTCGTTGCCCTTGCCGCATGAGCTTGATAACGAAAATCAATATCATGCAAAAGAGGAGGGGGCGACATGCCATGCGTCGAGGTTGTTTTCGACCAGCAGTCCAGTCATGGCCTGCGTATCCGGCATGTGGCCTACGAGGCGGATTGCCGGGAAACCTTCGTGGTCGAGGACGGGTGCCCGGCGATCGGCTACAATTTCTGCTTCCAGGGCGATCTTGAATGCGTCGTGCCTGCGGCGCGCCTCCGCAACCGCGTGCGCGGCGATTACGCGGGGATGTGGCGGAAGACAGGCGCGCCGGTCGCCGTGACCCTGGAAAAAGGACGCCATGCTTGGCTGGAAATCGGCGTACGACGCGAGATGCTGGGGCCGATTCTCGACGAGAACGAGCTGCGCGTCGATACGGCCCTGCGCCGGGCCATGTTTGTCGGCGATGCGCCGTTCGTCTTCGGCAGGAAGCCGAGCGACAAGGCCCGAGGCATCGCCGGACAGATGCTGGCCAATCCGTTCACGGGAACCCTTGCTTCCTGCTATCTGGAAAGCAAGGCGCTCGAACTCCTGATCGAGGAAATAGAGCAGCTTTTCATGAAGCGGCCCGCCGCGGCCGCGGGGCGGGGCCACGCGAGGCAGGTGCGCGAAGCCGCAGGGCTCCTGTCCGTCAATCTTGAGGTGCCGCTGACCGTTGCGGAACTTGCCCGCCATGTACATTTGAGCGAATCGACCCTCAAGAGGGCCTTCAGGGACGTTTACGGCACGTCCATCTTCGCCTGGTTCCAGGCGCGGCGCATGGAGGCGGCACGGGCCATGCTGGCCCGTGGCGATGGCAATGTCTCCGAAGTCGCCTTCCGCGTGGGCTATGCCAACTCCGGGCATTTCGCCCGGGCCTTTGCCCGGCATTTCGGGCATCCGCCGAAAAAAATCCGCTAAGACGCCCGGACGGGTCGGTTTTTGACCGGAACGGGTGCGCGCCGGTTTCCGGCTTCATGTACGTTCTCTGCCAATGAAAATCATGCTCATTCAGGAGATCCCCATGAAGACGAAAACCAGCCTTTGGGCGCTGTGTGCCGTGTTGTGCTTTTCCATTTCCTTCGCCCAGGCACAGGAAACGGAACCCTCCGTTATGCTGCCGGTGGTTCTGGTGACGGCCAACAAGCAGGAGGAGGACCCGCAGAAGATTCCGCAAAGCGTTACCGCCATCACCGCCCGGCAGGCGGACGACGCCAGGGTCACCAGCGTCGACAAGCTCGGGCTGCGCGTCCCCAACCTGTCGTTCTCCACCGGCGGCATGGGCATGATCAACCTCACGTCCATGCGCGGAGTGCGTTCCGACCCGCACAGCAACACACCCGCCGTGACCATGTACATCGACGACGTGCCCGTGACGACCAACGCGGGATACATCGCCCACCTTTTCGACATTGAAAACGTGGAGGTGCTGCGCGGGCCGCAGGGCACCCTTTACGGGCGTAACGCCGAAGGGGGCGTCATCAAGGTGACCACGAAAAAGCCCGGCCGGGAAACCACCGGACGCCTGAGCCTCACCGGCGGCAACAAGGAGCTGGGGCAGACGACGGGCGCCCTTTCCGGCGAACTGGTGGAAGACACCCTTTTCGCGGGACTGGCGATGCAGTACTTCACGCAGCAGGGCTGGGTGAAGAACGATTCCGGGGCCAACCCGGTGGACGACAGGAAGGAGTATTCCGGAAGAGGGCGCCTGCGATATACGCCGACGGACGACCTCGAAGTGAACTTCGCCTACGGCATGGTGAAATACGACGAGGGATCATTCGGCATGTACAACCTGCAAAGCATGTCGTCGGAGCGCCACACGGACTCCAACGATCCCGGCAGAAACCGCAGCGCCTTCAACGACCAGTCGCTGACCGTCGGGTACGATTTGTCGCCGTCGTGGAAACTCACCTCCGTGACGACGCGCAAGGAATCGGACCTGAACTATACGATGGACTACGATTTCTCTGCCATGCCCATGTACGAGGTGCACAAATACGACAGGTACATGGACATTGGCCAGGAGGTTCGGCTCAACTATGACCAGGACGGCGTTTCAGGCGTCTTCGGCCTTACATACAACAGGAACGAAAAAGAGATACGATATACATACTACAACATGGGTACGAAACACCACGCCACGGACAAAACCAACCAGTACGCCGCCTTCGGACAGCTCAAGGTGCCATTCTGGGACAAATGGGCCGTGACGGCGGGGGCGCGCCTCGACTACTACGATTCGAAATTCCAGGAAGAGGAAACAGGCTACAGCGCGTCCGGCTCATGGAACAGCTTCTCGCCGAAGCTCGCGCTGGAATATGCCGTTACCGACGATAATCTTGTGTATGTCAGCGGCTCGCGTGGCTTCCGGGCCGCCGGGTTCGACGCCTACCAGGGCAGCCCCGGCAAGTATGAGTTCGACGAAGAGGAACTCTGGGCCGTCGAAGTCGGGTCGAAAAACACACTGTGGGACGGCAAAGCCCGCCTGAACGCGGCGCTTTTCTATCACAAGTTCAAGAACATGCAGCTTGAAAGCTACTACACCACCGTGTTCAGCCCCATGCCGAGCATCGAGAACGTCGGCGATCCGCAAGGGCTGGGCGGCGAAGTGGAGCTGACGGTCATGCCCCTCGCCGGGCTGGAGCTGTCCGGCTCCGTCGGCTATACCCATATGCGCTTCGACGATTTCACGGACGCCACTGGCGACCACTCGGGCAACAGCATCCCGTACGTGCCGGAGTGGACGTGCAGCCTGGGAGCACAATACCGGCACGGGTCCGGCTTCTTCGTCCGGGCCGAGATACTGGGCGCGTCCAGGACATACCTGGACAGCAGGAACGCCGGAAACATCCCGGCCTATGCCACGGTCAACACCAAGATCGGCTGGGAATTCGGCAACCTGGACGTGTATCTTTTCGCCGACAACGTCTTTGATGAGCGGCACGACTACGTGAACGCCTTTGGCGGCACATACGGCGTTGCCACGCCGGGACGGGTGATCGGCACGACGGTGTGCTATCATTTCTAGCAGCGGCGGACGCCGGGGCCAATGCCCGCATGGCGGCCCCGGCGCCCGCCCAGGGAGATATCATGAAAAAGCTGCCCCACGCCCTTCCGGGCACCAACGGCGTCTTCGCCCTCATGCGCAACGCCGTCGCCGCCAATGCCCTGGCTGCCGCGATGGACTGCGGCGTGTTCTCCCAACTATCGGACTGGCGGACGGCGCAGGACGTGGCGTCGCGCCTGCGACTGCACCCCGAAAGCACGAAGCGGTTTCTCGATCTTTTGGAATTCTGCGGCGTCGTGTGCCGTGATGGGAATGCATATCGCAATGCCGCAAGCACACAGGAACTGCTCGGCGACGGCGCCTGTGCCGACATCGCCCCCCTGGTGCGGGAGATGGCGGAAGGCGTGCTGTTGCCCATGCAGGACCTGAAGCGCATCCTGCGGGAGGGCCCGGGTACGCCGCCCGCCGAGGGGGTCGGCGGCGTGGAAGGCAGCGCCTGCTGGGCGTTCCGGGGCGTCGCCGGGGAGGTCGCCGCGATCCTGGCGGCCCTGCCGGGGGCGGAGACGTTCCGGCGCATGCTCGACCTGGGCGGCGGGCACGGGGTGTTTTCCCTGTACGCCGCCCAGGCGCTGCCCGCGCTGGATGCCGACGTTTACGACCTGCCCGCGTCGCTGCGGAGCGCGGCCGGATACATCGCCGAATGGGGCTTCGCGGACAGGGTCCGGGCCGTGCCGGGCGACTATGTCCGCGACCGGCTTCCCGGCGGCTACGATGTCGTCCTCGCCAGTTGCACGCTCAATTTCACCTTGCCGGACGCCTCCACTGCGCTCGTCATGGACAAGGTGCACGCGGCCCTCGTGCCCGGCGGGTATTGCGTCAGCCTGCACGACGCGCCGCCCGCTTTTGCGGGCGAAACCCGGTCCTGCCTTTCGGATGGGCGGAGTATCGCGGCGTATCCCCTCGAATGCATGGCCATTGGCCTGGTTTACGGCAGGCCGATGGCCATGCCCGACGGGCTCATCGCCGAAACCATGCTGCAAAGCGGTTTCGCCTGCGTCCACAGCCGCGAGCTGCGGACAAGCGGCGGGACGCTCCGACTCGATATTGCGCGAAAAAGAACCGCCTGACCGCCGTCGCCCCGGGGCGGAGACCGGGCAACCGGCCTTGAAATAACCAAGGGCCCGGTCATTCGACCGGGCCCTTGGTTTTCATAAAAAAACCCCCTGCCTGGGCAGGGGGTTGTGTTTGCTGTGGTAGCGAGGAGAGGACTTGAACCTCCGACACTGCGGATATGAGCCGCATGCTCTGACCGACTGAGCTACCTCGCCACGCGTTCCCGCGTTGGGAGACAGGCTTATAAGGGCTTCGCGGGCAAAATGCAAGGGCCCGGGGAGACTTTTTTCCCGGGCGGCGGGCAGGGGGGTCAGCCCGCCAGCAGGGCCAGCACCAGGGCCGCCAGGACCAGGCGGTAGGCCGCGAAAGGCCGCAGGGTCATGCGGCCCACAAGGCCGATGAACAGCCGCACCGCCGCCCAGGCCGAAAGGAACGAGACAACGAAGCCCACGGCCATGAAGGGCAGGTCGGCCAGGGTGAACAGGCCGTGGTTTTTCAGCAGGTCGTAGCCCGTGGCCGCGACCATGATCGGCACGGCGGCGATGAAGGAATACTCGGCGGCCACGTCGCGCCGAGCGCCCAGCAGCATGCCGCCCATGATGGTCGCCGCCGAGCGCGAGAAACCCGGCCACAGCGCCAGGCACTGGAACATGCCGATGCCCAGGGCCAGGGCCGGGGTCATCTGGTCCAGGCTGGCGACCCGTCCCCGGCGGGGGCGGGCCTCCACGGCGAAGATGGCCAGCGCGCCCGCGGCCAGGGCCCAGGCCACGGTCTGCGGGCCGAAAAGGTGCTCCTTGATCGCCCCGTGCAGCAGCAGCCCGGCCACGCTGGCGGGCAGGCTGGTCAGGAACAGCAGCCACAGCCCCCGCAACCCGGAGAAAGCCCGGGCGGGATCCCGGCGCAGCAGGCCCGTGAAGCGGTCGAAGTAGAGCACCACCACGGCCAGGATGGCCCCGAGCTGGATGACGACCTCGAAGGTCGCGGCCTTCTCGCCGGTGAAGCCCAGCAGATGCCCGGCCAGGATCAGGTGGCCGGTGGAGGAGACGGGGAGGAACTCGGTCAGGCCCTCGACGATGCCGAGGATGAGCGCGGTGAACAGGGAATCCATGGGCTGCGGGCGTCCTTGGTTGCAGTGGGCCGCGCGGCGGGGCGGCGGAACCGGCGCAGTATGCGCGGTTTGCGCCGCCGGGGCAAGCCTGCCCGCGCGGGGCGGCAACCCAGAACCGAGCAAGTCCGCCTCGTGCCGTACGGGCAAGCCGCCCGCGCGGGGCGGCAGCGCACGGCCTCCAGGCCCTCGGGCACGCTTTCGGGCAAGGCTGGCCCGCGCGGGGCAGCGGCCGCCGCCAACCCATGCCGGGCGCACGGGACGGGGCCGGGCCCCGGGACGCCCCGGAGCGAGGGGCGCCGGGCGGCCCGCGGCGCTGCGCGGTTGCCACTGCCGGACCCTTGGTGTAGAGAAGGCCCTCAGCCGGGGCGCAGGCCGCGCGCCGGAACCAAGGAGGCCCCATGTCCACCATCATGCCCGAGGGCGAGCTGCTGCGCCGCGCCGTCAAGTGGATCTGCGAGCAATCCGGCGGCCAGGACGCGACCCCGAGCCCCCGGATCATCGACGAGGCCGCCGTGCGCTTCAATCTCGGCCCCCTGGACCAGGAGGCGCTCGCGCGCTTCTTCCGCCAGCGGCCCGCCCAGGGGGACGGCCCTGCCTAGAGCCTTGCCCCGCCTGCTGCACCGCCAGATATTCCTGGAGCTGCTGAGCGTCTTCGCCCTGTGCGCGGGCTCGCTGCTCACGCTGCTGCTCATCGGGCGGATGCTCCAGTTGCGCGAACTGCTGTTCTCCCAGAGCCTGACCTTCTGGGACGTGGTCTGCATGTTCGCCTACCTTTCGCCGTTCTTCCTGCTGCTGCTCATCCCCATCGCCTGCATGCTGGCGGTGTTCCTGACCTTCCTGCGCATGGGCACGGACCTGGAGTCCGTGGCCCTGCGCGCCTCGGGCGTGAGCCTGTACCAGATGCTGCCCGCGCCGCTGGCCTTTTGCGCCCTGTGTACCGTCGCCGCCTGCGCGGTATCCTTCTGGGGCCTGTCGTGGGGCATGGAGAACTTCCGGGCCACGGTGCTCGACCTGGCGCGGACCAAGACCCAGCTCGTGCTTCAGGGCGGCGTGTTCAACCGCGATTTCCCGGGGCTGACCATCTATGCCCAGCAGGCCGACCCGGCCCGTGGCGACCTGCGCACCGTTTTCGTGCAGGACCGCACCCGCGAGCACATCATCGCCACCATCCTGGCGCCCACGGGCCGCGTGAGCACCGACACCGACCGGGGCGAGATCGTCTTCCACCTGCAAAACGGCAGGATATACCGCCAGGAGGCCGCGGGGCTTTCGGTGGTCGGGTTCGACACCTACGCCGTGCGCATGGACCTTTCGCGGCTGCTTTCGGGCTACAACCTGGGCAGCGTGCGGCCCAAGGAGATGAGCTGGGAGCGCCTGCGCGAGCTGCGCGAGGACCCCTCCGTGGTCCAGGACGAGAGCGGCAGGACCCAGCGCAAGGTGGAGGTGGAGATCCAAAAGCGCATGGCCCTGCCTGCGGCCTGTTTCGTGCTCGGATTGTTCGCCCTGCCCATGGCCGCCAGCTTCGGCGGGCTGCACCGCCACTGGGGGCTCATGCTGGCCCTTGGGTTTTTCCTTTTTTATTACACGTTGTTGTCCCTTGGGCTCTCCCTGGGCGAGGCGGGGGTGCTGGCGCCGGTGGTCGGCCTGTGGCTGCCCAACGTGCTGTTCCTGGCCGCCGGGGTGACCGGGCTGGTCCAGGCCGCGCGCGAACGCGGGCTGGACATCGTCGGGCGGCTGGCCCACCTGCGCCGGGGGCTGGCGGCCCGGCGGACGGCGGGGGAGGGCGGCCATGCGCGCTAGGGTGCTGACCCGCTATCTCCTGCGCCAGAACCTGTTCTACCTGCTGTCCACCCTGGCCGTGGGCACGGCGCTCTACCTCATGAGCGACCTGTTCGACCGCCTGGACGACTTCATGGAGGCCGGGCTGGGCCTGGGCACGGCGCTGCGCTATTTCGCGGTCAAGATCCCGTTGATCATCTCGCAGATCATGCCCGCCGTGTTCCTGGTGTCCGTTGTGGTGCAGCTGTGCCTCATGGCCCGCAGCCGCGAGCTGCTGGCCCTGCGCTCCGGGGGCGTGTCCCTGGCTTCGCTCACGCGCTTCGTGGTGCTGTATTCCCTGCTCTGGTGCCTGGGGCAGCTCCTGTTCTCGCAGTTCGTTGGCGTGTACGGCGAGCGCGAGGCCGGGCGCATCTGGTCCGAGCAGGTGCGCGGCAACATCGTGGAAAAGAAGGAGCTGGCCAACATCTGGTTCAAGGACGGGGACTGGGTGGTGGAGCTCGACCGGCTGTGGCCCGCGCGCGGCGCGGCCACGGGGGTCACGGTGTTCGAGATGAACGCCGACCGCCAGTCCCTGCGGCGGATCATCTCCGCCGCGCGCGCCGAGGCCGCCCCCGGCCTGTGGCGGCTGGTCGACGTGCGCGAGTTGCACCCCGGCGACTTCAGCACCAGGACCGTGGACGAGCTGGAGCTGCCCTTCCAGCAGGACCCGGCGACCTTCCTGCTCGTGGCCCCGGGGCAGGACCCCTCGCACCTGCCCATCTGGACCCTCTCGCGGGTCATCGGCGAGCTGGACGCCTCGGGTTCCAACGTCGAGCGCCTGCTGACCTCGTGGCACATGAAATGGGCCTACGCCTTCAGCGTCCTGGCCATGGGGCTCATCGCCCTGGCCATGGTCACCCTGTTCGAGAACGTGTACCTCAACGTGGCCCTGTCCCTGGTGGTCACCTTCGCCTACTACGCGGTGTTCATGATCGGGGTGACCCTGGGCCAGAAGGGCATCCTGCCGCCCTGGGCGGGCGCGTGGCTGGGCAACATGGTCTTCTACGCCCTGGCGGGCGGACGGCTGGCCTGGACGGCCTGGCCCCACCGGCCCACGGCGGCCTGAGCCCCGGGCCCGGGGCGCGGCCCCAGGCGATCCCCCGGCCCGTCTTGTCCGCCGCCCCGCGTCCCTCGCGCGGGCGCGGGCCAGGGCGAACCCCGGCCCGGGCGCATTGATCCCTCCAGTCGTTCTCCCGTTTGCCGCAGACAGGGCGCACCCCGGGTCGGCTGTCTTCCCCGCTGGGGTTTGGCCTGCGCGCCGCGCAGCGGCCGCCCCGGTCGGGCAGCGTCCTGCGCTCCGGGCGGGCCGGGCGCCGGACGCGGGTCGGGGACGTGTTCGGCTCCACAGCCTCCTGCGCTCCGGGCGGGCCGGGCTCAGGCCTCGCCGGGCGCCTCGGCCCCGGGCGCGGGCCTTTCCTCCCCCTCGGGCCCGTGCGGCTCTCCGGCCCCGGGCCCAAGGGCGACCTCGCGCAGCACGGCCCACAGGGCATCCACGCCCAGGCCCGTCTGGCTGGAGGTGGCCAGGGGCTTTTCGCTGTCCAGCAGCAGGGCCCACTGCTTGCGCACGGCCTCGCGGTCGCGCTGCTTGGTCTTGTCGGCCTTGGTCAGCACGGGCAGCACGGCCACGCCTTTGCCCTGGATGTAGCCGATGAGGTCCATGTCGTTCTTCTGCGGGGGGTGGCGCGCGTCGAGCAGCACCGCCACGGCGCGCAGCCAGGGGTTGTTCGCGATGTAGGCGTCCACCAGCCGGGCCCATTTGGCGCGCTCGGTCTTGCTCACCCGCGCGTAGCCGTAGCCCGGCAGGTCCACGAGATAGAAGCCCCAGGGCTGGGCGCGATAGAAGTTCAGGCTCTGGGTCTTGCCGGGGGTGGCGCTGGTCTTGGCCAGCTTGCGCCGCCCGGCCAGGGCGTTGACCAGGGAGGATTTGCCCACGTTCGAGCGCCCGGCCAGGGCGATCTGCGGCGCGGGCAGGGCGGCGAGCTGGTCCAGCAGGTAGACGGTTCGTTCCAGTTCCAGGGTCGGTCGGGTCACGGGCGGGCTCCGGGGTGGGGTGCGGCGCGCCAGGGCGGCGGCGCCGTGCGGGGCAGTATGCACACCATCGCCGTGTTTGCCAACCGTGCGCGAAACATATACACAGGGGGGCAACCCGGCGGCCCGCCCGCCCAACCCCCACTGGACGAACCCATGCCCAGATACGACATCCTGGTGCTCAACGGCCCGAACCTCGGCCACCTGGGCCAGCGCCAGCCGGAAATCTACGGCCGCCAGGGCATGGACGCCGTGCCCGGGCTGGTGCGCGAGCTGCTCGGCCCCCGGGCCGACGAGGTGGCCCTGCGCTTCGACCAGAAAAACGGCGAGGGCCAGCTCATCGACCGCCTGGAACAGGCCCGGGCCGAGGGCACGCACGGCGTGGTGCTCAACGCGGGCGCCTACACCCACACCAGCCTGGCCCTGGCCGACTGCCTGGCCTGGATCGGCGTGCCCGCCGTGGAAGTCCACATCTCCAACGTCTGGGCCCGCCCCGAGGCCGTGCGGCATACAAGCCACATGGCCCGCGTGGTGGTCGGCGTCGTCGCCGGGTTCGGCATCGATTCCTACGCCCTGGGCGTGGCCGCCCTGGTGCGCCACCTGAAGCAACCTTCAACCACCTAAGACAACGCATTCCGGAGGATAGTCCATGGCAATGATCTCCACCAGCGAGTTCAAGAACGGCATGAAGATCGAAATCGACGGCGTGCCGTATGAAATTCTCGAACACCAGCACCACAAACCCGGCAAGGGCGGCGCCATGATGCGCACCCGGCTGCGCAACCTGCTGAACGGCCGGGTTCTCGACAACACCATGCGCTCCGGCGAGAAGGTCAACAAGCCCGACCTGGAAACCCGGACCATGCAGTATCTTTACCAGGCTGGCGACGCCTATGTGTTCATGGACATGAGCACCTACGAGCAGACCGAGATTCCGGCCAGCGTGTGCGGCTCCAAGGGCGGCTTCCTGGTGGAGAGCTCCGAGGTCAAGGTGCTGCTGTACAACGGCGCGCCCCTGGACCTGGACATCCCGGCCTCGGTGGTCATGGAGATCACCGAGTGCGAGCCCGGGGTCAAGGGCGACACCGTGAGCGGCGCCACCAAGCCCGCCAAGCTGTCCTCCGGGGTCGTGGTCCAGGTGCCGCTGTTCGTGGAGCAGGGCGAGCGCATCAAGGTCGACACGCGCACCTCCACCTACATCAGCCGCGAAAAATAGCGCCCCGGGCGCCTGCCGGCGCGGGCCCCGGCGGCCCGCGCCGCCCCCAGGGAGGACGGAACAACGAATACCGGCAAGCTGCTGCGCGAGATCGTGGCCCTGGCCCTGCTTTTCTGGGCCGTGGCGCTCATGGCGTCCCTGGTGACGTACAGCCCGGCCGACCCGAGCTTCAACCACGCCGTGGGCAGGGGCCGCGAGGTGGCCAACGCCGTGGGCCTGATCGGGGCCTATTCGGCCGACCTTCTCGTGGTGCTCTTCGGCCTGGGGGCCTTCCTGGTGCCCGTGGCCTTCGCCATGCTGGCCGTGGGCAACTTCGTGCCCCGGCTGTTTCCGGCGTGGTGGCGCTGGGTGGGCCTGTTCCTTCTGCTGGTCTGCGTCGCGGGGCTCTGCGCCGGGGCCTGGGCCCGGACGGCCCTGCACCTGGGGGCGGTGTCCGGCGGCGGGCTTATGGGCGAGGTGCTGCACACCCAGGCCCTGTTCTACCTGCGGCCCGTGGGCGCAGGGCTCCTGGGCGCCTTCGCCCTGGTGGTGGCCTTGCAGCTGCTGGCCGGCCTGACCTGGGGCGGCCTGTTCAAGCGCGTGCGCGGGCGGCTGCTCGACCTGGGGCGCAAGCTCGCCGAACGGCGCGGCCGCCGCCAGCGGCTGCGCGAGGCGGCCCCGGGCCGCGCCCCGGCCCCGGGCGCCCCGCAGCCGGACGCGGACCAGGCCATGCCCGTGCTGCGCAAGCGCTCCCGGGCGGCCTCGGCCCTGCCCGCACCGCCCGCCCCGGCGCCCGCCCCGGTTCCGGCCGAGGCCGCCCGCGCCGCCGGTCCGCCGCCCCTCGACTTCCTGCGCCAGCCCCCGGCCGACGGCCCGGCCATCCCCAAGGAGACCCTGGACACCCAGGCCCGCAGCCTGGAATCCTGCCTGAACGATTTCGGCATCCAGGGCGAGGTGCAGGACGTGGTCCCCGGCCCGGTGGTGACCATGTTCGAATACAAGCCCGCCCCGGGGGTCAAGATCAGCCGCATCGCGGGCCTGTCCGACGATCTGGCCCTGGCCCTCAAGGCATCGGCGGTGCGCATCGAGGCGCCCCTGGCCGGGCGCGACACCGTGGGCGTGGAGATCCCCAACGCCCGGCGCCAGACGGTCTACCTGCGCGAGATCATGCAGTCCGCCGCGTTCACGGGCTCCCCCTCCCTGCTGACCCTGGCCCTGGGCAAGGACATCCACGGCCAGCCCCATGTGGCCGACCTGGCGCGCATGCCGCACCTGCTGGTGGCCGGTGCCACGGGCCAGGGCAAGAGCGTGTGCCTGAACTCCATCCTGCTGTCCTTCCTCTACAAGGCCGGGCCGGAGCAGGTGAAGCTGCTCCTGGTGGACCCCAAGCGCATCGAGCTGTCGGTCTACGCCGACATCCCGCACCTGGTGCACCCCGTGGTCACGGACATGGCCCTGGCCAAGAACGCCCTGGACTGGGCCGTGTACGAGATGGAAAAGCGCTACGACGCCATGGCCCGCCTGGGCGTGCGCAACGTCGAGGGCTTCAACCGCAAGCTGGCCGGGCTGTCCGCCGAGCAGGCCGCCGAGTTCGCGGACCTGGAGCCCCTGCCGCTGCTGGTCATCGTCATCGACGAGCTGGCCGACCTGATGCTCACGGCGCGCAAGGAGGTCGAGACCTCCATCGTGCGCCTGGCGCAGCTGGCGCGCGCGGCGGGCATCCACATGATCATCGCCACCCAGCGGCCCTCGGTGGATGTGGTCACCGGGCTGATCAAGGCCAACTTCCCCAGCCGCATCGCCTTCACCGTAACCTCCCCCCAGGACTCGCGGACCATCCTGGACGGCGTCGGCGCCAACCACCTTCTGGGCAAGGGCGACATGCTCTTCAAGCCCGGCGGCGGCAAGACCGTGCGCCTGCACGGCGCCCTGGTGGACGAGGAGGAGATCGGGCGGGTCATCGAATTCTGGAAGGCCCGGGCCGAACCCCAATATGGCCTGGATTTCGGCGAGTGGTCGCGCGAGGCCCAGGACGCCCAGGACTCGGGCGCCGAGGGCGGCCCCGGAGGTGGGGAGGGCATCCCCGACGACCCGGTCTACCCCGAAGCCGTGGCCTTCGTCATGGAGCAGGGCAAGGCGTCCATCTCCCTTATCCAGCGCCGCTTCCGCATCGGCTTCAACCGCGCGGCGCGTTTCGTGGAGCAGATGGAGCAGGACGGGGTTATCGGCCCGGCGGACGGCGCCAAGCCCCGGACGGTGCTCAAGGGCTGACCTCCCGCCCGCCACCCGCCGCGCAAGGAGCGTCCCGTGAACATGCTGGTCATCCTCGGGCACCCCACGCCGGGCAGCCTGAACCATTCCATCGCCGCCGCAGCCGTGGCCGCCCTTGAGGACGAGGGCCACGAGGTGACCTTCCACGACCTGTGCGCCGAGGGCTTCGACCCCGTGCTGCCCGACGGCGAGGCCGGGCGCGGGGCGGAGCTGCCGCCCGGGGTGCGCGCCCATTGCGCCGACCTGGTGGCCGCCGAGGGCATCGTCGTGGTGCATCCCAACTGGTGGGGCATGCCGCCCGCCGTGCTCAAGGGCTGGATCGACCGCGTGGTGCGCGTGGACGTTGCCTATCGTTTCGCGGAGGGCGACGGGGGCGAGGGCGTGCCCGTGGGGCTGCTGCGCGCGCGGCGCGCGGTGGTCTTCAATACCGCCAACACCCCGGCGGAGCGCGAGATGGCCGTTTTCGGCGATCCGCTGGATACGCTGTGGAAGAATTGTGTTTTCGGCCTGTGCGGGGTGGAGGATGTGCACCGCCGGACGTTCGGCGTGGTCTGCCTGGCCTCCCCCAGCCAGCGCGAACGCTGGCTGGAGGAGGTGGACGGCACCATGCGCAGGCTCTTCCCGCGCCGGGCGCCCGGGGCCGGAACCACGCCGGCCCCGCCCGGGGCGGACGGCCCGGGGGCCTAGGGCAGGGACACGATGGCCTCGGCCTCCACGCGGGCGCCCAGGGGCAGCCCCGCCACGGCAAAGGCGCTGCGCGCGGGGAAGGGCGCCGTGAAGAACTCGGCGTAGACCGCGTTGACCGCGGCGAAGTCGGCCATGTCCGTCAGGAAGACGGTGACCTTGAGCACATCGTCCAGGGTCGCCCCCGCAGCCTCGACCACGGCGGCGAGGTTGCGCAGGGACTGCCGGGCGCAGTCCGCGATATCGCCCGCGCACAGTTCACCCGTGGCCGGGTCGATGGGCAGCTGGCCCGAGACGTACAGGGTGCCCGCAGACCTGATGCCCTGGGAAAACGGACCCACCGCCGCTGGCGCCTTTGGGGTGTCGATCTGTTGTTTCATCGCATTTCTCCTTTTTTGTTTAGATGTTATGCGTTCGCTTCCGGGCTGGCCGCCGCCGTATCCTGGCAGGGGCCTTCCGTCTGGACGGTGATCCACTCCATCGGCCGGGGCAGGCGGATGTCCACGTCCGGGGCCTGGGCCTTGACCGCCGCGACCACCTGCTCCTGGGGCGCGGAGGCGATGCCCATCTGCCCGAAGAGCTTCTCGTGCGGGTGGTAGAGCACGCAGCTGGACACCCCGGTCAGCCGGACGGCGCGGGCCACGTCCTGCTCGTAGACCAGCTGGTGCCCGCCGATCAGAACATCGGGCCGGAACCGCTGGCGCAGCACGTCCAGCTCGCCGTCGGAAAACAGCGGATTCATGCCCTCGGTCAGGTTCACCATGCTGGCGCCGCCCTGGGTCTGCACCGCAAAGCCGTAATACCGGGCCCGCCAGGGGCAGCGCAGGATATTGTTGCCCACGAAGGCGAAGGCCGCCGCCAGGCTGCCCTGGAAGAACCGCAGGTAGCTGATGGGCCGGTGGTGCCAGTCGAAGGCCGTGATCCGGTAGCCGTGGACCTCGACGGTGTCGAAGGGCAGCACGGGCCGAAGCTGGCTTTCGGGCAGGCGGTGTTTCCGGCGCAGGTGCTCGCAGACATCCGGGCTGGACACGACCAGCGCGCCGGTCATCCGCGCCACGGCCGGAGTGTCCATGTAGTGCTCGTGGTGCCCGTGGGAAACGCAGATCACGCGCACCTTCTCGTAGTCCTCCTTGCGGGCCCACTCGGCCCCGTACATCTTCCGGAAGAAGGGGTCGAAGACCAGGTCTCCCTGGGGTTCGCGAATCAGGATGTTGGACCAGCCGAGATAGCGCATTTCGATGCAGGACATGTGTTCCTCTTCTCTTCCTTTATTGATTGGACAGGCCGCTTCGTGCAGCGGCGCGCAGACCAAGGGCCAGAACGATCAGGACAAGGACCGGGTAGAGCGTGCCGAAGTGCAGCCCGAAACCGTACTGCAACAGGTATCCGGCGGCCCCGGCCCCCAGGATGTAGTAGGTGGCGGGCAGGAGGGTCTTCCTGAGGATGTCGCCCTCCCTGCCCAGCAGGCCGACGGCGGCCGAGGCCATGATCACGTTGTGTACGCAGATCATGTTGCCCGCTGCCGCGCCCACGCTTTGTACGGCGACGATGACATCGGGGTTGAGGCCGCTGATGGTGGCCACGTTGTACTGGAACAGGCTGAACATCATGTTGCTCAGGGTGTTGCTGCCCGCGATGAAGGCGCCAAGGGCCCCGATGACCGAGGCCATTACCGGCCAGATGGAGCCCAGGCCGTCGGCGAAGGCCTGGGCCAGCACCTTGGGCATGGCGGGCAAATCGGCGATTCCGGCCCCGCTGCCAATGAAGATCTTGACCATGGGCACGGCCACCAGCAGGGCGGCCGAAGCCCCGGCCACCACGGAGAACGATGTCCGCGAGGCCCGGCGCAGCACGCCCGGGGATGCGCCGTGGATGGCCACCGCCACCAGGGCGGCCAGGATGAAGATGGTGCCGGGCAGGTAGCCCAGGGTAAGGGCCGTGCTCACGTTGGTGCCGAAAAGTTCGCCGGAGCGCAGGGTGAGCTTGAGCAGCCAGCCCTTGAAGGGCAGGGCCTCCATGCGGCTCAGGAAAAGCACGACGGCCATGACGGCGTAGGGCATCCAGGCCCGCAACGGCGACATCCGGCTCTGGGGCAGCTCGCCGCCGAAGGCCAGGCTGCCCGTCCAGCGGGCGTCCCAGTCGTCACGCGGGGGGAAGTCCCAGCCGCCGTCGCGGGGCAGGAACTAGCCCTTCTTGGCGGCGAAAACCACCGGGATCAGGCCGATCATCCCGCCGAGCACGTCGGGGAATTCCGGCCCCAGCCAGCGCGCCGTCAGCGCGTAGGGCACCGAGAGGCACACCCCGCCGAACAGGGCGAACTTCCAGGCCCGCAGCCCCGGCAGGAAGGAGCGCTCCCGTCCGAAATAGCGCGTCATCAGGGCGACCATGAACAGCGGCACGAGCACGGAAATAACCGCGTGGATGGCCGCCACCTGCGCCCCCAGGGAATGGATGTACTCCGGCCACGGCATGTTCGGGGCGACCTCGGCCAGCTTGCCCTGGCCCAGGCCCACCGAAAGGCCGATGAGGATCGGCGTGCCCACCGCGCCGAAAGAAACCGACGCACTCTGAAAGATCATGCAGAGCATGGCCGCCGCCATGGGCGGAAAGCCGATGCCCAGGAACAACGGCCCGATGACCGCGCCCGTGGACCCGAAGCCCGCCGCCCCCTCCAGGAACGCGCCGAAAAGCCACAGGATGATGATCACCTGGATGCGCCGGTCCACCGAGATGTCGGTGAAAGAGGAACGAATGACGCTGAGCGCGCCGTCCTCCTTGAGCGTGTTCAGGAGCACCAGGGCGCCGAAGACGATGTACAGGATGCCGATGGCGGTCACCAGCCCGTCGACAGCCTGCGCCGCCATGAGCGCTGCGGGCACCTTCCAGATGAAAAAGGCCGGAATGGCTACGGAAACAAGGGCCAGCGGCATGACCCGGCGCGCAGGCCACCGTAGCCCGACCAGAAACACCGCGATGACCGCGATGGGCAACAGGGCGATAAATGCCAGCATCGGTTGCGATACCATCTCCACATCCTCCTTGAGTCGGCACAGGGTTCACGGGTTCATTTACACCATTCGTGAACGCCATTTAATTTTGGTGACCAATGTCTGTCAACCCGTTTCCCAATTTTATTTTCAGTTTCTTAATATGACATTTGCGGGCGGCATCAAAAGAAGGTATCTGGTTGGACATCTCGCGCATCCCGCGCGAACGCCAACCCCAGAGAGCAGGAATTCATGGAAAAGCAACCGCAGGGCATCCAGTCCGTCGAGCTCGCCTTCGAGCTCCTGGAATCCTTCCTTGCCATCGGCTCGCCGGTGACCCTGGGCGAAGCCGCCGCGCGCCTGGGGGTCGGCAAAAGCAAGCTGCACAAGTACCTGACCAGCTTCGGCCGCCTGAAGGTCGTCAGCCAGGACGAATCCGGGCGCTACACCTTCGGCCCCAAGCTCCTGGAGCTGGGCCTGGGCATCCTGGGCCGCATGGACATCGTGACCTTCTGCGATCCGGAGCTGCACCGGCTGCGGGTGCAAAGCGACGAGGCCGCGGCCCTGGCCCTGTGGACCTCCCAGGGCCCGCTCATCGTACGTTTTCTGCACAACCCCAAACCCGTGGCCATCGCCATGCGCGTGGGCTTCTACGCCCCGGTGGCCGTCAGCGCGGCCGGGCGCTGCTTTGCGGCCTACCTGCCTGAGCAGGCCTACGCCCATCTGCTGGACGCCGAACTCGGCACCGACGCCGGGGCCCGGGAGCGCTTCCGCCAGGAACTGCGCGAGACCGTTTCCCGGGGATACGCCCTGCGCACGGAACCCAACAGCAGCATTCCCGGGTCGCAGGCGCTGGCCTGTCCGGTTTTCGACGGCTCGGGGGAGATTGTCGCCAGCGTCCTGCTCATCGGCTTCGAAGGCCGGGAGGGCGGCCCCTCGCCGCAGGTCATCGAGGCCCTGCGCCACGCCGCGCACAACCTGTCCCTGCGCCTGGGCTGGACCGACGAACCGTAGCCGGGCGCCCCGCTACGGGCAAACGACACGTCCGCCGCCGCCTACCGACCTCCAGCGCCAGCCCCCGGCCGACGCCCCGGCCAGCCCCAAGGAGCCCCAGGGCGCCCAGGACTCGGGCGCCGGGGGCGGGAGGGCATCCCCCCCGACGCCCCGGCCCGCCCCGAGGCCGCGGCGGAGCAGGGCAAGGCGTCCATCGCCCTTGTCCGGCGCCGCTTCCGCATCGGCCCCGGGCACCCACGCCGGGCAGCCTGAGCCATTCCGCCGCCGCCGTGGCCGCCCTTGAGGGCGGGGGCCACAGGGCGAGGACGGGCCCGCAGAACTGCTGCACGCGGCGCGCCGTGGTATTCGCCGTGGTCTTTGCCGTGGTCTTCAATACCGCCAACGCCCCGGCGGAGCGCGGATTGGCCGTTTTCGGCGATCCGCCGGACACGCTGTGGGAAAATCGCGTTTTCGGCCTGTGCGGGGTGGAGGATGTGCACCGCCGGAGGTTCGGCGTAACCTGGCTGGGGGGAGGTGGACGGCGCCACGCGCAGACTCTTCCCGCGCCGGGCGCCCGGGGCCGCAACCACGCCGACCCCGCCCGGGGCGGACGGCCCGGGGCCTGGCTGTGAAGCTATGGGCGGCTGTTCACCCGGTGCAAGCCCGTCGTCCGGGATGCGCGAAATCCACCGGCCGGAGGAGAATCCGCGGGGATGCCGGACTGGCCCGGCTAGGTGCCGGGGGTTGGCTCCGAGACCCGGGCATCCCAGCGGAACAGGAACTCGCAACGCGGCGCGCCCTGGGCGATGGTCCGGGAGCGCTCCATGCGCAGGCACGGCGAATAGCCCCGGGCGAAGGCTTCGTCGCGCGAGCAGGACAGGGCCTGGGCCAGCTCCGGGGAGAGGCCCATTTCCGCGATGTACAGCCCGGCGTAGGCACAGCGGGTCACCGTCAGGCGCAGGGTCCGGCCGTCCAGGCGCACGTCCTGCACGTCCAGCGCGCCCCCGGCGCGCCACGCCTCGACCACCCCCGCGAAATGCTCCAGCCCGGGCCCCCCGGGCGCGGCGGCGGCAAAGGCCGCCCCGGCGGCGCGGGCGGCGCGGGCCGTGGCCCGGGCGACGAGGGCCACGGCCTGCGGGCCGGGCATGCTCTCGCACAGGGCGGCGTGGACCTCGGCCAGGATTTCGGCCTCGATGCGGCGGCGCTGGAACTGGGTCACGGCGGGGGCGGGGCTGGCGGTCATGGACGGCTCCTGGACGGGCGAAGGTGCGGGCTGGCGGGCCGCCGGAGCAACCCCGGGGCCCGGCGCCAGGCGGTGCAAACCCCTTGCCTGGGGCAGGGCCTGCATATACCCTGGCGCAAGCGAGAGCAACCCGACCCCTGCGGAGGCCCCATGCCCCTGTTGCGTTTTCTGGCCCTGTTCCTCTTCGCGGCCATCCTGGCCGCGCCCCTGCCCATGCACACCTCGACCTGCTCGGCCCAGGCCCCGGGCACGGCCGACGCGGCGGACACGGCGGCCCTCACGGCGGCCATGCAACGCCGCTACGAGAGCCTGGAAAGCTTCGAGGCCGCCTTCAGCCAGACCCTGGTCAACGCCGCCAGCGGCGAGAGCCGTACGCGCACCGGCACCATCCGCTTCAAGCGCCCCTCGCTCATCCGCTGGCAGACCGTGACCCCCGAGCCGGAACTGCTGGTGGTGGGCGCCCAGGACGTATGGGCCTGGTACGAGCTGGAACAGACGGCCTACCGCTACACCGTGGAGCAGGTGCTCGACTCGCGGACCATGCTGCGCTTCATCGCGGGCAAGGCCCGGCTGGACGAGGACTTCTGGGTCGAGGACCAGGGCGACGACGCGGGGCTGCGGCGGCTGCACCTCATCCCGCGCAAGGCCGAGCCGTCCCTGGTGGAGGCCACGGTCTGGGTGGATACCGGGCGCACGGTGATGACGCGCATGGAGCTGGTGGACTTTTTCGGCAACGTCAACGCCGTGAGCCTGGAAAACCTGGCCTTCGACGTGCACATCCCGGCGGAGGTGTTCGCCTTCGCCCCGCCCAAGGACGCCGACGTGTTCGACAACCGCGACAAGGGCGCCCAGGGCGTGGAAAACCTGGGCCAATAGCCCGGGGCCCGGCGGGGAACCGGCGGCGGCGCGCCGCCCGGGCGCGCAGGGCGCGGGCCGCCAAGGCGCGGCCAGGGCGCGGGCGGGGGAACGCCCCCTGCCCGGCGGAAGGCTGCGTCAGCCGCGCCGCCCCGGCTTGGCCGCGCCGCCGCCGGGCCGCCCCCCGGTCCGGCCTCCGGCAGTGCGGCCGGAATCCTTCCTGTCCTTGTCGGGGCGGGTGCCCCGGCCCTCGCGGCCGGGCGCCCGGCCGCCCTCGCGCCCGTGGGCGCCCGCGGCCTCCCGCGGCGGCGCCGGGGCGCCCGCGCCGTCGGGCCCGGGCTCCAGGCCCACGGCCCGCAGCAGGGCCCCGGCCTCGCCGGGAGTCAGAACCCGGGCCCGGCCCTCGGGCAGCTCGCCCAGAAGCAGGGGCCCCAGGGCCACGCGCGTGAGGCGCAGCACGGTCAGCTCCGTCTGACGGCACATGCGCCGGATCTGGCGGTTCACGCCCTGGGTCAGGGTCATTTCCAGCAGCGTGCCCCGGGGGGTGTTTTCCAGAACGCGCGTAGGCGCCGGGGCCAGGACCTGGCCGTCGTCGTCCAGGGTCATGCCCCGGGAGAACAGTGCCAGGGCCGCCGGGGGCACCGCCTCGCGCACCAGCACATGATAGACCTTGGGCAGATGCCAGCGCGGGTGGGTCAGGCGGTTGGCCAGCTCGCCGTGGTCGGTAAGCAGCAGCAGACCCTGGGAAAAATAGTCCAGCCGCCCCACGGGATAGAGCCGCGCGGCGCCGAAGGTGTCGCCCAGGACATCGAGCACCGTGGTCCGGCCCTGGGGGTCGCGGGCCGTGGTCACCACCTCGGGGGGCTTGTTGAGCATGACCAGGGCGTGGGCCCGCGCGCCGGGCACAGGCACGACCACGGGCCGCCCGTGTACGGCCACCGCGTCGCGCGCGGGGTCGATGCGCAGGCCGGGGCTGTCCACGGGCTGGCCGTTGACCGTGACCGCTCCGGCAGCCACCAGTTCGTCGGCCGCGCGGCGCGAGCAGACCCCGGCGTCGGCCAGGGCCTTGTTGATGCGTAGCAGGGCGGTAGAGCCCGGGGCGGAATCCTGGGCGGCGCCCGGAGCGGGCGCGCCCGCAGGGGAGGGCACCCCCGGCTCCCGCCGGGGGCGTGTGCGTTGCGTCATGGCGCGAAACTAGACGCGAACGACCTTGGTGGCAAGCTGAAGGCTGGTGACCACGTCGAGCATGTTGGTGGTCTGGCCCACGGCCTTGCGCTCCAGCAGGCCAAAGAAGTCCAGGCAGGTGCCGCAGACCAGGATGGACACCCCGGCGTCGGCCAGGGCCAAAAGCTTCTCGAAGGCCGGATGCCCGGGCACGGTCATCCGCACCGCGCCGTTGACCAGCACCAGGCGCCACAACTCCTCGCC
>NZ_JALNWM010000023.1 GCF_023230885.1 Desulfocurvus sp. | reverse complement strand
TCATGGCCTTGGCTACTGGGCTCCGGCCGGGGCCTGGGGGGCGGCGGCCGGGGGCGCGGGTGTCGGGGCTGCGG
Source organism: Desulfocurvus sp. (assembly GCF_023230885.1). Classification (GTDB taxonomy): domain Bacteria; phylum Desulfobacterota; class Desulfovibrionia; order Desulfovibrionales; family Desulfovibrionaceae; genus Desulfocurvus. The sequence continues at coordinate 22,062 of NZ_JALNWM010000023.1, read as the reverse complement.
GGGCGGGCGCCGGGGGTGCGGGCGGGGCGAGCCCCAGGACGCGGCCCAGCCCGTGCCAGTCGCTGATGAGCACGAAGCGGCCGTCCAGGAAGCGGGTGAAGTACACGCGGTCGAAGCCCTGGTGGTCCGTGGCCGAGAAGTCCAGGGTGTTGGCGATGCCCAGGGAGAAGTCGTGGATGGACTCCAGGGCGTCGAGCAGGCCCTCGCGGGTCAGCCCGCGTCCGGCGCGGCGCAGGCCCTCCACCAGCACCTTGGCGTTGATGTAGCCCTCCAGGCCCACGGAGTTGGGCCCCTCTCCGGGATAGTAGCGCGCCAGCAGCTCGGTGTATTCCCCGGCGCCCCACAGCAGGGTCTTGGACTCGGGCGCCTCCGGCGGCGGCACCACCTGGGTCACGAGAACCTTGTGCCCGTGGCTGGGGTCCAGGCGCCGGGCCAGCTCCTCGGCGCCGACGAAGGACACGTTGTGGAACAGCGGCTCGAAGCCGCGCTCGTGGGCCAGGCGGATGAACTTGGCGCAGGGCTCGTAGGTGCCGATCATGACCACCGCCTCGGCGCCCGAGGAGGCGATGCGCTCCAGGCCCTCCTCCACGTCCAGGGTGCCCCGGGCGTAGCTGCCCCGGGCCACCGGGGCCATGTCGTAGCGCTTGAGGGCCAGCTCGGTGCCCTTGAGGCCGTCGAAGCCGTATGCGTCGTACTGGTAGAACACGGCGATGCGCCTGATCCCCAGGTCCTCCACGAAGCGGCGCACGGCCTCGGCGGTCTCCTGGTAGTACGAGGCGCGCACGTTGATGATGTAGCGGTGGAAGGGCTCGCGCAGGGCGTTGGCGCCGGTGAACAGGCCCACCAGCGGAATCCCGGCCTCCTCGACCATGGGGATGATCTTTACCGCCGTCGGCGTGCCCACATAGCAGAACAGCGCGAAAACGTCGTCCTCGATGAGCAGCTTCTGGGTGTTGGCCACGCACAGGGCGGGTTCGTACTGGTCGTCGTAGGCGATGACGCGGATGGTGCGGCCGTGGACGCCGCCGCGTTCGTTGACGTGGCGGATGTAGCTCATGGCCCCGAGCAGGGTCTGCTTGCCGAGGTAGCTGGCGTGGCCGGACAGGGCCAGGGACGAGCCCAGCACGATTTCAGTGTCGGTGACGCCGGGGGTGGCGGCTGCGGTGGCGGAGTCGGGGGTGCCGCCGTCGCAGGCGGCCAGGGCCAGACAGCAGACCACGGCGAGAATCGCGAAGAACGCGAGGAACGGCGCGCGTTGCAAGGCTCCCTCCTTCCCCTGCTTCGCCCCGGCGGAGTCCGGGCCGAAATTTCGGCGCACGATAGCACACTGCCCGGGCGGGTCAAGGCGCGGGGCGCCCGGACCCGCCGCCCCGCGGCCCGGCCGGGAGGGCCCCGCCCGCCCCGGCGCGGCGGCACGGTGCCGTTCCCGAAGGTGCAAACCTGAGTTTGCAGCTGTGGGCCGCGAGTTTGCACCCCCGCCCGAAGGACGGGATATTTAGTTCTTTTATATCAGTAAGATAGATGCTCGCGCCTTCTGGCACAAACATTGCCTTACAGCAGGGAGAAACTGACCGTTCAGCAAGCGGCGCCGCCCCCGAAGCCCACGGGGGGCCGCCTCGGAGGCGCTGCCGCTTGCGGAACACGGACGCAACCCCCAACACCTTTTCAGACCGAGGAGGAATCCGCACATGGCCGAAAAGACCGAACAGACTCCGGGCGCGGTGGTCGACAACGCCGCTTCCACGTGGTCCGACCTGTGGACGAAGGAGGACTACTGGGCCATCTGGCTCGGCGCGCTCCTGCTCATCGTGGGCTGCATCATCTTCCTGCCCCGGCCGCCCGAGGGCATGCAGGAGGTCTTCGACAAGTCCAACGCCGTCATGCAGGCCGAGGCCGAACGCGCGCCGTTCAAGACCGTCGCCTGGTACAAGGCCCAGGACGCCAAGGAGAAGTTCAAGGCCCGCAACGAACCCTACGCCAAGTCCATCGGCAAGTGGCTGTCCACGCCCAAGGGCTGGAGCGACAACCCCCTGGACGCCCTGTACCTCTCCAAGGAGCGGGCCGAGGCTCTGAACGCCAAGGCCATGCCCAAGTATGAGGCCGCCAAGGAGAAGGCCGCCGCCGCCCTGGAAGAGGCCCTGGCCGCCGAGACCCTGGCCGCCGAGGCCGCCTTCCAGGACGCCACCCTGAACACCGCCGCCTCGGACAAGATCGACAACTGGCGCCGGGCCAGGAACGCCGAGAGCAAGGCCAAGTCCAAGACCCAGACCAAGGCCTTCAACATCATCCCCCACCTGCTGGGGCTCATGGTCATCATCGCGCTGTTCTTCTCCATCGGCATCAAGGCCATGGGCAAGGATACCGCCGGCTTCCTCAAGGGCTTCATCGCCGTCTTCGCCCTGGCGACCCTGGCCTACCTCATGGCCAACCAGTCGACCATGAAGCACTACGGCATCGGCGACGCCGCATGGGCCATCTTCGTGGGCATGCTCATCGCCAACACCATCGGCACCCCCCAGTGGGTCAAGCCCGCCCTGGAGGTCGAGTTCTACATCAAGACCGGCCTGGTGCTGCTGGGCGCCGAGGTGCTCTTCAACAAGATCATCGCCATCGGCGTGCCGGGCATCTTCGTGGCCTGGGTGGTCACGCCCATCGTGCTCATCTGCACCTTCATCTTCGGCCAGAAGGTGTTGAAGATCCCCTCCAAGACCCTGAACATCGTCATCTCCGCCGACATGTCCGTGTGCGGCACCTCGGCGGCCATCGCCACCGCCGCCGCCTGCCGCGCCAAGAAGGAGGAGCTGACCACCGCCATCGGCCTGTCCCTGGTCTTCACCGCCATCATGATGATCGTCATGCCCATGATCATCAAGGCCACCGGCATGCCCTACATCCTTGGCGGCGCCTGGATGGGCGGCACCATCGACGCCACCGGCGCCGTGGCCGCCGCGGGCGCCTTCCTCTCCGAGAAGGCCCTGTACGTCGCCGCGACCATCAAGATGATCCAGAACGTGCTCATCGGCGTCACCGCCTTCGGCGTGGCCGTGTACTGGTGCACGCGGGTCGAGTGCGAGGCCGGGCGCACCGTGGGCTGGGGCGAGATCTGGAACCGCTTCCCCAAGTTCGTGCTGGGCTTCCTGGCCGCCTCCGTCATCTTCTCCTGGCTGTACACCTACCTGGGCGAGGATGCCGGTTTCACCATGGTCGACCAGGGCGTGCTGCGCGGCTTCACCCGCGGCTTCCGCGGCTGGTTCTTCTGCCTGTCCTTCGCTGCCATCGGCCTGGCCACGAACTTCCGTGAGCTGCGCCACCACTTCAAGGGCGGCAAGCCCCTCATCCTGTATGTCTGCGGCCAGAGCTTCAACCTCGTGTTGACCCTGGTCATGGCCTATATCATGTTCTACTTGGTGTTCCCCGAGATCACCGCGAACATCTAGGCCCCGCGTCTCATCCTGTCCGGCGGGCGGCTTGGCCGCCCGCCGGACCCACCCCCCGGCCCCGGCCGGGGCAACCGGAGCCAGCAACGATGCAAGAAAAGAGCACCCTGCGCCGCTGGACGAGCCTCATCCTGGGCCTGGCCGCCACCTGGGCGGTCTGCTTCGTGGCCGCACCGGCCTTTGTGGAAAGCAACCAGACCATGACCCGTATGGCGCGCTTCATCGACGAGTCCGGCATCAACACCGGCAAGTTCTACTACACCGACGTGGAAGCCTGCGCCGTGGCCAATCTCAACACCCGCAACACGGTGCTCTACAGGCCCCACGGCCCCGGTCCGAAGCCGGTGGACTAGATTTTTCCGGACGCCCCGGGCCAGGCGGCGCGGCTCCGCCACCCTGCCGCGTCGACATCCTCCCCCTGTCGGCCCAAAGCGTCGTCGAGCCCCGGCGCCCGGTGTGGAACTTCCGCGCCGGGCGCCTTTCCCGTTCCCGCCGTCCGTTCCTGTCCCGTCCCCCGGGGCGCGCCGTGCGGCGGTTGACAAGCCGTCTCCCTTCGGCAACAACCTGGGCACGGAGCGCCCATGACCCATATCCCCGCCTCCCCCCCGCCGCCCATGACCGAACGCGAACTCCTCGCCTACGACCGGGCCCACCTGTGGCACCCCTACACCGGCATGGCCGATCCGCTGCCCGTGCGCGCCGTGGCCTCGGCCTCGGGGGTGCGCCTGCGCCTGCACGACGGGCGCGAGCTGGTGGACGGCATGTCCTCCTGGTGGGCGGCCATTCACGGCTATGGCCACCCCGTGCTGGTGCGCGCCCTGGGCGAGCAGGCCCGGGTCATGGCCCATGTCATGTTCGGCGGACTGACCCACGCCCCGGCGGTGGAGCTGGCCCGGCTGCTGGTGGAGCTGACCCCCGGGCCGCTCACGCGCGTGTTTTTCGCCGACTCGGGTTCCGTGTCCGTGGAGGTGGCCATCAAGATGGCCCACCAATACTGGCTCTCGCGCGGGGAGACGGGCCGCACGCGGCTCATGACCGTGCGCGGCGGCTACCACGGCGACACCTTCCAGGCCATGAGCGTGTGCGACCCCGTGACGGGCATGCACCAGGCCTTCGAGGGCGTCGTGGCGCGGCAGGTCTTCGCCCCGGCCCCCGGCCCGGCCTTCGGTCAGCCCTGGGACGAGGCCCATGCGGCCGGGTTCGCCCGGCTGCTGCGCGCCCACGCCGGCGAGCTGGCGGCGGTCATCCTGGAGCCCGTGGTCCAGGGCGCGGGGGGCATGCGCTTCTACAGCCCGGACTACCTGCGCCGGGTGCGCGAGCTGTGCGACGAGACCGGGGTGCTGCTCATCGCCGACGAGATCGCCACCGGCTTCGGGCGTACCGGGCGGCTGTTCGCCTGCCAGTGGGCGGACGTGGCGCCGGACATCCTGTGCCTGGGCAAGGCCCTTACGGGCGGAACCATGACCCTGGCCGCCACCCTGGCCACGGACCATGTGGCCGACACCATCTCGGGCGGGCGCCTGGGCACCCTGATGCACGGGCCGACCTTCATGGCCAACCCCCTGGCCTGCGCCGTGGCCCTGGCCAGCGTGCGCCTGCTGCTGGACTCGCCCTGGCAGCAGCGCGTGGCCGCCGTGGAGGCCGGGTTGCGCCGGGGCCTCGCGCCCTGCGCCGGGCTGGACACCGTGGCCGACGTGCGCGTGCTGGGGGCCATCGGCGTGGTGGAAACCCGCCGCCCCGTGAACATGGCCGCCATCCAGGACTTTTTCGTCTCCCGGGGCGTGTGGGTCCGGCCCTTCGGCAGGCTGGTCTACCTCATGCCGCCCTATTGCATCGGTCCGGACGACCTGGAGCGGCTGACCTCGGCCGTGGCCCGGGCCGTGGCCCGCGAGGAGCTTTTCACATGACCGCCCTGCCCAGGCGCCTTTTCGTCACCGGAACCGACACCGGCGTGGGCAAGACCGTGCTCTGCGCCATGCTCCTGGCCGCGCGCGGCGGGCGCTACTGGAAGCCCGTGCAAAGCGGCGCCCGGGAGGATTCGGACAGCCTGGCCGTGGCCCGGCTTTCGGGACGCGGGCCGGGCTGCCTGCTGCCCGAGGCCTACCGGCTGGCCGCGCCGCTCTCGCCCCACGAGGCCGCGCGCCTCGAAGGCGTGCGCATCGACCCCGCGCGGTTGGGCATCCCGCCGCTGCCCGCCGGGGAGCCCCTGGTGGTGGAGGGCGCCGGGGGCGCGCTGGTGCCCCTGGCCCCGGGCCTGCTGACGACCGACCTCATGGCCGCCCTGGGGCTGCCGGTGCTCGTGGCGGCCCGCAGCGGCCTGGGCACCATCAACCACACCCTGCTGACCCTGGAGGCTCTGCGCGCCCGGGGGCTGGACGTGGCCGGGGTCGTGCTCTGCGGCCCGCTCAACCCGGCCAACCGCCGGGCCATCGAGGAGTACGGGCGGGTGCGCGTGGCGGGGGAGCTGGAGCCCCTGGCCGCCCTGGGGCCGGAGGCCCTGCGCGCGGCCTGGGCCCGGGGCTTCCGGGGCTGCTAGGGCCGCGGCCTTGGCGTGGTTCCGGGGGGGCTTCGGATATGAAATTAATTATTCCAATGTGTTGCGCGCCATAACATGAAGCCGCGCCGTGCGGGCGCGGCGGCGGGCGAAACGCATGGACGCCCTGGCCCGGGCTGCCCGCCGTGCGGGCGCGGGCCTGGGGCGCATACCGTCCCTGCTGCGGACTCCGGCGGCGGCGTCGTGCGGGCGCGGACCTAGGAGAAGTCGGGCACCAGGTCGCACACGCAGGCCGCCAGCAGGGGCAGGAGTTCCCTGGTGCGCGAGTTGTAGCGGAATTCCAGTTCCTTCAGGTAGAGCGGGAAGCGCTGGGGCGTGACGCCGTGGTATTTGAGCAGCCGCTGGCCCGCATAGCTCCAGAACCCTTCGGGCGCGGTGTCGATGCTCACGCCGCGCCGGGAGCTTCTTACATAGTCGGCGGCGGGCGAGCCGCCCAGGCAGCAGATCAGGGTGTCGTAGCGCTGGTAGCGGTCGGTGTAGATCACGTTGCCCTGGCGCACGAGCCCGAGCTGGAAGTTGAGCTGGAAGTGGAGGATCGTCTCGGCGTCGAAGCCGGGCACAAGGTCCACGAAGACCCATTCCCGGCGGTCCATGATGCCGAAGACCGGGGTTTCCACCTTGCCGCAGGGCCCCGGGCGGTCCTTGAGCATCCGGCCGGACAGGGTCAGCCCCAGGCAGGACTGTTCGCCCAGCAGCTGCTTGGCGTCCAGGGCGTGGGCCATGATGGCGAAGCGCAGGGTGTTCACGGCCTTGTAGGCCGTGTTGTACGACAGGCCGAGTTCGAGGGAGACCTGGCGGGCCGTGGCCTCGGCGGCGAACAGGTTCATGACCCGCAGCCAGTCGCGGCAGCTCAGGTTGCAGTTGTTGATCCAGCGGCCCGAGAAATCCTGGAAGGTGTAGCGGCAGCGCGCGCAGCGCCTGCGCCCGCTTTTCAGGCGGTAGTTCTTGCGGCTCTTGCAGCGCGGGCAGAAGCGCTGGTGGTTCTCCCAGCAGTGGCGCAGCAGGTAGCGTTCGGCGCTGGCCTCGTCGGCCACCAGGGCCTCGAACTGGTCCCGGTCCATGGGCATGCCGTTTCCTAGCCGCCGATGGACGACATGACCCGGTCGCAGACCTGGGCCCGCCTGCGCATTTCCAGCAGTTCGTGGCCCAGGGGCTTGGTGCGCAGGGCGCGGCGCATGATGTCCACCACGCGCTCCAGGCCCAGGTGCGGGTGGCGCAGGGCGGGCCGCAGCCGGTATTCCTTGTCCGAGAACAGGCAGGTGCGCAGGCGGCCGTCGGAGGTGACGCGCAGCCGGTTGCAGCTCTTGCAGAAATGGTCGGACAGGGGCGAGATGACCCCCAGGCGGCCCCGGCCGCCCGCGATGGTGTACAGCCGCGCCGGGCCCTCGGCGCGGCTGTGGCGTTCCACGGGGGTCAGGCGGACCATCTCCCCGGCCCTGGCGACGATTTCCCGGGCGGTCCAGGTGGCGGCGTCGTTCCAGCGCGTGGCCGCGCCGATGGGCATGAACTCGATGAAACGCACGTCCACGGGCTTGTCGCAGGCCAGGCGCACGAAGGCGGGCAGCTCCGAGTCGTTGACGCCCTTCATGGCCACCACGTTGATCTTCACCCGCAGGTGCAGGGCCAGGCATTCGTCGATGGCCGCCAGGACGCGGTCGAGCATGTCGCGCCCGGTGATTTCGCGAAAGCGCGCCGGGTCCAGGGTGTCCATGGAGATGTTGATGCGCCGTACGCCCAGGTGCTTGACGGCGGCGGCCTTGCCGCCCAGCAGGGTGGCGTTGGTGGTGATGCGCACGTCCAGGTCGGGGCAGTTCTCGCGCAAGAGGCCGAGGAAGGCCAGGAAGTCGCGCCGGGCAAAGGGCTCGCCGCCGGTGAGCCGCAGCTTCTCGACCCGCAGGGCCCGCGCCGCGCGTGCCAGGGCGACCATCTCCTCGTAGCTCAGGATGTTTTCGTGGGCCAGGTAGTCCAGCTCCTGGCCCGAACGGCAGTAGAAGCAGTTCAGGTTGCAGCGGTCGGTGACCGACAGGCGCAGGTAGCTGACTTCGCGGCCGTATCCGTCGACAAGCATCGATCCACTCCTTGCCGCGTCCGGCCGTGGGCGGCGGGCGGCGATCCGGGGGGCGGCGGGCGCCGGCGGCCGGGCGTTTCCGGCGCCCCGGTGGCCCTGGCTGCCGACACTATCATCCCCGCCCGGCGGCGTCGATGGTCTTGTACGTCCGGGGCGCGCCCCGGGGCGGGGGAGGGCGGCCCCCCAGAGCAGGCGCAGGACGCCTGCGCACCCCGGTCCGCATTCACGAATTGACGCTGGGCGCCAGTCCTCGTACTGTGCGCGCCGCCCCGCCGCCCGGAAGACCGCGCGCGGCTTCCGGGCCGGGGCCTGGGCGTGCGCCCGGCGCCCGGGCCCGGCGGCGCCCACATTTCCCCGGCCCGCGCCGGAACACGCGCGGCGGCGCCCCCCGCCGCCAGGAGAAAACGACCATGCAAAGCACCCTGGAGCGCCAGATCGCCCGGCGGCGCACCTTCGGCATCATCAGCCACCCCGACGCAGGCAAGACCACCCTCACCGAAAAGCTCCTGCTCTTCGGCGGCGCCATCCAGATGGCGGGCTCAGTGCGCGCGCGCAAGGCCGACCGCCACGCCACCAGCGACTGGATGGCCATCGAGCGCGACCGGGGCATCTCCGTCACCAGCTCGGTGTTGCAGTTCGACTACCGCGACTACGAGATCAACCTGCTGGACACTCCCGGCCACCAGGACTTTTCCGAAGACACCTACCGCGTGCTTACCGCCGTGGACAGCGCGGTCATGGTCATAGACTGCGCCAAGGGCGTGGAAACCCAGACCCGCAAGCTCATGGAGGTCTGCCGGATGCGCAACACGCCCATCCTGACCTTCATCAACAAGCTGGACCGCGAGGGCCGCGACCCCTTCGAGATCATGGACGAGATCGAGGAAACCCTGCAGATCGAGTGCGCGCCCCTGTCCTGGCCCATCGGGCGCGGCGGGGACTTCCTGGGCATCTACCACCTGCACCGCCGCGAGGTGACCCTGTTCGTCCCCGGGCGGGGCCCCGAGGCAGGCGACGCCGTGACCATCCACGACCTCGCGGACCCGCGCCTGGACGAACTGCTGGGCGACAAGGCCGACACCCTGCGCGAGGATGTGGAGCTGCTCCAGGGCGCGGGCAACGCCTTCGACCTGGACGCCTTCCTCAAGGGCAGCCAGACGCCGGTCTTCTTCGGCAGCGCGGTGAACAACTTCGGGGTGCGCGAGCTGCTGGACAGCTTCGTGGATATCGCCCCGGCGCCGCAGCCGCGCGCCGCGGCCACCCGCGTGGTCCGCCCCGAGGAGCCGGAGTTCTCGGGCTTCGTCTTCAAAGTCCAGGCCAATATGGACCCCGCCCACCGCGACCGCATCGCCTTCGTGCGCATCTGCTCCGGGCGCTTCGAGCGCGGGATGCGCGTGCGCCACCACCGCGTGGGCAAGGACATCGCCATCGCCAGCCCCATCATGTTCCTGGCCCAGGAGCGCACCGCCGTGGAGGAGGCCTGGCCCGGAGACATCATCGGCATCCGCAACCACGGCACCATCCGCATCGGCGACACATTCAGCGAGAAGGAACCCCTGGCCTTCACGGGCATCCCCAACTTCGCGCCCGAGCACTTCCGCGTGGTGCAACTGCGCACGCCGCTCAAGGCCAAGCAGCTGCGCAAGGGCCTGCAACAGCTGGTGGAAGAAGGCGCGGCGCAGCTCTTCCTGCCGCTGCTGGGGGCCGACCTGATCCTGGGCGCCGTGGGCGTGTTGCAGTTCGAGGTCATCGTCGCCCGGCTGCGCGACGAATACGGGGTCGACGCCAGCTACGTCTCCACGCCGTACACCACAGCGCGCTGGGTCGACTGCAAGGACAAGGCCCGGCTCAAGGCCTTCGAGAAGGGGCAGGCCGGAAACCTGGCCCGCGACGCCGAGGGCCACCTGACCCTGCTGGCCGCCGGGGCCTGGCAGCTGGGGCACATCAAGGACCTCTGGCCGGAAATCGAGTTCTTCACCACCCGCGAATGCCAGCGCGGCACCGAGGACGGCGCGGCCCCGGCCTAGCGGTAGCGCGCCAGGATGGCCTCCAGGGTCCCGTCGCGGACCATGCCGCGCATGGCTTCCTCCATGACCTCGCGCCGGACCAGGGCCCGGGGGCTCCGGCGCGAGATGGTCAGGTAGGACGGCTTTCCGGGCACGACAAAGGGCGAGCGCTCCAGGTCCACGCCCAGGTGCATGAGCAGGTAGTCGGCCTCCTGCACGGGGATGAGCATGGCGTCGCACTCGCCGGTGAGCACCTTCTCCACGGCCTGGATCTGGTCGAAGCACTCCACCTTGCGCAGGGTCCGGTCGTCGTCGAACTCCGGATAGTAGCGCGCGCCGCGCAGCACGGCCACGGCCAGGCCCCCCAGGTCGGCATGGGCGCGCACGGGGCTGGTGCCGGGGTAGACGTAGAAACCCTTGTCGGCCGGGGGGAAGCGCACCGTGGTGTAGGCCATGAACGCCTCGCGCTCGGGGGTCCGGTTGGGGCCGAGCATGATGTCGGCCTCGCCCTGTTCCATCATCGCCAGGCAGCGCTGGAAGGGCGCTTCCACAAAGCGCACGCCCAGCCCCGTCCGCCGGGCTATCTCGTTCATGACATCGAAGTAGATGCCGTAGAAGCCGCCGTTTTCGATGATCCGGAACGGCGGGGCGTGGTTGCCGACCACGACCAGGTCCCCCTCCGCGCCCCGGGCGGCCGCCGGAAGGGCCAGGGCCGCATACAGGGCCAGCAACAGGGCCACGCGGGCCGCACAGGATACCGTGCTCATTTGAAATGAAACTCCTCCACGCCGGTCCAGTCCGGGCCGGGCTCGCGGGCCAGGGCGCGCGCCGTGCGCTCCAGGTACAGGCGCGTCAGCCGGCCGGGCGCGGCGGCGTGCAGCGCCAAAAGGGCCTCGCGCGCCCGAGCCCAGCGCCGGGCGCGATAGTCCGCGTAGGCCGCGTTCCAGGCGTCCAGCCCCTCCAGGGCCGCCCGGGGCGCGGCCAGCTCCGGATGCGCCCCATCCGGCCGGGTGCCCAGCAGCTCGCATACGGCCACAGGCCGGAGCGCGCCCTTGGGCAGGGCCACATCCACCGCGCGGAACACGAATTCGTCCCCGGCCGCGTCGGCCACGGCCTGGCTGGCCAGGATGGTCGTGCCGTAGAACTTGTTCATGCCCTCCAGGCGCGCGGCGACGTTCACCGCCGAGCCCATGGCCGTGTAGTTCAGGCGGTCCGAGGACCCGATGTTGCCCACCACGGCCTCGCCCCGGTGCAGGCCGAAGCGCGTGGCCAGCATCCGGCAGCCGTCCGGCCCGGGAACACAGTGGTCCGCGAGGGCCGAGGCCCCGCGCAGGGCGGCCAGGCAGGCCAGGGCCGTGTGGTCCGGCGTGCGGGTCGGGGCGTTCCAGAAGGCCATCACCGAATCGCCGATGAACTTGTCGATGGTGCCGTCCGCGCCGCTGATCGTTCCGCCCAATATGCTAAAATAGTTGGATAGAATCGTCATGAGCGCTTCGGGGGGCATGGTGTCGGACAGGGTGGTGAAGTCGGCGATGTCGGTGAACAGGATGGTCAGCTCGCGGCGGTCGCCGCCCAGGCGCGGCTCGGCCCCGGACTCCACGAGCCTGCGCACCAGGTCGCGCGGGATGTACTGGCCGAAGGAACGCAGGGCGCCCTTCATGCGGCTCATGGAGGTGGACAGGTTGTCGACCTCGATGATGCGCGAGCGCAGGTTCAGGGTCGAGTCCAGGTCGAAGCGCTTGATGCGCTCGGCCTCGGCGGCCATGAGGTTCAGCGGGCGGGCGATGCGCCGGGCCACCAGGACGATGAGCGGCATGGCGGCCAGCAGCGCCGCCAGGGAAAACAGCAGAAGATTGGTGCGCACGCGGTTCAGCGGGGCGACGAAACGCTCCTGGGGGGCGACCACGGCCACGAACTCGTGGCTGCCCACGTTGCCCAGGGGCGTGATCATGGACAAAAAGCGCCGCCCGCCGACATCGAACCCCGTGATGGCGTTCTCCATGTCCGCCCCGCTGGCGTACTGATCGTAGACGCCCTGGATGACCGGGTCGTCCAGGGTGGCGATGCGCGCGGGCAGGTTCCACGGGCGGCCCTGGCGGTCGGTGACGCGGCGCACGACCCTGCCGGGCTCGCGGTGCCCCGTGAGCTGGCCGTCGGCGGCGAAGGTGAACACCTGGCCCCCGTCGCCCAGGTCGTAGCCGCGCAGGATCCGCGACAGGCCGCCCAGGGTCAGGTCGATGCCCAGCACCCCGCCCACGGGCGTCGCGAAGCTGCGGGCGACGGTGGTGCCCAGGTCGCGCGTGCTGGCGAACACATAGAGCTTGGTCTTCACCAGCTCGTCGCGCGGGCGGGCCAGCTTGTACCAGGGGCGCCTGCGCGGGTCGAAGGCCGTGGGCTCGGTGCGCCGGGCCAGGGGGCGGCGCCGGGCGTCCAGGAAGGTCCAGCTCTGGGCGGTGCTGCCGTAGGACCCGGGGCTGACGTGGCGCAGGGCGTAGCTGGCCAGGGGCGGCGCCCGCAGCGCCTGGCGCACGGCCACTGCGCCGCGCAGGTGGATCGCCTGGTAGAACTCGCCGTCGTCCCAGCCCAGGAAGATGCTGTAGATGTGCTCGTTGCAGTCCAGGGCGGCCAGGAAGGCCCCGGCCAGGGGATGGTCCGTGCCCTCGGGCTTCACGGCCACCTCCGGGGCCAGGGGCAGGGCCGCGCCCAGGGTCCGCACGGGCGCGTAGATGGCGTCCATGTCGCGCAGGATGGCCCCGTTGACCTCGCGCATCAGGTCCTGGGCCATGTCCAGGGCCGCTTCGATATTCTTCTGGTAGCCGTACCAGGTCAGCAGCCCCGCCAGGGTCAGGGCCACGGCGAAAAAGATGGTCTGGATGGAAACGCTGAGGCTGACGCGCAGGCGGGCGAGCATCGGGCACCCTGGGTCGGAAGTTATAATTTATTATCTATATGCTTGCATCCCAAGCAAAGAGCAAGGGATATTCCGGCTGCGCGCTCCCGTCGCGCCGGGGGCGGTCAAACGGGTTGTGCCCGGGGCCGCGGGCCCGTATGCTGGGGCCGACCAAACAAGCGAGGCAGCATGACCCCACCGGACACCATGCGCTGGGAGCGCCTGCTCGACAGCGGGCGATACGGCACGGACAGGCCCGAGCCCGACCCCGGGCAGGACCCGCGCAGCCCCTTCGAGCGCGATTACGACCGCATCGTCTTTTCCGGGCATTTCCGCAGGCTCGGCCGCAAGACCCAGGTTCACCCGCTGAACGAGAACGACCACATCCACACCCGGCTGTCGCACAGCATGGAATCGGCCAGCCTGGGCCGCAGCCTGGGCGTGCATGTGGGCCGCCTGCTGGAGGCCGGGGGCGAGCTGCCCGGCGGGCTGTGCCCCGGGCACGTCGGCCAGGTGGTCCAGGCGGCCTGCCTGGCCCACGACATCGGCAACCCGCCTTTCGGCCACAGCGGCGAGGAGGCCATCAAGGCCTGGTTCAAGGCCTGGCTGGCCGACAACGACACGCTGGCCGCCGCCCTGTCCGCCGCGCAGCGGGCCGACCTGACGCGCTTCGACGGCAACGCCATGGCCCTGCGGATCATGGTCCGCACCGGGTTCGAGGAAAACGGCACGGGCATGCGCCCGACCCTGGCCGTGCTGGGCGCGCTGATGAAATATCCGCGCACGGCCGACAACGCCCCGCCGGGCAAGGACAAGTTCAGCTGCCTGCACGGCGAGCGTTCGACGCTGGAGCAGGTGGCCGCCCGGCTGGGCCTGCCGGGCCCCCCCGGCGACCATCGCCGCCACCCCCTGGCCTTCCTCACCGAGGCCGCCGACGACATCTGCTACCGGGTCATGGACCTGGAAGACGCCATGGAGCTGGACATCCTGCCCGGGCGCTTCCTGCTGGACGAGTTCAAGGATGCCCTGGAAATGGACGCCGCCAGGGTCGACGACTACGCCGCCCGGCCCCGGCGCTCGCGCAACGGCAGCCTGCGCGCGGCCATCATGACCCGGGCCATCGGGGCCTGCGTCGCGGCCTTCAGGGACAATTACGACGCGATCATGCGCGGGGAGTTCGCCCCCGGGCTGTTGGACGTTGCCCGGGAGCCGGCCAGCCAGCGCCTGCGCGAGGTCTACGGCGAGGTGGAGGACCGCCTGTTCCGCTCCCGGCGCAAGGTGGAGCTGGAACTCGGGGCCCAGCGCTCCCTGGGGCTGTTGCTGGACACCCTTATCCCCGGCGCCCTGGCCCTGTGCGCGGATGCGCCCCCGGCGCGGGGCGGCCTCTGCACCCCGGCCCAGGCCGCGGCCCTCCTGGGCCGCGAGCGGGCCGAAACCCTGCGCGCGCCCGGAGCCGGGCCCTACGAGGCCGCCGTGCTGGTGCTCGACTACCTGGCGGGCATGACCGACCACTACGCCACGGCCCTGAGCCGCCGGTTCATGGGCCTGGGAGGCTGACCATGCATGCCCCGGCCCGGAATCCGGCGCAGGCCCTGGCCCGGGATGTGGCCCGGGAGCTGGAGCGCGAAACCCCCGCCGGGGCGGAGGTGGAGCGCCTGGCGCGCACGGCCCTTGGCGGCGCCGACGACGCGGCCCTGGCCGCGCTGCTGGCCGGGGCCGACGCCGCCGACGGCGACCCCGACGCCGCGCTGCTGGCCGAGCTGCTGCTCTTTCCGGACCGGGAGATGCAACGCGCCCTGGAGCCCGCCCTGGCCGAGGCCGACGCGGCCCTGGCCGGAGGGGACGGCGCCCAAGCCCTGGGCCGGGCCCTGGCGGCCCTGGAGCCCCGGGCGCGCTTCCTGCTGCCCGGGGGGCGCGCGGTGACCCTGCGGCCCGACCAGGCCGCCTGCGCCGGGATCGCCCGGCGGCTGCGCCCGGGCCACGGCGCGCCCCCCGCCCTGGCCCGGGCGGTGGACGCCGCCCTGGCTCCCGAGGGGGCCCTGGCCGCCCGCGCGGCCCTGCGCCACAGCCGCTGCCCCTGGACCGCGCGCAACCTGGAGCTGCTCGTGCGGCTGGCGGCCTCGCCCCTGGCCGGGCCGGAGCTGCCCGCGCTGCTGGCCTACGCCTGCGCCCTGCTGCCGGGCCTGGCCGAGGGGGCGGACCTGGCCGTGGCCCTGGCCCGGGCCCACGCCGCCGCCCGGCGGCACCTGGAGGCCCACCGGCACTTCGCCCGGCGACTGGCGGCCCAGAACTTCGAGACCCTGATCCTGCGCGGCGAGCGCGCCCCCCACGCCGACCCCGAGGCCCTGCGCCACGAAATGCGCATGGCCGACCGGCTTTCGCTCATCCTGTGCGCCGTGCCCGCCGCCGCCCCCGACATCGCCCACCGCCACCTGGGCGCGGGCACCCCGGGCGACGGCCTGTGGGACCCCGACCCTCCCGACCCGACGCTGCCCGACCTGCCCTAAGCCTGAACGTTCGCATCATTCCGCCCCGCGCCCTGTTTCACGCCCCTGCGCCAATGCATTGCGTAGCGCGGGCAAACAGCGTAGGAGAGCGGTCCCCGGCGTCTGGCCGGACCCACCATCACGAGGACAACACCATGCCCAGGAACAAGGCTCGCAACGAAAAGATCCGCAATATCGCCATCATCGCCCACGTCGACCACGGCAAGACCACCCTCACGGACCAGATGCTCCGCCAAAGCGGCCTGTTCCGCGACAACCAGGAAGTCCAGGACCGCGTGATGGACTCCATGGACCTGGAGCGCGAGCGCGGCATCACCATCGCCGCCAAGAACTGCTCCATCGTCTGGCGGGGGGTGAAGGTCAACGTCATCGACACCCCCGGCCACGCCGACTTCGGCGGCGAGGTGGAGCGCGCCCTGTCCATGGCCGACGGCGCCATCCTGCTGGTGGACGCCTCCGAGGGCCCGCTGCCGCAAACGCGCTTCGTGCTGGAAAAGGCCCTGGCCGCGCACCTGGCCGTGTTCGTGGTCGTCAACAAGATCGACCGCGCCGACGCGCGGCCCGAAGAGGTGCTGAGCGAGGTCTACGACCTGCTCATCGACCTGGGCGCCAGCGACGAGCAGCTCGACTTCCCGCTGTTCTACGCCGTGGGCCGCGACGGCGTGGCCTCGCGCAGCCTGGACGAGCCCGGGCAGAACCTGCACTGCCTCATGGACGCCATCGTTTCGGACATGCCCGCCCCGGTCTACGACGCCGACGCGCCCTTCCAGATGCTCGTGTCCGACCTGGGCTATTCGGACTACCTGGGGCGGCTGGCCGTGGGCCGCGTCCTGGGCGGCACCGTGCGCGGCAACCAGAGCCTGGTGCGCATCGGCGAGAGCGGCACGCCCAAGCCCCTGCGCGTCACGCGCCTGCAAACCTACCGCGGCCTGCAACTGGCCGACGCCGACAGCGCCGACCCCGGCGACATCATCGTGCTCTCGGGCATCGAGGACGTGCGCATCGGCGACACCATCTGCACCGCCGCCGAGCCCCGGGCGCTGCCGCGCATCACCGTGGACGAACCCACCGTCTCCATGCGCTTTTCCATCAACACCTCGCCCCTGGCCGGCCGCGAGGGCAAGAACGTGACCTCCTCCAAGATCCGCGACCGGCTGATGCGCGAGGCTCTGTCCAACGTGGCCATCCGCGTGGAGGACACCGACGAGCGCGACGCCTTCGTGGTCAAGGGCCGGGGCGAGTTCCAGATGGCCATCATCATCGAGACCATGCGCCGCGAGGGCTTCGAGCTGAGCGTGGGCCGCCCCGAGGTCATCCTCAAGCGCGACGACCAGGGCCGCGTGCTGGAGCCCATCGAGCACCTCTATGTGGACTGCGACGAGGCCTTCGCGGGGGTGGTCACCGAAAAGCTGGCCATTCGCAAGGGACGGCTGACCAACATGGTCAACAACGGCTCGGGGCGCGTGCGCCTGGAGTTCTCCGTGCCCTCGCGCGGGCTCATCGGCTACCGTGACGAATTCCTCACCGACACCAAGGGCACGGGCATCATGAACTCGTACCTCTCGGGTTACGAGGAACATCGCGGCGACTTCCCCACGCGCTTTTCCGGGTCCATCGTTGCCGACCGCCCGGGCAGCGCCGTGCCCTACGCCCTGTTCAACCTCGAGCCGCGCGGCCAGCTGTTCGTGCGCGCCGGGGATCCGATCTACGAGGGCATGATCGTCGGCGAGCACAACCGCGACAACGACATCGACGTGAACCCCTGCAAGGAAAAGAAGCTGACCAACATGCGCGCCTCGGGCAAGGACGAGGCCGTGGTGCTGACCAACGTGCAGACCATGACCCTGGAGCGCGCCCTGCACTTCATCCGCGAGGACGAGCTGGTGGAGGTCACGCCGCGATCCGTGCGCCTGCGCAAGGCCGTGCTGCCCGCCACCCTGCGCCACCAGGCCGCGGGCAAGAAAAAGAAGGGCTAGCCCGGGCGGCGGGAACCGCCGCCGCACCGCCCGCGCCCCGGGCCCCCGCGCGGGGGCCCGGGCGCGGCCGCCCGGCCGGCGGCGCGCAATATGTCGCGCCGGGAGGACCGGCAGGACGGTTCAGCCCGGGCTTGAGCCAGGACCGCGATTGACGGGGAAGGGCTCCTTCGCGGGCGTTTTTTGGGGGGGCGGCGGACGCCGACGCCGGACGCGTGGAGCGCGCGGTGCCCCTGCGGGCGCCTTTAGGGGAGAGGCGGCGGGCCCCGTGCGGACTCCGGGTGGCCCCGGGTGGACCCCGGCCAGGGGGCACCGGGGGCTGTTCCGGCACTATTTTTCCACCCGGGGTTTTGGCCCTTGACTGGCCCCCGAGCCTCGGCTATCAACGGTTCTCGCGCAAATTGCCAGCGTAGCTCAGTTGGTAGAGCAGCTGATTCGTAATCAGCAGGTCCGGAGTTCAAATCTCCGCGCTGGCTCCAGAGAAATCAAGGGATTGTGCTCCTCCGCACGGGAGGGGCGCAATCCCTGTTCGCATTTTGGACGCAGGCGCCGCGCCCGGCGCGGGAGAGGCTTGCCGGGGTTCCCGCCCTGCCGGGCCCCGAATTGACACCGCCGGGGGCCGCCCGTAGGATTTGCGTCGGCCCGGGGCTCGGTCCGGGGCCCGGCCCGGGGCCGCGCCGCCCGCCGCCTGTCGCCCGCGCCTTCCGGATGCGCAACGATCTGCCCGCCCCCCGCCGACCGAGCAGGCTCTGCGCGCCGCGCCGGGACGCCCCGGAATCGTCGCGCCTCCGGGAGTGCGGGAAACGGGTCTCCGGCGGAAGGCGCCGCAGACGTGGGCGCGTCGCGCCTCCGGGGGTGCGGGAAACGGGCCGAGCCGGTGTCCATATCGTCGCCGCGTCGGCCGCGCCCCCGGCATCGCGGGAAACGGCCCGAGACGCGCGGGCCGGGTGAGCTGCTTGGCGGTCGGCCGTGCCCCCGGGAGCGCGGGAAACGGCCCGGCCCTGTCGGCCCGCGCGGGCCTGCGGCCCCCCGGATTTCACAGGCGCCCGGGCGCGCTGTGTCCGCAGGCGGTATGGCCTCCCGGTTTTTCGCGCGTCCCCGGGTGCGCGGGGATTTTTCGAGCCTGTTGGGCCGCCCGGCGCTTTTCCCCGTGCGCGCAGGCGTCCCATTTATCCCGTGCGCCCGGGCGCGCGCAAGGAACCTCATGAGCGAAACCCTCAACGCGCTGGTGCTGGCCGGAGGCCGGAGCCGCCGCCTGGGCCGGGACAAGGTCGCGCTGCCCGTGGGCGGGCGGCCGCTGCTGGCGCGTACCGTCGCCCTGGCCGCGCGCCACGCCGCGCGGGTATGGGTGTCCGGGCGCGACCCCGGCCCCCTGGGGCTGGAGACGCCCTGGCTGCCCGACGACACCCCCGGCATGGGCCCCCTGGGCGGCATCCTCACCGGGCTGCGCCATGTGGGCGGGCCGCTGCTGGTGCTGGCCTGCGACCTGCCCCTGCTGGACGACTCCGTCGTGGGGCGCCTGGTGGCCGGGCGCGCGGCGCGCCCCGCCGGGGCGGTCATGACCACCTTTCGCGACGAACCGGACGGACGCATCGAGCCGCTGGTGGCGGTGTACGAACAGGCGGCCGGGCCGCTGCTGGCCGCCGCCGCCGCCCGGGGGCTCTACGCCCTGGCCCGCGCCGTGCCGCCCCCGGCGCGCCACCACCTGCCCCGTTCCCCGCGCGAAGCCGACGTATTCCTGAACATCAATTTCCCGGCGGACCTGGAGCGGCTGGCGGAACTGCTGCCCGGGGCGGGCAGGCCCTAGCAGGCCGCGTGCACGGAATCCAGGGCCTGTTGCAGCTCGCCGATACCCAGGCCGAGGTGGGTGTCGAATTCCAGACCCACCTCGCTTTCCGTCAGCCAGGCCACCCGGCAGGCCAGGCCGTCGAGAATCCGTCCCGAGGCCGTGAGCCGGGCGTGGAGCAGGGCGTTTTGGTCCAGGCGCAGGCCCGGCCCCCCCGAGGGGGCATCCAGGCGCAGGCGCGAGGACGCGGCGTTGATGTCGATGAGCCGGGCGGGCAGGGTCCGTCCGCCCGCCGCCAGGGTGCAGCGGTGGGCCCCGGCGTAGGCCTTGACCATCCTGTTCAGGGGCAGCCCGGCGCGCTGCGGGCCGGGGTTCGCCCCCGTCGTCCGGGTCGCCGGGCGGATCTTTTCCTTGGTCATGCTTTCCTCCCCGGCGGGACGTTGTCCCGCCGGGAAAAGGAAAGCACCGCGCCGTGACGCGGCCATGAGCGCCGCGTGACGTTTGGGCGGCGTCACTGCCCGGGCAGCATGTATTGGATGTAGTAGCCGCTGGTGGGGTAGGCCCAGATGGTCCGGCGCACCTCGTGTGCCGTGAGCCCCAGGCGCACGGCCAGGGCGAAGGTGTTGACGAGCTCCTCGGCGTGGTGCCCGGCCAGGTGCGCGGCCACGATGCGCCCGTCCGGCGCGGTGAGGATCTTGTAGCCCGTGTGGGTTTCGCCCAGGCGCTGCCAGGGCAGCCAGTCGTTCATGTCGCCCTGGTGCGCGGTCACCTCCAGCCCGTGGGCCCGGGCCTCGGCCTCGGTGGGGCCCACGGCGGCCAGGGGCGGGATGCTGAACACCACGCGCGGGATGCCCGCCTGGTCGACGGTCAGGCTGTTGCCGTGGATCATGTTGTGCGCCGCCACCTGCCCTTCGTTGTTGGAGGAGGGCGTCAGGGCGAAGGGGGTGCTGGCGGCGTCGCCCCCGGCGTAGACCGCCGGGTTGCTGGTGCTTTGCATGTATTCGTTGACCAGGATGCCGCGCGGCCCGAAGGCCACCCCGGCCGCCTCGAGGCCCAGGCCGTCCAGGGCCGGGACGCGCCCCGCGCCGTGAACGACCATGTCGCAGGGGAAGACCTCGGCGCCGTCGGGCCCGGCGTGCACGGCGAGGCTCCCGTCCGCCGCCCGGGCCACGGCGCGCACGGGCATGGCGGCGTGCACCTCGATGCCCGCCTGGCGCGAGGCCTGCGCCACGACTTCGGCCAGCCCGGGCTCGAAGCCGCCCAGGACCTGGGCCCCGCGATGCAGCACCGTGGCCCGCGCCCCGGCCCGGGCCGCCAAGTGGGCGAATTCGAAGGAGATGTAGCCGCCGCCGATGAAGACGATGCGCCCGGGCAGGGCCGCGAGGTCCAGGAAAGCGTCGGACAGGGTGACGAACTCTTCGCCGGGGATGCCCAGGGGTGCCGGATACGCGCCGGGGCCGAGGAAGATGCGCCCGGCCTCCAGGGGCTGGCCGTCCACCTCCAGGGTGCGCGGCCCGGTGAGCCGCGCGTGGCCGTGCAGGGTGTCGATGCCGCGCCGGGAATAGGCGGCCTCGATGCGGCCGGGCATCTTGTCCACGAACCCGGCCTTGAAGGCTTGCAGGGCCGCCCAGTCCACCTCGGGCTCGCCGCGCAGGCCCTTGCCATGCAGCCCCCGGGCCAGGGCCACGATCTGCGCCGCGCCCAGGAGCACCTTCTTGGGGTTGCAGCCCCGCAGGGGGCAGGTGCCGCCGAAGCGGTCGGACTCCACGATGGCCACGGTCATGCCCGCGTCGCGGCAGGCCCTGGCCGCGGCCCCGCCCGCCACGCCGGCGCCGACGACCACCAGATCGTACTGTTTGCTCATGGTTCCTCCGCCACAGGGGTTTCCAGTGTCCGTCACCAAAACACGAAGCGGCGTGTTTTGGCAACCCGCCCTGCGCAGGGCGCGGCGGCTAGCGGATGAGCAGGAAGTAGCCCGAGCCCGAGGCGGCCAGGAGCGCGCAGGGCACCACCAGCCTGCGCCACACGCGCGACAGCTCCACCTGGAAAAACTGGCAGGTGAGGATGAAGCAGATGTGCAGGGGCGAGATCATGACCCCGGTAAAGCCGAAGAACTGGGCCAGGACCAGGTAGGGCAGGGTCTGGTCCTGCATGCCCAGACCCTCCAGGATGCCCAGCAGCAGCGGGAATGTCGCGCCCACGAAGGCCACGTTGATGCCCGAGATGGCGCCCACCAGGAAGGGCAGGAACACCGCCGAGGCCAGCAGGGCCACCTCGCCCCCGGCCATGCCCGCCAGCTCGTGGACCACGCCTGCGGCCTGCATGGTCTCCTTGAAGACGAAGATGGCCACGATGACGAAGAGCATGGAGTAGAGGTGGCGGCTGGCGAGGGTCTGGCGCACGGGGGCCAGGGGGAAGCCGTTCTGGGCCAGTAGGACCACGATGGCCGCCAGCAGCGCCGCGAGCACGCCCCACTCGAAGGGCACCCCCGGCAGCAGCAGGCCGATGGCGCCCTCCAGGGCGACGGCGCCCCCGATGGCCACCAGCAGCGGCAGCCCGAGGACGAGGATGCCCGCCAGGGAGGTCCGGGCCGTGGTCACGGGGGCGGGCGTTTCCTCGATGCGCAGCCGCCCCGGGCGCAGCACGAAGACCCAGCCCAGCAGCAGGCACAGCGGCACCGCCGGGAAGGTCCAGGCGATGAGCTGGTGGATGGGCAGTCCGCCCAGGGACGCCGTGAGGATCATGCCCGGGTACAGCGGCCAGCCCAGCTCCCAGACGTGGCGGAACCAGTAGTTGATCAGGGCCTTGTCCGCCGCGTCCACGCTCATGCGCCGCGAGACC
>NZ_JALNWM010000022.1 GCF_023230885.1 Desulfocurvus sp. | reverse complement strand
GTCAGCTCCGCGAAGGACTTGGTCAGGTTGGCGACCGCAACGCCTTGGGGGTTCTGCTGGGACATGCGCGGACCTTGTCGCACGGGTCCTGCCCGTGCGCACCCGGCGGCCCGAAACCGCCCGGATCGCCTCGGGCCCTGGCGGAAAACGCCGGTCACCGTGCGTTCTATTGTGTGGAACGATATTCTAAACGGGGCGAAGTATGCCCCAAAAAGCAAGGGGGGTCAATCATGGCAAACGCTGCCGGCCGGGTGTGTCGTCGCCCGGGCGCGTGCCGTTCCCGGTTTTTTGGTATTTTTCTCGGGAAGTAACATTCTGTTTTGATTGATTTATTTCGTATGGCGGCCCGGGGAAGAGCCTTTTGAGGCCGGAAAAAGTGGCGCGTGCGGATTTTCCCGGCTTGACTTTTCCGGCCCGGGGGAACACTGTTTGCCTGTCCGTTTTGAAACGTCGTTCTATCAGATAGAACGGAACCCGGGCGGACCGTGCTGCGGGAAGCGCGATTCTGTGCTAAGGGCTGGGCGGCAGTGCCGGTTACTTTAAAACAATCCACCGTCCCAGCAGGAGCAGAAAAGCCATGTCGTCGAACATCAAAGCTGTGGAAAGAGCCCTGGAGATCCTCCTGTATCTCAACAGGCAGGCCGAGCCCGTGGGCATCTCCCAGATCAGCAAGGATCTTGGGATCTACAAGAGCACCGTGTTCCGGACACTGCAAACCCTGGAGTCGCAGCATTTCGTCGAGCAGCATAAGGATTCCGGGAAGTACGGTCTCGGTGTCGTGTACATATCCATGGCCAGCAAGATAAACACGCACGACATCTACAGACCGTTCGCGGCCAGCCTGCACAAGGAATTCAACGAGGCGGTCAACGTTTCCATCCTCGATGCCAGCTCGGCCGGGGTGTACCGCAGCATCATCGTCCTCAAGGAGGACAGCAAGGACAACATCCTGTCCGTCAGCCCCAGGGTCGGCTCGGTCATGGACTGCTACTGCTCGTCGGTCGGGAAATGCCTGCTGGCCTTTTCCCCGAACATCTCCGAGCGGACCCTGAAGAACTACAAGTTCGTCAGGTACACGGTGAACACCATAACGGACGTCCCCGCGCTCCTGGCGGAAATCGGCAAGGTGCGCGAGCAGGGCTATGCCGTGGACGACGAGGAGCAGGAGATCGGCCTGACCTGCGTGGGGGTGCCGATCCTGGACAGGAAGGGCGAGGCCGTGGCGGCCATGAGCGTGTCCGGCCCGACCCAGCGCATGCAGAACCACGATATCGCGCTCATTGTACAACAATTGAAACGGACCTCGGCGAACATCTCCGCGCTGCTCTAGCCCGTATCGCCCAATGCGCGCCCAAGGCGCGCGGGCCGGGCGCTGCCGCGCGGGCGTGAAGCCGGGGACACCGCAACGGAGAACGTCATGCGTGTTCTGGCTATCAACCCGGGTGGCACGTCCACCAAGATCGCCGCCTTCGAAGGGTCCGAGGAGCTTTTCAGCCGCAACGTCCAGCATCCCCAGGAGCTGGTCAACGGGTTCCCCTCGGTGGTGGCCCAGGGGCCCTTCCGCCGGGAGGCCATCCTGGACGCCCTGCGCGAGGCCGGCCTGGCCCTGGACGGGTTCGCCTGCGTGGTGGGCCGGGGCGGCCTGTTGAAGCGCCTGCCCGGCGGCACCTACCGTGTGTCCCCCCCCATGCTCGAAGACCTGCGGGCGGCCAGGTTCGGGGAGCACCCCTCCAACCTGGGGCCGATCCTGGCCCGCGAGCTGGCCGACGAGGCCTGCGCCCCCGCCTACACCGTGGACCCGGTCTCCGTCGACGAGTTCTGGGATGTGGCCAGGATCTCCGGCATTTCCGAGCTGGAGCGCCCCAGCTGGATGCACGCCCTGAACCAGAAGGCCGTGTGCCGCGAAATCGCCGCGCAGCTTGGCGGCACCTACGCGGACTACAATTTCATCGTGGCCCACCTGGGCTCCGGGGTTTCCGTCGCCGCGCACACCGGCGGCAGGATGGTCGACGGCTCGGGCGGGCGCAGCAACGGCCCCTTCTCGCCCGAGCGCAGCGGCGGCCTGCCCGCGTATCCGCTGGTGAACCTCTGCTACAGCGGCAAGTACACGCACAAGGAAATGGTCGACCTGCTGAGCGTTCGCGGCGGCATGTACGACTACCTCGGCACCAAGGACATGCTGGAGATCGAGGCCCGCTGCGAAGCCGGGGACGAGCGGGCCACCCTGGTCCTGGACGCCTTCATCTACCAGGTGGCCTGCGAGATCGCCAGGTACGGCGCCGCGCTGCGGGGCAGGGTGGACCGGATCATCATCACCGGCGGCATCGCCCGCTCCCGGCGCGTGGTCGACGGCGTGGCCGGGCGCGTCGGCTTCCTGGCGCCCATCGCCGTGCTGCCCGGGGAAAAGGAAATGGAGTCCCTGGCCCTGGGCGCCCTGCGCGTGCTTCGCGGCGAGGAAACGGCCAGGGAGTATTGATTTTCGCCCGGCGCGCTTCGCGCCGCCCGCGGCGGCTCCGGCGCCCTGGCGCGCGGGGCGCCCCCACCGGGAAACCGGCCGGGCACCCGGCGACGGCGTCGGCGCGCCCCTGAATTGGAACGACGTTCTAAAATAGCTGAATGCGAATACGAGGCCGAACATGCTGCAATCATTTTCCGAACTGCTCCAGAAGGCCGCCGCTGGCCCGGCATACCGGGTCTGCATCGCTGCGGCCGAGGACGCCGCGATTCTCGCCGCCGCCAAGATGGCCCAGGAGCGCGGCATCATCGACCCGGTGCTGGTGGGCGACGCGGACCGCCTGCGCGCGCTGTGCGCCGGGGTCGGGCTCGAAGGCTGCCGCGTGCTGCCCTGCCAGACCCCTGCGGAATGCGCCGCGGTGGCCGTGGAGGCCGTGCGCCGGGGCGAGGCCGACGTGCTGATGAAGGGCACCATCAACACCTCCGACTACCTGAGGGCCATCCTGAACCGCGAGCGCGGCCTGCGCGGCGGCTCGCTGCTCAGCGCCCTCGCCGTCTACGAAGTCAGGGAATACCACAAGCTGATTTTCTGTTCGGACAGCGGCATGAACACGGCTCCCGGCCTGGAACAGAAGGTCGGCATCCTGAACAACGCCCTGGCGGCCATGCGGCGCCTGGGTTTTGCCAAGCCCAAGGTCGCGGCCCTGACCGCCAACGAGATGGTCGACCCCAAGGTGCCCGCCACCGTGGACACCCAGGCCCTGGCCCGGATGGCTGCGGCCGGGGAAACCCTGCCCTGCGTGCTCGAGGGCCCGATCGCCTTCGACGTGGCCTTCGACCGCGCGGCGGCGGAGCACAAGCACATCGCCAGCGAAATCAGCGGCGACGTGGATCTCATCCTGGCCCCCAACATCGAGACCGGCAACGCCCTGGGCAAATCCTGGCTGACCCTGAACAAGGCCCAGTGGGCCGGGGTCATCCTGGGCACCACGCACCCCGTGGTGCTCGGTTCGCGCTCGGACACGGCGCAGGTCAAGATCAACTCCATCGCCCTGGCCTGCCTGCTGGCGCGCGAGGGGGAGCGGGGGCCGGCGGCCTAGCCGGTCGGCGTGCGCCCGCGGGGCCCCGCGGGCGCACGCGCCAAGGACGGTGTGAATGGACGGACGGGATCACGGACCGGGCCCGGCGGGCCGGTCCGGGCGGGGCAAGGGGGACGGCGCCCCGGATCCCGGGGGAGTGTGGGCGGAAGGACACCGCGAAAGGACGGGTGCCGCGTTTCCGCCGCAAGGGAAACCTTTAACCAGGCAAGGAGACGTCATGTCGCAACAGCGCAGCTTCAGCCTAAAGACCTTTGTCACGCTTTTCTTCTGTGGAATGGCCTACGCCATCACCTATGCGGCGCCCTTCGTGCAGTACGTTTTCTATGATCCGACCCTGAAAGCCCTTGGGGCGACCAACGCCCAGCTCGGCATCCTGGTCATGATCTTCGGCTGGGGCAACATCCTGGGCGCGCCCCTGGGCGGCATCCTTTCGGACAAGTTCAACCACAAGACCATGTACATCTGCGGGCTCATGGGCACCTCGCTTTTGTCCATCCTGCTGGCCTACAACCTGAACTACGACTTCGCCCTGTTCGTGTTCGCGGGCTTTGCCATCACCGGCCTGTTCCTGCTCTTCCCGGCCCACATCAAGGTGGTGCGCCTGCTTACGGACGAGAACAACCAGGGCAAGGTCTTCGGCTTCGCCGAGGCCTTCGCCGGGCTGGGCAGCGTCATCGTGAACACCATCGCCCTCAGCGTGTTCGCCTGGTACGTCGACGAGGTCTTCGGCTTCAAGGCCGTGCTCATCTTCTTCGGCCTGTGCGGCATCGCCTGTAGCGTCGTGCTGTACTTCCTGGTGGACGGCCCGGCCAAGCTCAAGGAGAAGGGCACCATCGACAAGGCCAAGGAGCCCATCACCCTGAACGACTTCCTGGTCGTGTTGCGCTGTCCCGGCACCTGGTTCGCGGGCATCGCGGTCTTCTCGACCTACACCCTGTATTGCTCCATCTCCTACTTCACGCCCTATTTCACCAACGTGCTGGGCGTGTCCGTGGTCTTTTCCGGCGGCCTGGCCATCATCCGCACCTACGGCATCCGCTTCGTCATGTCCCCGGTGGGCGGCGTCCTGGGCGACAAGTTCGGGTCCGTGACCAAGGTGCTGCTGTTCTCCTGGATCGGCGCGGCCGTGGTGGTGACCACCATCATGTTCCTGCCGCCCGATACGCCCATCGCCGTCGCCGTCGTCCTGATGCTGCTCATGGGCGTGTTCACCTTCACCGCGCGGGGAACCATGTTCGCCGTGCCGTCCGAGGTGCGCATCCCGGTCAAGTACGCGGCCATCACCGCAGGCATCGTCTGCGCCATCGGCTACTCGCCCGACCTCTTCATCTTCATCCTCTTCGGGCACTGGATCGATACCTACGGCAACGCGGCCTACAACTACATCTTCATCTACGACGTCGTCGTGTGCATGCTCGGCGTGGTCAGTGCGCTTTTGACCTTCCGTTACAAGCGCCGTTTCGCCGAGCGGGTGGGCGAGCCCGTGGGGTCCGCCGCCTAGGTTCCCCTTTTCCGTCCGCGGCCCCGGGCGGGTGCCGGGCCGCGGACGGAAAACCCCTTGCAAGCGGCCGCCAGGGGCGGCCCTCAAACTACCCGCATGGAGAGACACAATGGACAGGATCATCGTTACCCAAAGCCGCTGCAAGCAGTGCGGGCTCTGTGTGGCCCACTGCAAGCAGGAGGCGCTTTCCTTCTCCGCCGTCTTCACCGAGGCAGGCTACAGGCCGGTGCAGGTGGACGACGCCAAATGCATCAAGTGCGGCATCTGCTATCTCGTGTGCCCGGACCGGGTGTTCACGATTATCGGCGCGCCGGGCGGGAAGGCCTCCGCGAAGCAGTCCGCGTCGGCCTGAGCCGCCCCGGGGCCCGGCAGGCGGGGCCCGGGAGCGACGGCACCCCGGCGCTCCCCCGGCGCAGCAGCCACGGGCCGGGGCATTGATTCGCAGGCAAAACACTGGCGGGGCGTGCGGCACATCCGCTGCCGGCATGCCCCGGACACACAATGCATATGCAAGTGAGGCGTATTATGGCTGAAATGATGAAGGGCAACGTCGCCATCGCCGAGGCGGCCGTCCGGGCGGGCGTGCGTTTCTACGCAGGCTACCCGATCACGCCCTCCTCGGAGATCATGGAATACCTGGCCAAGCGGCTGCCGGAGCTGGGCCGTCAATTCATCCAATCGGAGAGCGAGCTGGCGGCCATCAACATGGTCATGGGCGCCGCCGCCTGCGGCGTCCGCGCCCTTACGGCCTCGTCCGGCCCCGGGATCAGCCTGAAGCAGGAGGGCATCTCCGTGCTCTCCGACGAGGAGCTGACCTGCGTCGTGGTCAACGTGGTGCGCTACGGCAACGGCCTGGGCACACTCTTCTCCTCCCAGTGCGACTACTTCCGGGAGACCAGGGGCGGCGGCAACGGCGACTACCGCTGCATCGTCTTGTGCCCCTCGTCCATCCAGGAGGCGGTGGACCTGATGCTCACCGCCTACGAGCTGGCGGAGAAGTACCGGGTGGTGACCGTCTTCATGACCGAAGGCGCCCTGGGCCAGATGATGGAGCCCTGCGAGCTGCCCGATTTCGTGGAGCCCCCGAAGCTGCCCTGGGGCTTCGACGGCAAGTACAGCTACAAGAAGATCGGCATCTTCGACCGCGACTCCATGCAGGAGGCGGAGCAGCTGAACAGGAAGTACGAGACCATCCGCGCCGAGGAACAGCGCTGGGAGTCGGAGAACGTGCAGGACGCGGACTATGTGTTCGTGGCCTACGGGCTGCCCGGGCGCGCGGTCAAGGGCGTGACGCGCCAGATGCGCGCCCAGGGCCTCAAGGTGGGCCTGATCCGGCCCATCACGGCCTGGCCGTTCCCGGTCAAGGCCTTTGCCGAGGTGAACCCCGGGGTCAAGGGCTTCATCACCGTGGAGGCCAACGCCACCGGGCAGATGGTGGACGACGTGGCCCTGGCCAGCAAAACGGTGTTCCGGGACCGCTTTGTCCCGACGCACGCCTTGCCCTGCGTGTACGGCCTGCCGTCGCGCAAGTTCATCATGGACGGGTTCGGGCAGATCGTGTCCGGCGCCCGCAAGGAGGTGTACTAATGGCCGTTTCGCGTAAAGTCCCCGCCATTATCGACAGGGAGACCAGCTTCTGCCCCGGCTGCGGCCACGGCATCGTCATCCGGCTGATCGCCGAATGCCTGGAGGAACTCGGGCAGGACAACAACGTCATCTTCCCCCTGGGCGTGGGCTGTTCGAGCCTGCTTGGCGGCGGCCTGGTCACCGACCGCCTGCACTGCCCGCACGGCAGGGCCTCGGCGGTGGCCACGGGCATGAAGCGCTGCGAGCCCGATGTGACCATCGTGGCCTACCAGGGCGACGGCGACGCCTACAGCATCGGCATCGCGGAGACCCTGAACGCCGCCTACCGCAACGAGAACATCACCATGATCGCCATCAACAACACCAACTTCGGCATGACCGGCGGCCAGATGAGCTGGACCACCATGCCCGGGCAGAAGACCACCACCTCGCCCAAGGGCCGCGACTGCGCCGTGACCGGCAACCCGATCCGCTTCCCCGAGCTGGTGGCCAGCCAGTTCGACGTGGCCTATGCGGCGCGCGGCGCGGTCACCAGCCCCAAGCGGATCGCCACGGTGAAGAAGTACATCAAGAACGCCCTGGCGGCCCAGGTCAACAAGGAGGGCTATTCCACGGTGGAGGTTCTCTCGCCCTGCCCCACCAACTGGGGCCTGGACGTGCTCGGCGCCATGAAGCGCATCGAGGAGGAGATCATCCCCTACTATCCGCTGGGCGAATTCAAGAAACGGGAGGAACGCTGATGCGCGAGATACTCTTTGCCGGCCTGGGAGGCCAGGGGGTCCTGACCTGCGGCCTGATCGTGGCCGAAGTGGCCCTGTTCAACGGGCGCACCGCCACCTGGAGCCCCTCCTACGGCTCCGCCATGCGCGGCGGCGCGGCCAACTGCACCGTGAAGTACAGCCGGGAGATGGTCTACAACCCCTCCCTCGACGAGCCGGACCTGCTGCTGGCCATGAGCGAATCCGCCCTTGCCTTGCACGGGCATCTGGTCAAGAAGGGCGGCATCGTCCTGGTCAACAGCGACCTGGTCGGCGGCGAGGGCTTCGGGCGCACGGACGTGTCCGTGCACCGGGTGCCCTGTTCCTCCCTGGCCCAGCGGATCGGCCAGCCCAAGGGCGCCAACGTCATCATGACCGCGGCCATCATCAAGCTGCTTGGCGACTTCGGTTTCGAGGACGGCATGCGCGGCATGAACGACATGTTCCGCAAAAAGGGCAAGGAGCGGTTCGAAAAGGGCAATTCCGCAGCCTTCGAGGCGGGATACAGCGCGGTCTAGTTCCGCCCCGGCCCGTTGTCGCGGGGCCGCCCGGCATCCCCGGGCGGCCGTTCATGCACCCGGGCAGGCGGCGGGCCTGCCCGGGACGGCACGCGGACCAGAACCTTCAGTCCCCGCCCCGCCCCGCACGCGACGGAGCATGGTCCCGAGGAGTGTTTCATGGCTGATTTCACCAGGTTCATCCAGGAGGCCCAAGGCGTCCTTCCGGAACGGCAGGTGCATACCGACGAGCTGCTGGTCAAGGCCTATTCGGTCGACGGCAGCCCCTTCGAACCCATCGCCAAGGCGGTGGTGGACATCTACAACCCCGAGCAGCTCGGCCTGCTTCTGGCCATTGCGCGCAAGACCGGCGTGAGCCTCACCTATCGCGGCTCCGGCACCGGCGTCAGCGGGCAGACCATCGCCAGGGACGTGACCGTGCGCCTGCTCGGCCCGTACTGGAAGCGGATCGACGTGCTCGACGGCGGCGAGCGGGTCCGTGCGCGCTGCGGCGTCATCGGCGCCGAGGTCAACGCCGCCCTGAAGCCCCACGGCCGCTACATGACCGCCGACCCCTCGTCGATCAGCGCGGCCAGCATAGGCGGCATGGCCGCCACCAAGGCCGCCGGACTCGGCTGCACCGTGGACAAGAACCTCTACAGCATGATGACCGGCCTGCACTTCACCCGGGCCGACGGCGCCGACGTGGACACCGAGGACCCGGGCAGCGTGGCGCGCTTTCGCGAGAGCCACGCCGGGATGCTCATGCGGCTCGCGGCCCTGAGGGCGCGCATCCTGGCCGACGACGCCATGCGCGAGACGATCCTGCGCAAGTTCAGCATCCGCAACACCACCGGCTACAGCCTGAACGCCTTCACCGATTTCGAGGATCCCGTGGACATCCTCGCCCACCTGCTGATCGGCTCCGAAGGCACCCTTGGCTTCATCCACTCCATAACCATCCGCACCGAGCGCCTCCGGCCGCACCGCTCCACGGCCCTGGTCGGCTTCTCCTCCCTGGACGACGCCATCCAGGCCGTGCTGCTGCTGGAAAAGCGCTGTTCCATGTACGCGGTGGAGTTCCTGAACCATGTGTCCCTGAACGCGCTGATGCAGCTGCCCGCCTTCCCGGATTTCCTGCGCGGGCTGGGCAGCGACGCCTGCGCGCTGCTGCTTGAGACCAACGCCGAAACGCCGCAGGACCTGGCCGCGAACGTGGCCGGGGTGAACGCCGTTTTCGAGGAGGTCAAGCCCGTCTCGCCGGTCAACTTCGAGACGGACCACGCCGTGTGCGAGGCCCTGTGGAACGTGCGCCGGGCGCTCTTCCCCCTGCTGGCCGGCACCCGGCATCCGGAGGAGTTCGCCTACTCGGAAGACTACTGCGTGCCCATCAACAACCTGCCCCAGGCCTGCCGGAGCTTCGTGGAGATCCTGCACAAGTACGGCTTCACCAAGTCCGGGGTCCACGGGCACGCCCTGCACGGCAACATCCACTTCTCCATCCCCCTGCGCATCAACGACCCGGCGGCCATCGCCGACGTGGCCAAGGTCATCGAGGAGGTGGCCGTGGTCGTGCTGGGCCTTGGCGGCGCCCTCAAGGCCGAGCACGGCACCGGGCGGGCCGTGGCGCCTTTCGTGCGCCAGGAATGGGGCGACGAGCTGACCCAGGTGATGTATGAGCTCAAGGAGATCATCGACCCCCTGAACATCATGAACCCCGACGTGCTGCTCAACGAGGACCCCAACGGCCATCTCGCGGGCCTGAAGTACGCCGTGGCCGTGGACCCCATCGTGGACACCTGCATCGACTGCGGGTTTTGCGAGTACGTCTGCCCCTCGGGCGGCGTGGGCCTGTCCTCCCGCCAGCGCATCTATACGCTGCGGACCATCGCCGGGCTGCGCCGGGACGGCAGGAACGACCTGGCCGACAAGTGGGAGGCGGCCTTCAGGCGCCTTGGCGTGGACCTGTGCGCGGCCGACGGCCTGTGCGCCACGCGCTGCCCGCTGGGCATCGACATCGCCGGGCTGATGAAGAAGCTGCGCGGGCGCGGCCATTCCGCCCTGGCCAAGGGCGTGGCCTCGTCCGTTGCCGGGCACTTCGGCCTGCTGGAGGGCGCGGCCTCGGGCCTGCTGCGCGTGGGCTCTGGCGCGCACAGGCTGCTCGGCCACAGCCTGGCCTCGGCCTCGGGCTCCCTGGCCGGGGCCGCCGTGGGCATGAAGATCCCCGACCTCCACGAGGTGCGCCTGACCGGCGGCAGCCCCGTGCCCCGGAGCTGCGTCACCCCCGACGCTCCGGCCGTGGTCTACTATCCCTCCTGCGCCGTGCGCATGATGGGCTACAAGGGCGCGGGCGGCGCCGGGGAGGACCCGCTCATGGATGTGGCCGTGCGCCTGCTGCGCAAGGCGGGCTATTCCGTGATCCTGCCGGA
This sequence comes from Desulfocurvus sp., assembly GCF_023230885.1. Classification (GTDB taxonomy): domain Bacteria; phylum Desulfobacterota; class Desulfovibrionia; order Desulfovibrionales; family Desulfovibrionaceae; genus Desulfocurvus. Next base: position 11,978 of record NZ_JALNWM010000022.1, on the reverse strand, counting down.
CAAGGCCAAGGGCCTTTGCTGCGGCAAGATGTTCGAGACAAAGGGCCTGCACGAGCAGGCCGACGCCAAGCTGAAGGAACTGGAAACCGCGCTGCTGGCCCTTAGCGGAAACGGCGAGATCCCGGTCCTGTGCGAGACGAGCCCCTGCGTGGCGCGCATGAAGAAGAAGATGGACCCGCGCATCTCCATCCAGGAGCCCGTGGCCTTCGTGCTCGAACACCTGGCCGGGAGGCTGGAGTTCGTCAGGAAGCAGCGCAAGGTGGCCCTGCACCCGACCTGCTCCATCCGCGAGATGGGCCTGGTGGACAAGTTCAGGGAAGTGGCCGAACGGTGCGTGACCTCGGTGGTCATCCCGGAGAACATCTTCTGCTGCGGCTTCTCGGGCGACAAGGGCTTCACGCATCCGCAGCTCAACGCCTTCGCCCTGCGCCACCTGGAAGAGCAGATCAGGGACTGCGAGGAGGGCTACAGCTCCTCGCGCACCTGCGAGGTCGGCCTGACCCTGCACGGCAAGAAGCCGTACCGGAACATCCTGTACCTTATCGACGAGTGTACGCGCTAGGGGCCCCGCGCGGCTTTGCCCCGGCCGCGCGCGCCCTGCGCCGCCGCGGCGCAACGCCCCGGAAAAGCCCCGCCCCGCCCCCGGCCGGGGGCGGGGCGGGGCGCAAGGGGCAGGGACTGTCATCATGTTGACCGAACAAAGGAGGACACCATGAAAACGCTGCTGGCCGCCATCCTGGCGGGTATTGTCCTGTACTGCGCCGTTCCGGCAGCCGCCGCCGACGAGCCGGTCCGGATCGACACCTGCTGGATCGACGAGTCGCCGGGCTTCAACATCTGGTATGCCAAGAAGATGGGCTGGGACAAGGAGGAGGGCCTGGACATCGTCATGCACCTTTTCAACAGCGGTCCGGCCCAGATGGAGGCCCTGCCCGCCAAGCAATGGGTGCTCGGCTCCACCGGGGCCGGGGGGCAGCTCACCGGGGTCATCCGCTACAACGTTTACTCCGTGGCCGCCACCATCAACGAGGGCATCAACTAGCTCTACCTGCGCCCCGGCCATCCGGCCGCCGCGATCAAGGGCTGGAATCCCGACTACCCCGAGGTCTGCGGCAGCCCGGACACCGTCCGGGGCATGAAGATCCTCTATACCACCCAGACCACGGTGCACTACCTGATCGGCAAGTGGCTCCAGGTGCTCGGGCTGACCTTCGACGACGTGACCCTGGTCAACATGGACCAGTCCTCGGCCGTTCCGGCCTTCGAGCGCAACATCGGCGACGCCGTCGGCCTGTGGGCGCCCTTCGTCTTCGCCGCCCAGCGCAACGGCTGGGTCCTGGCGGGAACCGGGGACTCCCTGAAGGTGCCGACCGTGGCCTCCTATGTGGGCGACCGGGAGTGGTGCGACGCGCACCCGGAGCTGGTGGCCAAGTTCCTGCGCGTGCATTTCCGGGTGGCCAGGATGATGCGCGAGGAGGGCCTGAGCGAGCGCATCGTGGAGCTGCATCGCCAGTACATGAACGAGTTCTGCGGCATCCGCATGACCGCGGAGGAATCCCGGGGCGACCTGGAGCTGCACCCCCGCTGGACCTATGAGGAGGTTCTCCAGGTCATGGACCAGAGCGGGGGCCTGTCCCAGGCCGAGCGGTGGCAGAAGGAAATCGCCGAGTTCTTCGTCGGCATCGGCCGCTTTTCCAGGGAGGAGGTGGCCAGGCTGGACGACCGCGACGTGGTGACGGACAAGTTCCTCAAGCTCGTGGAGCTGCCCATTCCCGACTGGAAGTGACCACCGGGCGAAAGGGCGGCCGGGCGATGGCCCGGCCGTCTTCGCCCGGGGGCCTTGCGCCGCCCGGGGGCTTTGCACCGCCGGGGGGCGCGTGCTATGGCGGGATGGGGCCGGGCGGGCGGCGGCGCGATGGGCGCGCCGCCGCCGCCGGCCGGATGAGCCGGGAGCCGGGGGGAGAATGAGCCTGTCCGCCGTGTTGCGCGCCGGGGCGCTGGGGGTGCTGCTGCTGCTGCTGGCCTGCCTGGCCCCGCCCGCGTCCGCCCAGTTGACGACCAGTTCCTCCGACCCGGCCGCCCCGCCGCCGCCGGACCCCTACGCCCGGCTGCTCGAACTGCTGCTGGGCGACGCCCGGGTGCGCGAGCGCCCGCGCGCCGTGGACGCCCCGGAGTTCATCCCTGTTTCCGACGCCTCGCTGTACATGGACCGCGACGCGCAGGTGCTGGTGGAGGAGCCCGCCCGCGAGGGCGGCCCGGTGTTCATCTACCCGCGCGACATCCTGGCCCGCCACGAGGTGCTGAACCTCCAGGACGAGGCCGGGGCGCGGCGCAGCGTGACCTACAGCCCGCTCACGGGCAGCGTGGCCGGGTACCTCGGGGCCCTGGGCGCGCGCAGCTTCGCCCTGGGCACCACCGGGCAGTTCCTGAACATGAACCGCGTGCTCTACGACCGCGCCACCAACAGCCTGTGGCCGCAGATCATGGGCGAGTGCATCTCCGGGCCGCTGCGCGGGCAGCGCCTGGAGCGCTTCGCGCTGCTGTGGACGCGCTGGGGCCCGGCGTCCGGGCGCTGGCCCGGGGCCCGGGTGCTGTCGCGGCGCACGGGCTTTCGCGTGAACTACGACCGCGACCCCTACGGCTCGTACCGCCGCGACGACACCTGGTACACCACGGGCGACCCGCGCGGGCCCATCGCCCACACCGACGCCCGGCTGGGGCCCAAGGAGCGCGTGCTCGGGCTGGCCGTGGGCGAGGCGGCCCTGGCCTTTTCCGAGGCCGCCGTGCGCCAGCGCGGGGTGGCCTCGGCCACGGCGGGGCTCGAACCGCTGGTGGCCATCCTCGACCCGGGGCTGGACGCGGTGCGCGTGTTCCACGCCGAGGCCGACGGCCGGGCCCTGACCTTCGAGCGCGTGGGCGACGAGATCATCGACGAGCAGACCCGCTCGCGCTGGGCGGTCACGGGCCGGGCGGTGGAGGGCCGCCTGCGGGGCATGGCCCTGGAGCGCGTGGCGGCCATGGACTGCATGTGGTTCGCCTGGGCGGCCTTTTATCCCGAGACCCTCTTGTGGACCGGGCCGGGCAACCCCCTGGAGGCGCTGCCCGCGGGCCCGGCCGATCCCGGGACGGGCGTTTTGCCGACCATGATGCCCAGCACGGCCCCGGAGATGTGACCCCCGTGGCTGCGCCGGTCCGCCCCCGGGCCCCGTTGCGGGCCGTGGTCTTCGATTTCGACGGCACCCTGGCCGAGCCGGTGCTGGATTTCGGCCTCATGCGCCGCGAGCTGGCGGCCCTGGTGCGGCCCTTCGCGCCCGGGGCGAGCCCCGCGCCGCAGGTGCCCGTGCTGGAGTGGCTCCAGGGGCTGGCCGCCGGGCTCCAGGCCCGCGAGCCCGGCGCGGGCCCGGCCCTGCTGGCGGCGGCCCACGCGCGCATCCGGGAGCTGGAGGTGGAGGCCGCCGGGCGTACGCGGCTGTTTCCCTTCACCCGCGAGCTGCTGGCCGGGCTGGCCGCGCGCGGGGTGGGCACGGCGGTAGTCACGCGCAACTGCGCCCGGGCCCTGGCCACGGTGTTTCCCGACGCGGACCACGCCGTGGGCGCCGTGCTCACGCGCGACGACGTGGCCCGCGTCAAGCCCGATCCGCAGCACCTGGGCGCGGCCCTGGCCGCCCTGGACGCCGCCCCGGGCGCGGCGCTCATGGTCGGCGACCACCCCATGGACGTGGAGGCCGGCCGCCGCCTGGGCACCTGGACCGCCGGGGTGCTCACCGGGGCCGGGGGGCGCGCGGCGCTGCTGGCCGCCGGGGCGGACTTCGTGCTCGGCGACTGCGCGGGCCTGCCCGGGGTGCTGGCCCTGGCCGGGCTTTTGCCCCGGGGCGGCGGGCGCCCCTGCGCCCCTCGCCCGGCCGTGGACAGCGCGGCCCGCGGAGCTTAGACTGGCCCCGCAGGCCCCCCGCGCCCCGGGGCGCCGCAAACCCTCAACCCCACGGCAGACCATGAAGAAAAAAGCCCTGATCACGGGAGTCACCGGGCAGGACGGCGCCTACCTCGCCGAGTTCCTGCTGGGCAAGGGATACGAGGTCCACGGCATCAAGCGCCGCTCGTCGCTGTTCAACACCCACCGCGTGGACCATCTCTACCAGGACCCGCACGAGTCGGGCCGCCGGTTCATCCTGCACTACGGCGACATGACCGACTCCACGAACCTGATCCGCATCGTGCAGACGGTGCAGCCCGACGAGATATACAACCTCGCGGCCCAGAGCCATGTGGCCGTGTCCTTCGAGACGCCCGAGTACACGGCGGACACCTGCGCCCTGGGGCCGCTGCGGCTGCTCGAGGCCGTGCGCATCCTGGGTCTGGAGCGCAAGACGCGCCTGTACCAGGCATCGACTTCCGAGCTGTACGGCAAGGTGGTCGAAACGCCGCAGACCGAGCGGACGCCCTTCTACCCGCGCTCGCCCTACGCGGCGGCCAAGCTCTACGCCTACTGGATCTGCGTGAACTACCGCGAGGCTTACGGCATGTATGCCTGCAACGGCATCCTGTTCAACCACGAATCGCCCCTGCGCGGCGAGACCTTCGTCACGCGCAAGATCACCCGCGCCCTGGCGCGCATCAGCCTGGGCCTTCAGGACTGCCTCTACCTGGGCAACCTCGACGCCCGGCGCGACTGGGGGCACGCCCGCGACTATGTGGAGATGCAGTGGCTCATGCTCCAGCAGGACGAGCCCGACGACTACGTCATCGCCACGGGCGTGCAGCACTCCGTGGCCGAGTTCGTGGAATGCGCCGCGCGCGAGCTGGGCATGGACATCCGCTGGAGCGGTGAGGGCCGCGACAAGACCGGCACCGACGCGGCCACGGGGCGCGTGGTGGTCCGTGTGGATCCGCGCTATTTCCGGCCCACGGAGGTCGACGCCCTGCTGGGCGACCCGTCCAAGGCCCGCGAAAAGCTGGGCTGGACCCCGCGCATCGGCTTCGAGGACATGGTCCGCGAGATGGTCCGGGCGGACCTGGACGAGGCCCGGCGCGACGACCTGTGCCTGCGCGAGGGATTCCAGGTTTTCAACCACCACGAATGACGCCCCCCGGGCCAGCCCCGCCCGCGGCGCCCCCCTCCGACGCGCCGCCCGGCTCCCCGGGCGGCGCGGTGCTTTCGGGGCGGCCGGGCCCGCCCCGGCCCGGCGTTGCGCTCGGGGCGGAAGTCCCCTACAACGGCTGCATGTCGGAACTCGCCAAGCGCCTTGCCGCCAAGCTGCTGTGGATCGTGGTGGTCTTCCTGGGCATCACGGTGATCAGCTTCGCGGTGATCCACCTGGCCCCGGGCTCGCCCACGGACATGCAGACCACCCTGAACCCCGAGGCCACGGCGGAGGCCCGGACGCGGCTGGAGGCCCTCTACGGCCTGGACCGCCCGCTGCACGAGCAGTATGCGGACTGGCTGTCGCGACTGGCGCGCCTGGACTTCGGGCGCTCCATGAGCAGCGACCACCGCCCGGTGTGGGACAAGATCGTGGAGCGCCTGCCCCTGACCTTCGGGATGAACGTGGCCTCGCTGGTGCTGACGCTGATGATCGCGGTGCCCATCGGCATCGCCTCGGCCTGGTGGCAGGGCAGGGCCTTCGACCGCGCGGCCACGGTCCTCGTGTTCATCGGCTTTGCCATGCCCGGCTTCTGGCTGGCGCTCCTGCTCATGTACGCCCTGTGCATCCACTGGCCGCTGCTGCCCATCTCGGGGCTCACGTCCTACGGCTTCGAGCAGATGGGCTTCTGGGAGCGCCTGGCCGATCTGGCGCGCCACCTGACCCTGCCGCTGTTCGTGTACACCTTCGGCAGCCTGGCGGGCATGTCGCGCTTCATGCGCGCGAGCATGCTGGAGGTCCTGCGCCAGGACTACATCCTCACCGCGCGGGCCAAGGGCCTGCCGCTGCGCACGGTGATCTTCCGCCACGCCCTGCGCAACGCGCTCCTGCCGGTGATCACCATCCTCGGCCTGTCTGTGCCCGGGCTCATCGGCGGCAGCGTGATCATCGAGTCCATCTTCGCCCTGCCGGGGCTGGGGCAGCTGTTCTACCAGGGGGTCATGGCCCGGGACTACCCGCTGATCATGGGCAACCTGGTGCTTGGGGCGCTGCTGACCCTGGCGGGCAACCTGCTGGCCGACGTGGCCTACGGGCTGGCCGACCCGCGCATCCGCGCGGCGCGGGGGGGCGGGCGATGACGCCGCGCGGGGACGCGGGGCGCCCGGGGCCGGGGCGCCTGTCGCCGGGGCGGCTCCTGGGCCGCTGGCTGGGGCGCTACGGGATGCTGGCCGTGGGCGGAGGCATCGTGCTGGTCATGAGCCTCGCGGCGCTGTGTGCGCCGTGGCTGGCCCCGGCGGACCCCACGGCCCTCAACGTGGACGCCATCCTCCAGGCACCGGGCGCCCTGCACCCGCTGGGCACGGACGCCCTGGGGCGCGACGTGCTCTCGCGGCTGCTCTGGGGCGGGCGGGTGTCGCTGTGGGTGGGTTTCGTGGCCGTGGGCCTGTCGGTGGCCATCGGGCTGGCCCTGGGGCTGGCGGCGGGCTATTTCGGCGGGCTGGTGGACGAGGCCATCATGCGCGGGGTGGACGTGATGCTCTGCTTCCCGTCCTTTTTCCTGATCCTGGCGGTCATCGCCTTCCTGGAGCCGTCGTTGACCAACATCATGGTCGTCATCGGGCTCACGTCGTGGATGGGCGTGGCGCGGCTGGTGCGCGCCGAGACCCTGGCCCTGCGGGGACGCGATTTCGTGCTGGCGGCGCGGGTTGCCGGGGCCGGGCCGCTGCGGATCCTGTTCCTGCACATCCTGCCCAACGCCCTGGCGCCGGTGCTGGTTTCGGCCACCCTGGGGGTGGCCGGGGCCATCCTCGTGGAGTCGTCGCTGTCCTTTCTGGGGCTGGGGGTGCAGCCGCCCATGCCCAGCTGGGGCAACGTGCTCATGGAGGGCAAGGACGTGCTGACGGTGGCCCCGTGGCTGTCGTTCTTCCCGGGGCTGGCCATCCTGGTGACCGTGCTGGGCTACAACCTGTTGGGCGAGGCCCTGCGCGACCTGCTCGACCCCCGGCTGCGCGGCTAGTTGTTTTGGCCCCGGCCTTGCCCTCGGCCCGGCACGCGGCTATATTCCGGAAACACGCCCGGGCGCACGGCGCCCCGACCTTCCGCCGCCCGAGGGTTCGATGACCGACGAAACCGCTCCCGCAGACCGCTGCTTCTTGCCTACCTTCCTGGCCCGCCAGCCCGTGTTCGACGTGCGCGGCAGGCTCTGGGGCCACGAGCTGCTGTTCCGCTGCGGGCCCGAGGCCGACCGCGCCGTGATCACCGACGCCGACCAGGCCACGGTGAGCGTGACGGCGGAGTCCACCTTCGGGCCCGAGGATTTCTTTGGCGGCAACGCCAGGATCCTCATCAATTTCGACCAGCGCTCCATCCTCGACGACGTGCCCTACGCCCTGCCCCCGGGGCAGACGGTGGTGCAGGTGCCCGAGGAGGCGCTGCTGAGCGAGGGGGTCTTCCGGGCCCTGGAGGGGCTCGTTCAGGACGGGTATTCCGTGGCCGTGGATGGCTTCACCGGCCGGGAGGACTGCGCGGCCCGCCTGGGCATCGCCGGGCTGCTCATCATCGACGTGCTGGCCCACGGGCCCGGACGGGTGACCCAGCTGCTGGAGCGGGCCCGGGCCTGCGGGGCCACGACCCTGGCCAAGAAGGTCGAGACCATGGAGGCCTATGCCCAGGCCCGGCACCTGGGGTTCACCCTGTTCCAGGGGTTTTTCTTCAAGCGGCCGGAGCTGGTGACGGGGCGCAAGCTGACCTCGCACCAGCACTCGCGCTTCGCCCTGCTCAAGGCCGTGGAGGTCAGGGAGCCGGATTTCGAGGCCCTGGCCCGGGACATCCAGGCCGACGTGTCCATCAGCTACCGGCTGCTGTTCTACCTGAATTCGGCGGCCTTCGCCTTTTCGCAGCCCATCCGCTCCATCCGGCAGGCCATCGTGCTGCTGGGCTGGAAGCAGCTGCAAAGCTGGCTGCGGGTGGTCATCCTGTCCGACGTGATGCCCGCGCACAAGCCCTCGGATCTGTTCTTCACCGCCGTGCAGCGGGCCAAGTTCCTGGAGCTCATCGCCCTCAGTCACGAGTTTCCCGAAGCCCAGCCGGACAGCATGTTCCTGCTTGGGCTGTTCTCGCTGCTCGAACCCATGCTCGACATGCCCATGACCGGCATCGTCGACAACCTGCCCCTGGACGAAACCCTCAAGGATGCGCTGCTGGCCCGGCCGTGCTACCACGCCAAGTGGCTGGACTTGGTGCGCGCCCACGAGAAGGGCCACTGGGAGCAGCTCGACGCCCTGACCGACGAACTGGCCCTGAACCGGCTGGTGGTGGCGGTGTCCTACTACAAGTCCGTGCTGTGGGCCAACGCGTTCTTCAAGCACGGAGCCACCCAGGCCGAGGCCGAGACCGGGGCCTGAGGGCGGCGGCGGCCATCCGGGCCGAGGTCCCGGCGGGGCGGAGAGGTTCCGCACCAGCCCTTCGCCCTTTCCCCGCGGGCCGCGGCCCGGCGGAGCAAAAAAAAGCCCTTCCCGGAATCCCGCGAAGAACAAAAAAAAGACCCTGCCTCGGGTCCACTTGTTCCGGTGCGTACGGTTCGGCCTGGAGCGGGGCTCCGCTGGCCGGGCAGTGGTCGGGGCAGGTCCTGGGGCGCTCCGGCGCGCCGTTTATGAGGGGTGGGGTTTATTCCGGCGTCCCTCCTGCTGGTGTTCCCGTCCCATATTCCATCGGGGCCGCGTTGGCCCCGAGGTGGCCGACTTTCGCAATTCCAGGATAAGCACTTCGGGCTGGCTGTCAAGGGGTGTCTGGCGGGGCGGGGGGCCGGGGTCCGGGGCCGGGGGCGCTGCGGCGCAGGCGCCCGCGCAGGGCGAAGCCCGCGGCGGCCCCGGCGGCCAGGCCCAGGGCGTTGCCCAGGGCGTCGTAGAGCTGGCAGCGGCGGTTGGGGATGGCCAGCTGCATGAGCTCCAGGGCCAGGCCCAGAGCCAGCAGCGCGGCCAGGGCGGCCAGGGCCCGGGGCCGGCTGCGCGGCGCCAGGGGCGCCACCAGCCCCAGGGCGGCGAAGGCCGCGAAATGCAGAACGTTGTCCAGGGTCACCCGGCCGAAGAGCCGCCGGTAGGGCGGCATGAAGTCCGAGAACAGCGACAGGTGGACCAGCAGGGCCACCCCCGCCGCCAGGAGCAGGTGCCAGCGCCAGGGCTTGAGCCTGGCCCAGGGGCCGCGCGCGGGCATGGCTACTTCTTGCGCCTGCGCGCGATGGCGTAGCGCGTGGCTCCGGCCAGCACGCCGCAGGCCACGCCCAGGAAAAAGGCCCGGGCCGGATCCATGCCCAGGACGTAGGTGGCCATGATACCCAGCGCCCCGCCGATGAGGACGCCCCTGAAGACGGCTTCTTGCATGATCGCTCCCGGCGCGGTGCGCCGTGTGTGTGGTTCGCGGTTGGGGCGGACAGACCCTAACAGGTTGGCGCGCGGGAGAAAAGCCCGCGTGTGGGGGGGGCGGCGGCCCCGGTCAGGCGCCGCCGGGGGCGGCGGCCCGGGCGGGGCGGCCCGGGCGGGCGGCCTTGCGCGCGAAGAGGTCCTCGTCGGCGAGCTTGAGGAGCCGGGCCGGGGAGTCGGCCCCGGTGTCGGCGCTGCTGGCCACCCCGGCGCTGAAGCGCACCAGCCGGTCGATGCCCGGCACGGGGCTGTAGCGGAAGAACTGCTCCACGCGGTCCATGAAGGCCCGGGCCTGGGCGGCGTCGGTGCTGGGCAGGATGACCACGAATTCGTCGCCCGCATAGCGCGCGCAGGAGTCGATCTTGCGGGCCATCTTGTGCAGCCGGGCGGCGAAGAAGGCGAGCATGGCGTCGCCCGCGTCGTGGCCCAGGGTGTCGTTCACGCCCTTGAAGTCGTCCATGTCGATGAAGGCCACCGAGAGCACCGCGCCGTAGCGCCTTGCGCGCAGGAACTCGGCCTCCAGGCGCTCCTCCATCGCCCGGCGGTTGAGCAGGCCGGTGAGCGGGTCGCACAGGGCCAGCCGGGCAAGCTTCTCGTGGGCCGTGACGTTGGACAGGCACAGGGACACGCGCATGGCCAGCTGGGCGAGCAGGGTGGCGTCCATGTCGGGCCGGAAGCGCTTGGGGGAGGGGTCGGCCTGGTTCAGGGTGCCCACCAGCCGCCCGTCGAGGGTCAGCGGGGCCACGGCCAGGGAGCCCAGGCCCGGCGGGGCAGGGCTGGGCATGAGCGGCGCGAAGCGCTCCAGGGAATGGTTGTGGAGCACGGGGGCGTTCTGGCCGCCGAGCAGGGGCAGCACCGCGCCGCGCTCGGCCAGGACCGTGGGGCAGCCCTGCGCGCCCCGGATGTCCAGACCGTCCAGCAGGCGGGCCAGCTCGCCGTCGGCGAACAGGGTGACCCAGACGTGGGGCACCTCGAACTTGGCGCGGATCAGGCAGACCAGGCGGGCGAACAGCTCCTCGAACTTGAGGATCGTCAGGATCTCGCTTTCGACCTCGAAGAACTTGGCGCGGATGGCCTCGTTGCGCCGCAGTACTTCGAGAATCCTGGCTTTGTCGTGCATGGTCCTTCCAGGGCGCGGGCGCGGGCCGTGTGCGCCTGGTTCTAGAGATTTTCTGAATTATCTCTCAAGACCGGACAAAAGGCAAGGCGGCGGGAAAACCCCGCCGCCTTGTCGACACTGGGGCGGACAGGTCCGCCCTAGCAGCCTTTTTCCAGGTCGCGCTGGCGGATCTCGGCGCGCTTGATCTTGCCCGAGATGGTCTTGGGCAGCTCGGGCACGAATTCGATGATCCGCGGATACTTGTAGGGCGCGGTGGCCTTCTTGACGTGGTCCTGCAGCTCGCGGCGCAGCTCTTGCGTGGGCTCGAAGCCCGGGGCCAGGACCACGGTGGCCTTGACCGCCTGCCCGCGCACCTCGTCGGGCACGCCGGTGACGGCGGCCTCGACCACCGCCGGGTGGGAGACCAGGGCGCTCTCCACCTCGAAGGGCCCGATGCGGTAGCCCGAGCTCTTGATCAGATCGTCCACCCGGCCCAGGAACCAGTAGTAGCCGTCCTCGTCGCGCCAGGCCTTGTCGCCGGTGTGGTAGACGCCGCCCTGCATGGCCTGGGCGGTCTTGGCGGGCTCGTCCACATATTCGCGGAACAGGCCGGTCACCGGCGCGTCGCCCAGGCGGATGCAGATTTCGCCCTCCTCGCCGGGGCCGCAGGGCTGGCCGCCGGCGTCCAGCAGGACCACGTCCCAGCCGGGCACGGGCTTGCCGATGGACCCGGGCTTGGGGGTCATGAAGGGGAAGGTGGCGATCTGCAGGGTCGTTTCGGTCTGGCCGTAGCCCTCGTGGATGGGCAGGCCGGTCAGGCGCTTCCAGTCCTCGAAGACGCTGGAGTTGAGCAGCTCTCCGGCCGTGGTGCAGTGGCGCAGGCGCGAGAGGTCGAACTTCGAGAGATCCTCGCGCACCAGGAAGCGGTAGACCGTGGGCGGGGCGCAGAAGGTGGTCACGCCCTCGCGGGCCATGACGGCCAGAAGCTCCCCGGGGTGGAACTTGCCCCGGAAATCGTAGACGAACACCGTGGCCCCGGCCATCCACTGGCCGTACATCTTGCCCCACACGGCCTTGCCCCAGCCCGTGTCGGCCACGGTGAGGTGCAGGTCGCCGGGGCGCAGGTCGTGCCAGTGGGCGCCGGTGACGTAGTGGCCCAGGGGGTAGGCGTGGTTGTGCAGGACCATCTTGGGCTGGCCCGTGGTGCCCGAGGAGAAGAAGATCAGCAGCGGGTCGGCCCCGCCCGCGGCGTCGGCGGGCCGGGGGAAGGCCGGGGCGGCCCCGGCGCAGATGTGGTCGTAGTGGACCCAGCCCTGGGGCAGCATGGCGGGGCCGCACTGGACCAGGGTCCGCAGCCCGGGGCACTGGGCGCGGGCGGCG
>NZ_JALNWM010000021.1 GCF_023230885.1 Desulfocurvus sp. | reverse complement strand
GGCCCCGGTGAGCCGGGGCAGGGCGACCTCGGTGTACGCCACCTGGTCGGTGACCAGGAACAACGGCAGCGGGATGGTCAACGACTCCAGCCCCGGGCCGACCCCGTTTTCGAAAACGACCCACGCGTGGCGCGCCCCGCCCGGGGCGGCCCCAAGCCCTTTCGCCGCAGCCTGCGCCGCGAGGAAATCCGCCTGGGCGACCTCGTTTTCAGGGCACATCGCTGCGGCTTCCTTGAGCAAATCCAAGGACTTTGCATAGTCCCGCTCAAGCAGGAAATACAACCCGGCGAAATAGGTGACGAAGGGATTGGTATAGTCGGCGTAGGGCTCGAAGTTCCCGATATTGCTGTAGTGCTTTGCCAGTTCCTTGGAGACATCCTCGCGCCGCGCGGTTTCGGCGGCGTCGGGAAGCTGCGGGGCCTTTGGGGCCTGCGCCGCATCCGGCGCCGCCTGGGCGGTCTGGGCGGCCTGCTCCTTGCGGCTTTTCTCCACCGCGCGCTCCAGCTCCGCCTCGAAAAACTGCCTGGCCCGACGCTGGCGGTCCAGGGCGCGGTTCAATTCCACCCGCGCCAGGTCATGCTGCCCGTCCTTGATGAACGACATGGCCTTGTATGTATTCACCAGTGTGAACTCATAGAGCTTTCCGGAATACGAGGAGATGCCTTCGTTCACCAGCGCGGCGGCGACAGTCTTTTCCGTATCGCTCAGCAGGCTGTCTTCTTCTATCGCCTTGAAAAGCGCCTCCGCCTTGTCGAAGGCGACAACCGCCCCCTCGTAGTCCTTGCTGCATCGCAGTGCATAGCCATAATTCAGGCTGGCGAGGATGTCGCTCCCTTCCGCATCCTTCCTGGACGACTCGGCGGCGTCGGCATACAGCCCGGAAGACAGGCAGGCATCGTACTTGTCGCCAAGCGCGATCTTTTCCACGCACCCGGACAGGGCGAGCAGCAGGAGAATGGAAAGCGATGCGGATACAAGGCGGGAAGCGGTTCTGAACATGACGCGATCCACTCCAGTCATGATGAGCGATACGATGCCGCGATGAAAAACAAGAAACCGGACCCTTGCCACGCGCCCCGAGGGGGCCATGAAAGCCTGCTCCCAGGAAACCTGCCGCCTTGCGCCCGGGCGGGGCACAAGGCGGCAACCAGGTACAATCCCAAAGGAAATTAAGTCGCACCTTGTGGTTTACTGTCTCGAAATGCATTGGGCAAGAAGTTTTTCAATACAAGGCCACGAACAAAAACCAACCCCGCGCCCGGGCGCAAGGCGGGCAACCTGCGGGGCCATGTGGACGATCCTGGGTTTGGAGTAACCCCGGGCCCGGACGCAAGGGGGCAACTTTTGGTAGTTTGCGCATCTGTTTTCCGGCCCCCCCACGCCCAGGCCAGCGCGCCCGGGGCGCCGCTCCGGCGCGGCAGGCGTTCCAGGGCCGTTGCGGCGGCCAGTTCCGCCTTTACATCGCCCGGGCAAGGGCATAGGCTTTGCCCACGCGCTAGGGGAGCCCCGTACGGGGCTGAGAGGGGACGAGTGTCCCGACCCTTGGAACCTGATGCAGATCATTCTGCCGTAGGGAAGCCGGTTCCGAACCAGCCTGCGATCCCGTGGCGCGCCCGCCTTCCCGGCGGGCGCGCCGCGTTTGCGGCCCCGCCCGGACCCCGCCTCCCCGGCAGCAAGCAAGGAGGCCGACCCATGACCCTCACCGTCAACGGCAGCACCCGACCCCTGCCCCGCCCGGCCAACGTGGCCGCCCTGTTGCGCGACTGCGGCCTGGACCCCGCCGTGGTGGTGGTGGAACGCAACGGGACCATCGTGCCCGGCGCGGACTACGCCGCCACGCCCCTGGAACCCGGCGACACGCTGGAAATACTGTCCTTCGTGGGCGGAGGCTGAACAATGACCACGACCCCAGAACCTGACGACTTCCTGGAAATCGGCGGCACGCGCCTGCAAAGCCGCCTGTTCGTCGGCACCGGAAAATTCGGCGACGACGCGCTGATCCCCGCCGTGTGCGAGGCATCGGGCGCCCAGGTCATCACAATGGCCCTGCGCCGGGTGGACCTGGACGCCGGCCCCGCCAACCTCATGGGCCACATCCCGGCGCACATGGTGCGCCTGCCCAACACCAGCGGCGCGCGCACCGCCGACGAGGCCGTGCGCATCGCGCGGCTGGCCCGGGCCATGGGCTGCGGCCACTGGATCAAGATCGAAGTCGTGGCCGACTCGCGCCACCTGCTGCCCGACGGCTACGCCACGGCCAGGGCCACCGAGACCCTGGCCCGCGAGGGCTTCGTGGTCCTGCCCTACATGAACCCCGACCTCTATGTGGCCCGCAGCCTGGCCGACGCCGGGGCCGCCGCCGTCATGCCCCTGGGCGCGCCCATCGGCACCAACCGGGGCCTGCGCACCCGCGAAATGATCGCCGTGCTCATCGAGGACCTGGCCCTGCCGGTCATCGTCGACGCGGGCATCGGCAGGCCCAGCCAGGCCTGCGAGGCGATGGAGATGGGCGCGGCGGCCTGCCTGGTCAATACGGCCATCGCCACCGCCGCCGATCCTGTGGGCATGGCCCGGGCCTTTGGCCGGGCCGTGGCCGCCGGGCGCGAGGCGTTCCTCTCCGGGCCGGGGGCCGTGCGCGCCCGGGCCAGCGCGTCCTCGCCGCTCACGGGCTTCCTGGGCCAGGACGGGGGCCGGGCCCCGCAGGAGGTGGCGCCATGAGCTTCGCCCCGGCCTGCGCGGCCCTGCACGACGGCGAAACGGCCCGGGCCATAGAAACGGCCGACGAAGCCGCCGTGCTGCGCGCCCTGGACGCCCCGGCCCCGGGCCCGCACGATCTGGCGGCGCTGCTGTCCCCGGCGGCGGCGGCCCACCTGGAAGCCCTGGCCCGCCGGGCCCACGAAACCACCGTGCGCCACTTCGGCCGGACCATCCAGCTCTTCACCCCGCTGTACCTCTCCAACCACTGCACCAACGGCTGCGTCTACTGCGGGTTCAACAGCGCCAACCGCATCCCCCGCGCGCAGCTGACCCCGCCCCAGGCCCTGGAGGAGGGCCGGGCCATCGCCGCCACCGGCCTGCGCCAGCTGCTGCTGCTTACGGGCGAGGCCCCGGCCCGCGCGGGCACGGACTATATCGCGGCCTGCGCCAGGCTCCTGCGCCCGCTGTTCCCCTCCCTGGCCGTGGAGGTCCACGCCCTGTCCGAAGACGACTACCGCGTCCTGGTCCGCGCCGGGGTGGACGGCATGACCATGTTCCAGGAAACCTACGACCGGACGCTCTATGCGACCCTGCACCCCCGGGGCCCCAAGCGCGACTACGCCTGGCGCCTGGATGCCCCGCAGCGCGCCTGCCGCGCGGGGATGCGCACGGTGAACATCGGCGCCCTGCTGGGGCTTGCGCCCTGGCGCCTGGAGGTCTTCGCCACGGCCATGCACGCCCGGTATCTCCAGCGCCACCACCCCGGGGTGGACCTGGCCATCTCCCTGCCCCGGATGCGGCCCCACGCCGGGGCCTGGCAGCCCGCCCACCCGCTCACGGACAGCGACCTCGTCCAGGCCATGACGGCCCTGCGCCTGTTCCTGCCCCAGGCGGGCATCACCATCTCCACCCGCGAGTCCCCGACCCTGCGCGACAACCTCGTGCCCCTGGGCGTCACGCGCATGTCGGCCGGGGTGTCCACCGCCGTGGGCGGGCACACCGGGGGCGAGGCGGGCACGGGACAGTTCGAGATATCCGACCCGCGCGGGGTCCAGGACATGTGCGCCGCCCTGCGGCGGCGGGGCTACCAGCCCGTGTTCAAGGACTGGGAACCCCTGGCGGACGCGGCTCCGGGGGCGGCATGAGCTCCCTGCTGCGCCAGGGCCTGGCCCGCCACCTGCCCCCGGGGGCCCCGGAGTTCCTGGCCGGGGTGGCGGTGGGCGTCGCCGGGGCCGGGGGCCTGGGCTCCAACTGCGCCATGCACCTGGTGCGCTCGGGCTTCACCCGGCTGGTGCTGGCCGACTTCGACGCCGTGGAGCCCTCGAACCTGAACCGCCAGTGCTACACGGCGGCCCAGGTGGGCCGGGCCAAGGTCGAGGCCCTGGCCGAGAATCTGCGCGCCGTGAACCCCGAGCTGCGCCTGACCCTGTGCCCCGTGCGCCTGGACGGGGCCAGCGCCACCGCCGTTTTCGGCGCCTGCCACGCGGTGGTCGAGGCCCTGGACGACCCCCGGGCCAAGAAGGCCCTGGCCGAGGCCGTGCTGCCCGGCCCGGCGCTCCTGGTCGCGGCCTCGGGCATCGGCGGGTTCGGCCGCGCCGGGGGCATCCGCACGCGCACCCTGCGCCCCAATTTCGTCCTGGTGGGCGACGGGTGCACGGCCTGCGGCCCCGGGGCCCCGCCCCTGTCGCCCACGGTGGGCGTGGCGGCCGCCATGCAGGCCGACGCGGTGCTGGCCCATTTCCTGAACCGCTTCCTGGCCGGGCTGGGCCCCGGGCCGACGGTGGACGACGCCGAAAAGGAGAACCCCCATGACTGACGGACGCGAACTGGTTACCGGACTCATGCGCGAGGGCGGGCTCTATTGCCTGACCGCCGAGCCCTTCTCCCTGGGGCGCGGCAACGTCGAGGTGGTCCGCGCCATGCTCGACGCGGGCGTACGCCTGATCCAATACCGGGAAAAACGCAAGAAGGCCGGGGAGATGTACCGCGAATGCAAGGAGCTGCGGGCCATGACCCGCGCCGCCGGGGCGGCCCTGGTGGTCAACGACCACATCGACCTGGCCCTGCTGGTGGAGGCCGACGGAGTCCATGTGGGCCAGGAGGACCTGCCCGTGGCCGCCGTGCGGCGGCTGACGGGTCCGCGCGTGGCCATCGGCCTGTCCACCCACGGCCCGGACCAGGCCCGGGCCGCCGTGGCCGCCGGGGCGGACTCCATCGGCGTCGGCCCCATCCACGCCACGCGGACCAAGGAGGATGTCTGCGCCCCCGTGGGCCTGGAATACCTGGACTTCGTGGTCCGCGAGATCGACCTGCCCTTCGCGGCCATCGGCGGCATCAAGACCCACAACCTGCCCCAGGTGCTGGCCCGCGGCGCGCGCACGGTCTGCCTGGTCACGGAAATCGTCGGCGCCCCGGACATCGGCGCGCGCATCGCGGAGCTGGCCACCGTCATGCGCGCGGCGGGCGGCATTGACGCGCCCGCCCGGATGCCCTAAATCCCAGGGGCGGCAACAGGCCCCCGCGCACAACACAGCAAAGGCGGAACGCATGTCCTTCAACTGGAACAGGAAACTGCTCAAGTACCACGCGGCCAGCGCCCTGCGGCCCGACGCCAACACCGCGCTGCTCCAGGGGCTGGCCAAGGCCGCCCTGGACACCCGCGCCGGGCGCGCCAACGACCGCCACAACGTCCCGGTATTTCTGCAATACGCCGTGGGCGTGAACTTCGCCCTGAACCTGGACCGGCTGGAGACTGTGCTGGAGCTGGGCAGCGGCTACAGCTCCCTGCTGTGGGGCACCCTGGCCCCCGAGGGGACGCGGATATTCTCCGTGGACGGCAAGCCCGTGGACGCCTACGACATCCGCGAGCCGCTGCTGGCCGTGGCCCATCGGGTCCGCTTCGTCACCGGCCCGACCCTGACCCGCGAGCAGTACCGCGCATTCTACGACTCGCGGACCAGGACGGAGTTCCTGGGGCTGCCCGTGGCGGCCCTGCGCGCCCACCTGGGGCCCTTCGTGCGCCCGCAGGGCCGCAGCTTCTACGCCGCGACCCTGGGCCTGCCCGAGGAGCCCGGCGCCCTGGCCCGGGCCGTGGACGGGCAGCTCTTCCGGGGCGACGGCCTGCGCTGCCTGTCGACCCTGCTGCCCGAGCGATGGAAGGCCGACGAGGAGTTTTGCGCCGCCCAGGGCCCCACGGCCCTGGACGGCGTGCTGGCCGAGGCCGACAGCTTCGACGCGGTGTTCTACGACTGCGGGGAATTCTCGACCCTGCCCGAGTGGACCCTGACCAGCCAGCGCATCCGCCCCGGGGGGCTGGCCATCCTCCACGACGTGCACTTTCCCAAAAGCGTCAAATCGTTCCTGCTCTGCGCCATGCTCGCGGCCTCGCCGGAGTGGGACGTGCTCTACCACGACACCACCACGCCCCAGGGGCTGTGCATCGCGCGCAGGCGCTAGCCCCCCGCGCGCCCGGAAACACGAAGGCCCCGGCCGCTTGCGCGGCCGGGGCCTTTGCGTCGCCCCTCCCGGCCAGGCGCGGGCCTAGAGCCCGACCCCGGCCAGGTCCGGCCCCAGGTAGGCGCGCTCGTTCTCGCCCAGGATGCCCAGGGACAGGCAGATGAGCGTCCACAGGTGGACCGTTTCCCAGGCGTGGCCCGCCTGCTGGGACAGGTCGTGGATCTGCGAATGGCAGTTGTGGCAGGGCGTGATGCAGTACTTGGCGCCGGTGGCCAGGATCTGGTCGCGCTTGCGCAGGCCGTAGGCGCGGCGCTGCTCGGGGTAGCCGCCCTGGAGCGCCCCGCCCCCGCCCCCGCAGCAATAGTTGTTGGAGCGGTTGGGGTACATCTCGATGAAATGCTCCTCGCCGACAACGGCCTTGATGACGAAGCGCAGATCCTCGGCGATGTCGTCGCCCAGGGATTTGCGCACGACCTGGCAGGGATCCTGGACGGTGAAGGTTATGCCCAGCTCGCGGTTCCACTGGCTGGAGACGGGCAGCTTGCCCTCGCGGATCCAGCGCGCGTACCACGTCACCAGGTTCTCCAGGCGGAAGTCGGCCCGGATGCCGAAGCGGCGCACGGCCTCCCACACGGCGTAGTAGGCGTGGCCGCACTCGGTGTTCAGCCAGACCTTGCAGCCCAGGTCCTCCACGTTGTGCGCCAGGTCGCGGACGATGGTCTCCCACGACGCCTCGTCGGCGGCGAACATGCAGAAGTTCTCGGCGGCCCAGCTCGTGGTGCCGTAGGTCCAGTCCGCGCCGACGTAATCCAGGATCTTCCACAGCGGGATCATCTCGTCGGGCTCGGTCACCGGCTCACGCGAGTTCTGGTTGAGGAAGAAATAGGCGCCCTTGCGGTTCAGGGGCGCCCGGACCCCCGCAAACTGCGGCTGGGATTCGTGCAGCTCTTCGAGCACGTCCTGGACCACGAAGGCGAAATCGTCGGGACCGATGCCCATGGCCGAGTGCGTGGCCGTGCGCAGGGCCTGCTCGCAGGAGGCAACGATGCCCCGGGGGCGCTTGTCGCGCGGCCAGCAGGAGCGCGCGTGGAACACCAGCCGGGGGATGTCGATGTTCATGGGGCAGACGTGCTGGCAGCGCTTGCACATGGTGCACATCCAGACCCAGGGCGTGGCGGCGAGCTCCTCGTTCATGCCCAGGGCGGCCATGCGCACGAACTTGCGCGGGTCCATGCCCTCCAGGCCCGAGGCGGGGCAGCCCGACGAGCACAGCCCGCAGGTCAGGCACATGGTGTAGTTGCCGCCCGAGGGCAGCAGTTCCAGGGCCTTGTCCTTGAATGCCGGCTCGCAGGGCGCGCAGGCGAGAGGTTCCGGCGAAGGGGTCGCGTCCATGAAGGCTCCCTGTGGCGTTGCGCCCGGCCCGGAGGCGGGGCGGATGGTCGTGATGCGTCGCAACAAGAATAACACGGGGGCCCGCAAAGGCAACCCGCCGCCACCTGGGGCATACCGCCATCCGCGCGCGGCGTCACCCGAAAAAACACAGGCCCGGCGCCATTTCCCGCCGCCAAGGGTTGCCTTGGGGCCCGGGTTCATCTAGAACCACAGCCAGCGGCCTGCCCGCTTCCGGAGCCGGTGGGGCCACGGAACGGGGCCGGGCAAAGGCTGGAGCCAGGCTCCGCCACACTGGGGAATACGGATGCAGACGGAAGTGCTGATCATCGGCGCCGGGGCCACCGGCACCGGGCTCGCTCGCGACCTCGCCCTGCGCGGCGTGTCGTGCGTGGTGGTGGAAACCGGCGACGTGAACTCCGGAGCCTCGGGCGGCAACCACGGGCTCCTGCACAGCGGCGGGCGCTATGTGTCCAACGACACCGAGGCCGCCCGCGAGTGCCGCGAGGAAGGCGCGCTGCTCAAGCGCCTGGCCCCGCAGTGCGTGGAGGATTGCGGCGGGCTGTTCGTGGCCGTGGCGGGCGACGACGAGAACTTCGTGGCCGACTATCCCGGCTGGTGCGCGGCGGCGGGCATCGATGTCTGCTGCGTGGACCCCGCCGAGGCCCGGGCCCTGGAGCCCGTGCTCTCCCCCAAGGTCGTGGCCGCCTTCGCCGTGCCCGACGCCACCATCGACCCCTTCCGGCTGGCCCTGGAAAACATGGCCCACGCCAAGGCCCTCACGGGCTGCTCCCTGCTGCGGCGCACCCGCGTCACGGGCATGGACGTGGACGCCGGGCGCGTGGTGCGCGTGCACACGGTCAACACCGTCAGCGGCGAGGCCGGAACCATCGAGGCCGCCCAGGTGGTCAACGCCACCGGAGCCTGGGCCGGGCGTGTGGCCGCCCTGGCCGGGGCGAGCATCCCCATGCTCTGCTCCCAGGGCACCCTGCTGGTGACCCACGAGCGCATGACCCGCCGGGTGGTCAACCGCCTGCGCCCGCCCGGCAACGGCGACATCCTCGTGCCCGGGGGCACGGTGTCCATCCTGGGCACCACCAGCGTGACCATCGACGACCCCGACCGGGCCCGGCCCACCGTGGCCGAGGCCGACGAAAACGTGCGCCAGGCCCTGCCCATGATCCCCTCCCTGGGCTACACGCGCTTCGTGCGCGCCTACTGCGGCGTGCGCCCGCTGATCCGCTCCGACGCGGGCCAGGGCGGCGACGGGCGCTCCGTGAGCCGGGGGTTCATGCTCTACGGCCACGAGGAGGCCGGGCTGTCCAATTTCTGCTCCGTTTCCGGCGGCAAGCTGACCACCTACCGGCTCATGGCCGAGAAGACCGCCGACCTGGTCTGCGCGCGCCTGGGCGTGAGCGCCCCGTGCCGCACGCGCACCGAGCCCCTGCCTGCGGCCCCGTCCTGCCGCTGGACCGAGCCGGGCTTCGCCCCGCGCCTGTGGACCCAGCGCCACGACGCCGACGACCCCCTGCTGTGCGAATGCGAGATGGTGCCCGCCAGCGCCGTGGACGGCATCATGGACGACTGCGGCCAGCAGTTCCCCGACCCCGGGCTCCAGGCCCTGGGCAAGCGCAGCCGCATCGGCAAGGGCTCCTGCCAGGGCGCCTTCTGCGGCGTGCGCGTGGCGGCCCACCTCTACGACACCGGGCACTACACCTCCCCCAAGGGGCTTACGCGGATGCGCGAATTCTTCACCGAACGCTTCAAGGGCCAACGCCCCGTGCTCTGGGGCCCGCAGCTCATCCAGGCCGAACTGGCCGAGGCCCTGCACTGCGGGCTGCTCGGCCTGGAGCTGGAGGGCCCGGACACCGCCCCGGCCCCCGGCGCCGCAAAGGACGAGGAGGCCCGGCCATGAGCCAGCCCGAGCGCTACGACCTGGCCGTCATCGGCACCGGGCTGGCGGGCATGGCCGCCGCGGTGTTCGCCTCGTCCCGGGGGCTTCGCGTCGTCCAGGCGGGCAGCACCGGGGCCATTTCCTACACCAGCGGCGTCTTCGACGTGCTCGGCGCCCTGCCCGCAACGCGGGAGGGCCAGCCCGCCCGGCCCGTGGAGCGGCCCTTCGAGGCCCTGCCCGAGCTGCTGCGCGACGAGCCCGGGCACCCCTACGCCCTGCTCGACCCCGAGGACATCCGCCTGGCCTTCCACGAACTCATGGATTTCCTGCGCGGGGCGGGCCTGCCCTACCGCGCCGGGGGCGAACGGAACTTCCTGCTGCCCACCCCGGCCGGAACCCTCAAGCACTCCTGGTGCGTGCCCGAAACGGCCCTGCCCGGCTGCGAGGCCCTGGCCCAGGGCGCCCCGGCGTGCATCGTGGCCATCGAGGGCATGAAGGGCTTCTCCGCGCGCCAAGTGGCGGTGAACCTCGCCCCGCACTGGCCGGGGCTGACCACGGCCCGAGTGGCCATGCCCGGGCATCCGGGCGGCGAGGTCTACCCCGAGCAGGTGGCGCGGATGCTGGAGGTGCCCGCCGCCCGCAAGGCCCTGGCCGAGGCCCTGGCGCCGCTGCTGGGCCAGGCCCGGGTGGTGGGCCTGCCCGCCGTCCTGGGCATGCACCGTCCCGGCGACGTGGCGGCGGACATGGAGCGCCTGCTGGGCCGCCCGGTGTTCGAGATCCCGACCATGCCCCCCGGGGTGCCGGGCATCCGCCTCAAGGAGACTTTCGAGGGCCTGCTGCCCGGGCGCGGCGTGGCCCTGTTCTGCCAGCAAAAGATGGTCGGCCCGCTGCCCGCCCCGGGCGAACCCTTCCGCCTGCGCGTGGCGGGGCAGCCCGTGGAGCACCATGTGCTGGCCGACCGCGCGCTGCTGTGCAGCGGGCGGTTCCTGGGCGGCGGGCTGGGCGGCCTGCGCGGCCGGCCGCTGACCGAGACGGTCTTCGGCCTGCCCGTGGCCCAGCCCGAAGACCGCGCCCAGTGGTACCGCCAGGACTACCTGGACCCGCGCGGGCACGCCGTGCACCGCGCCGGGCTGCGGGTGGACGCCGCCCTGCGGCCCCTGGGCCGGGACGGCGCCCCAGCCCACGAGGGGCTCTACGCCGCGGGGTCCATCCTCGCCGGGCAGGACTGGATACGCATGAAATGCGGCGCCGGAGTGGCCATCGCCACGGCCTTCAAGGCCGTGACGACCCTGGCCGGGGCGCGCTGAACCGTTGTTCGTTGAGGGCCGCGCGGGGGGTCCGCGTCGGCGCTGCCAACCCTATCTGCACGGAGGAAAAGACGATGAGGAAATGCCTGAGCCTGCTCGTTCTGGCGCTGGTCCTGGCCCTTGCGGCGCCCGCCCTGGCGGACGAGTGCAAGAACCGCGGCCTGCTGGACGCCATGTACTGCGACAACGACATGGACCTGGTGGCCGACCTGGCCGGTCCCGGCCAGTGCAAGGATCCCAGCACCCTGGTCTTCACCTACACCCCGGTGGAAGACCCCGCCGTGTACCGTGACGCCTTCGCGGACTTCCAGGAATACCTGGGCAAGGCCACGGGCAAGGAAGTCGTCTACTACACCGTGCAGTCCAACGCCGCCGAGGTCGAGGCCATGCGCTCGGGCCGCCTGCACATCGCCGGCTTCTCCACCGGCCCCACCGGCTTCGCCGTCAACCTCGCCGGCTATGTGCCCATCGCCGTCAAGGGCTACCCCGAGGGCTTCCAGGGCTACAACCTGATCGTGCTGGTCAAGCAGGACAGCCCCTTCCAGACCCTGACCGACCTCAAGGGCAAGAAGGTGGCCCACACCTCGCCCTCGTCCAACTCCGGCAACCTGGCCCCGCGCGCGCTGTTCCCCAAGCTCGGCCTGGTGCCTGACGAGGACTACACCGTGCTGTATTCCGGCAAGCACGACCAGTCCGTGCTGGGCGTGGCCCACGGCGACTACGACGCCGCCCCCGTGGCCTCCGACGTGTACGAGCGCATGCTCAAGGCCGGCCGCGTGAAGGAAGGCGAACTGCGCGCCATCTACACCAGCCCGCGCTTCCCCACCTCGTCCTTCGGCTATTCCAACCAGCTCTGCCCCGAGCTGGCGCAGAAGATCGTGGGTGCCTTCCACACCTACCGCTTCCCCGAGTCCATGCAGAAGTCCTTCGACGGGGCCGACCGCTTCTATCCCGTGACCTACATGGCCGACTGGAAGGTCATCCGCGAGATCGCCGAAGCCACCGGCACCAGCTACAACGAGGAAGGCCTCCAGCAGATGGCCAAGAAGGAAGCCGAAAAGGCCAAGAAGAAGTAACACCTGCCCAAGGCGATCCAAGTGAACGATAACAGCTGCAAAGGGAACGGGGGCGGCGCCCCCCGTTCCCTGATTGTCAAGGATCTGGTCAAGGAATACGTCCCGGGAAAACCCGTGCTGCGCGGCATCTCCTTCGAGGTTTCCGGCTGCACCACCGTGGCCATCATCGGCCCCTCGGGCACGGGCAAGAGCACGCTGCTGCGCTGCATCAACCGGCTCATCGACCCCACCCGGGGCAGCATCGACGTGGCCGGCCATGAGATGACCCACCTGTCCGGCGGCGAGCTGCGCCGCGCCCGCCAGCAGGTGGGCATGGTCTTCCAGGAGTTCAACCTCGTGGAGCGGCTCACGGTCATCGAGAACGTGCTGTGCGGGCGGCTGGGCTCGGTGCCCGTGTGGCGCGCCTGGCTGCGCAGGTATCCCCAGGCGGACATCGACCGCGCCTTCGAGCTCATCGAGCAGGTGGGCCTGGCCGACTTCGCCACCGCCCGCGCCGACGCCCTCTCGGGCGGCCAGCGCCAGCGCGTGGGCATCGCCCGCGCGGTGATGCAGAGCCCGAGCATCATCATGGCCGACGAGCCCACCTCGTCCCTGGACCCCAAGACCTCCGTGGAGATCATGGGCCTGCTGAACGAGTTCTCCCGGGCCCGGGGCATCCCCATCCTCATCAACATCCACGACGTGAACCTCGCCAAGCGCTTCGCCGACCGCATCATCGGCATGGCCCGGGGCAGCGTCGTCTTCGACGGCCCCCCCGACGAGCTTGCCGACGAGCACCTCAAGGACATCTACGGCGGGGAGGGCTGGCTGCAATGAGCGCCCACGCCGCCAAGCGGCCCTTCAGGCCGAACTGGGGCGCCCGCGCGGGCTGGGTTCTGCTCGGGATCTACTGCCTCTACGCGGTGGGGACGCTGGAGATCACCTGGCCCCGCTTCCTCATCGGCCTGGACAACGGCGCGCGCTTCCTCTCCGAGATGGTGCCACCCAACTTCCAGCGCTGGAAGCTGCTCCTTGAGGGCCTGTTCGAGACCATGCAGATCGCGGTCATCGCCTCGGCCTTCGGGGTGGCCCTGTCGCTGCCCATCGGCCTAGCCGCCGCGCGCAACCTGATGCCCGCCTGGGCCACCTGGCCCGCGCGCGCCGTCATCGCCGTGTGCCGCTCGTTCCATCCGGTGATCTTCGCCATTTTGTTCGTCAAGGCCGTGGGCTTCGGGCCCCTGGCGGGCATCCTGACGCTGATCTTCGCCTCCATCGGCTTCATCGGCAAGCTCTTCGCCGAGGCCATCGAGGAGATATCGCTCAAGCCCGTGGAGGCCTGCCGGGCTGCGGGGGCGCCGTTCATGAGCCTGCTGCTCTACGCCGTGCTGCCCCAGGTGCTCAACCGCTTCATCGGCTTCGCCACCTACCAGTTCGACGCCAACATGCGCAACTCGACCATGGTCGGCATCGTCGGCGCGGGCGGCATCGGCGGCACGTTGTTCTCCGCCTTCCAGCGCTTCGACTACGACATCCTGGCGGCCATCCTGCTGTCGATCATCGCGCTGATCATGTGCAGCGAATATGTGGCCACCCGGGTCAAGGCGGTGTTCAATGACTGATTCCGCAACCCCGCGCAAATGGGAGCGCTTCACCCCGGCCCAGCGCCTGGCGCGCTTCGGGGTGTTCCTGTCCATGGCCGTGCTGCTCGCCGTCTCCATGCGCACGGTCAGCGTCATCCCCGAGTTCCTGTGGGACGCCCCGACGCAGATGGCCGACCTGTTCCGGCGCATGTGGCCGCCGGACACGGCCAGCTACGCCGAGAACGTCCACGACGCCCTCGTGGAGACCATGAACATCGCGGGCATGGGCACCATGCTGGCGCTGGTCATGGCCCTGCCCGTGGGCGTCATGGGCGCGTCGAACATCGTGCGCGTGCCCGCGCTGAACTGGCTGTCCAAGCTGATCCTGGTGTCCTCGCGTTCGGTGAACACCCTGGTCTGGGCCATCCTGTTCGTGGCCGTGTTCGGCCCCGGGGCCCTGGCGGGCACGGTGGCAATCGGCTTCCGCTCGGTGGGCTTTTGCGGCAAGCTGCTCTCCGAGGCCCTGGAGGAGTGCGACAAGGGGCCCATCGAGGCCCTGCGGGCCGCGGGCGCGCCCTGGCCGAGCATCTTCCTCAAGGGCTACTGGCCGCAGATCGCCCCGGCCTTCTGGGGCATCACCCTGTTCCGCTGGGACATCAACGTGCGCGAGTCGGCCGTCATCGGGCTCGTGGGCGCGGGCGGCATCGGCGTGGCCCTGGACACGGCCCTCAACCTCTTCCGCTGGCAGCAGGTGGCCCTGATCCTGCTGTGCATCTTCGCGGTGGTCATCGCCGCCGAGGTGCTGGTGACCAAGATCCGCCAACGCATCATCTAGGCCAGGCGGACGAACACGCAAACCAACGGGAGCCGCCCCGGTCCGGGGCGGCTCCCGTCTATCCTTCCCCGGAGGCCCCATGCGCCCCTTGAACCGGATGAGCGCCGCCACCGCCCGCGCCGTGCGCTATGTGCTCACGGACATCGACGACACCCTGACCGATCACGGCCGCCTGGGCGCCGGGGCCTACGCGGCCATGGAGCGCCTGCGCGCCGCCGGGCTGGCGGTGGTGCCTGTCACGGGGCGCCCGGCGGGCTGGTGCGACCATATCGCGCGCATGTGGCCTGTGGACGCCGTGGTCGGCGAAAACGGGGCCTTCTATTTCCGCTACGACCACGCCGCCCGGCGCATGGAGCGCCATTACGCCCTGGACGCCGCCCGGCGCGAGGCCGACCGCGCCCGGCTGGCGGAACTGGGGCGGCGCATCCTGGCCGAGGTGCCCGGCGCGGCCATCTCGGCCGACCAGGCCTACCGCGAAACCGATCTGGCCGTGGACTTCTGCGAGGACGTGCCGCCCCTGCCCCGCGAGGCCGTGCGGCGCATCCACGAGCTGTTCCTCCAGGCCGGGGCCCAGGCCAAGGTCAGCTCCATCCACGTCAACGGCTGGTTCGGCGACTGGGACAAGCTGTCCATGACCCGCGCGCTGCTGGCCCGCGTCTTCGCCGCCGACCCGGAAGCCGCACGGCCGGCCGTGGTCTTCTGCGGCGACTCGCCCAACGACTCGCCCATGTTCGCCCACTTCCCCAACGCCGTAGGCGTGGCCAACGTGCTGGACTTCGCCGGGGAGCTGGAGGCCGAACCGGCCTTCGTCACCCCCTCGCGCGGGGGGGCGGGCTTCGTGGAGCTGGCCGAGCACCTGCTGGCCCACCGCCCGGGAGCCTGAGCCTCCGGGCCCCGACCCGGGAGCGCCCCGCACCGCAAGGCCCGCCGCAGTGCGCCCCCGTGCGCGGCGGCCGCACGGCTGGCGGGACAGGCTCCCGCGTCGTAAGCCAGGGCGCCCCCGCGCCAGCATCGACGGACGGGCCCAGCGCCCCGCGCGCGGCCAGCCCCGCCAGGGCGGCGGCGAACACGCGGTGGCCGCACCCATGCCCCACACATAGCGCGCCGCGCCGGGGCTTCCGCCCCCCCGCCGCCCCGCGCGCGGCGGCCCTGCCCCGCCCGGGCCCCCGCGGGCAGCGCCCCTGGCCCGGCCCGCTTGGGCCCGCCCCGTCGCGACTTTCGGCGAAATCGCCCCGGCGCCCCTTGACAACCCCGCGAGTTCCGGGGATTGTGAAATTTAGAATTTGCTTGTGACAACTTCGTAACATTCCGGACCGGATCGGCGGCAGAGTTCCATGTACCAAAGCAGCCTGCGCTCCCCCCTGTATTTCGACAAGAAGGACCACCAGCTCCTGGGCATCGTCTCCGACGTGCTCCGCCACCGCGAGGGCCGCGACCTCAAGCGCCTGCTGGCGCCCATCATGCACCCGCGCGGCGTGAAGGAAATGGCCGCCACCAAGGGCCTGCGCATCGCCTACGCCGTGGCCAGCCTGTTCCGGTCCCTGGAACGCGGCCAGGCCGACGAGCGGCTGCGCAGCCTGCGCGCCCTGCGCGACGAAACCCTGCACAGCTCCCACAGCCACCTGCGGCTCAACACCGCCCGGGTGCTCATGCAGATCATGAAAGAGCTGGTGCGCGAGAAGGACGAATCGCGCCGCCTGCAACTGGCGCGCGACTTCCGCAACACCGCCACGGGCAAGCCGCGCACCGTGGCCGCCCAGCTGCACCGCTACCACCTGGCCGAAATGCCCGAGGCGTGGAACCAGGTCAGCTTCGACGACCACGTTCACGACGCCAACACCAAGGGCCGCAAGTCCGCCACGCACCTGATCATGGACGCCTGGATCAAGGGCATCCGGCGCCTGACGGTGATCTACTACAACCATGTGCCGCCCGAGGTGGCCCGCGAGCTGCTGGAGGCCGGAGCCATCACCGACATCCGCGTGCGCGTGGGCATCGAATACTGCGCGCCCCTGCGCGGGCGCTTCGTGCGCTTCATCTGGACCCCGCGCGGCATCGCCGACCCGTCGGAGTTCCTGGACTTCCTGGAGCTGCCCGACACGGCCCAGATCATGGCCGAGGGCCGCGAAGTCTCGCAGTACCAGCAGCGCTATGTGCTGGCCGCCCTGGACGAGTTCAACGCCCGCCACCTGCCGCAGCTCAACGCCGAACTCGGCCTGGACATGCCGCCCCTGGCCCGCGAGGCCCTGAAGGCCATGGTCGGCTCGGGCGAAGCCTCGCTGCATCACCTGGCCAAGCTGATCCACGACCAGCTCTTTCCCCTGCTGGCCGCCCGCGCCCAGGAGCTGCGCTCGGCCTGCGCCCTGGGCCCCGCGGAACGCGAAGCCGCCGAGGACCTGGTCCGGCGCATGAACGCCCTGGACATCGAGACCCTCATCGCGCGCTACCTCGCGCCGGAGTGCAACCCCGGCCTGCACAACCCCTATGTGCCCAACCAGGACGAAGACGCGCCGCTGCTGCTGCGCCTGCCTCCGGCGGTGCTCCTGGCGCGTCTGGCCGGGCTGCACTCGGGGCACACCATCACCCTGAACCTGGCCCACCTGCGCGCCGCCGACGTGCTGGAGCTGCTCTACGACTGCGGCGGGCTGATCACGCACCTGGAAATATTCAACTACAAGGACACGGCCTACGGCCGCTCCACGGACAACAAGCGGATCATCGAGCTCCAGTCCGCCGTGAACTCCGGCAACGCCGTGCGCCTGAAAAAGGCCATCGTCACCGCCATCGAGGACCTGGGCGACGCCCCGGAGCACGCCGACCAGCGCGCCAAGCTCGTGCGCGTGCTGAGCGGCATGGCCGTCCTGCGCACGGCCTACGCCAAGACGCGCCTGTCCTCGCGCATCGGCACGGACTCCACGGGCAGCTCGGCCCGCGTGCCGGGCATGGGGCTCGTGGTGCGCGACACCCTGCCGGGCAAGGCCCAGCGCAGCCTGGAGCAGACCGTGCCGCGCCACGCCCAGGTTCCGGTGCGCGTGCGCGTTCTGCGCCGGGCGACCTACCTGCCCGAGGACGACGACTCCTGGGCCTGGCGCCAGAAGGAGCGCCTGGCCCGGGCCGTGCCCCTGCTGGCCCCCTGGCTCTACGACCGCCGCGAGGACTGGGTTGTGGACGGCTACGAGGCATCCGCGCCGGAGCACAGCAACATCTGCCTGCTGGGCGGCTTCCAGCCCGAGAGCGGCAAC
Source organism: Desulfocurvus sp. (assembly GCF_023230885.1). Classification (GTDB taxonomy): domain Bacteria; phylum Desulfobacterota; class Desulfovibrionia; order Desulfovibrionales; family Desulfovibrionaceae; genus Desulfocurvus. The sequence goes on along the minus strand of NZ_JALNWM010000021.1, from coordinate 5,379 downwards.
GGCCTGCGCCTGGATTGCGACGCCCCCCAGCCCGACGCCGCCGACCGACCGCCCCTGCGCTACATGAACAGCTCCCTGTCCAACGGCCTGAAGATCCTGCTGGGATTCATCCCGGCCTTCCTGACCTTCGCCCTGACCAAGGACTGGTGGGTCCTGGCCTACCTGGGCGCGTTCCTGTGGTTCGGCATCACCGGCGTGCGCAACGTCATCCAGTCCGTCCTGGGCTCCGGGGGCATCCGCCGCTCGCCGCTGCTGCGCTGGACGGAGTATGTGAGCTGGGACCGGCTGGCCGACTCGCTGATGTACACCGGGTTCTCCGTGCCCCTGCTGGACTGGCTGGTAAAGAGCCTGCTGCTCGACCAGGCCATGGGCATCAACGCCCACACGGGGCCGATCCTGCTCTACTCGGTCATGGCCCTGGTCAACGGCCTGTACATCATGAGCCACAACCTCTTCCGCGGCCTGCCGCGCTCGGCGGCCTTCGGCAACCTGTTCCGCACGGTGCTGTCCATCCCCCTGGCCGTGGCCTTCAACGCCGGGGCGGGCCTGCTGCTGACCCAGGCGGGCATCCCCGACGTGGACGGCGAGTTGCAGAAGTGGGCGGCGGTGATCTCCAAGCTGGCCTCGGACTGCGTGGCCGCCGTCATCGAGGGCCTGGCCGACCGCCGGGCCAACATGCGCCTGCGCTTCTTCGACTACCGCGGCAAGCTGCGCCAGCTCTTCGACACCTACGCCAGCCTGGAGCTGCGCCACCCCACCCAGGACGTGGCCCGGCTGCTGGAATCGCCCAAGCGGCTGGTCACCGAGCTGGGCGCGGAAAGCCGCGAGCTGCTGTCCATGGTCATCGTCAACGCCCTGGACCTGATGTACTTCTGGTTCTACCAGCCCCGGGCGCGCACGGTGCTGACGCTGCTGCTGCGCGAAATGACCCGCGAGGAACGCCGGGTGTTCCTGCTCTCGCAGATGGTGCTCCAGCGCGAGCGCGAGATCAGCCAGATGTTCCTGGACGGGCTGGTGGGCCGCAACTTCGCCAAGGCCCTGGCCTTCTACCTGGACCGCTATCAGCAGTACCTGGAGGATCTCCAGGAGCTGGCCATCCAGACCGGTCCCCTGGACATCGTCCAGCCCGACATGCCCCAGGCCGCCCCGGACGACGCCGACGACACGGCCCACGCCCCGGCAGTGCCCCACGAGCCCATTCCCCCCGCGTCGCACCCCCTGGCGCAGGACAAGCCGGGCAGCGCCTTCTAGGCCCGGGCCGCCGGGCCCGGGCGGCGGGGGCCGCGCCACGGGCGCGGCCCCCGCGCTTTTTTCCCGCCCCGGGCGCGCGGCCCGGCCCCGGGGTTCGCGTTCCTCCGCCGCGCCCGGCCCCGGATTTACCGCGCCGCGTCCACGGGCCTCCCGGCGCCCCGGCTCCCCCGCCGCAACCCGGCGCGGAAAGCGCCCTCCGCCGGGACGCCATCCGGGGCGCAGACCCCGCCTCCGGGCTCCCCCGGCGCCTCGCTCCCCCCTGTTTCTTGCATCCCGGCGCGCTCCTCCCCGCCCGTGGCCGCCGCCCGAGGTATCGCGCCGGGCCAGCCGGGAAAGGCCCCGTGCGCGCCGCAAGGCGCGGCCTCGCCCCCACGCCCCGGCCCCGCCAAGGCGCACCCGCCCCACGCCACGCCGCGCCACGCGCCACGCCGCACCACAGTGCGCCCCGCCCCACGCCACGCCCCACGCCCCACGCCCCGCACCGCGCCGCCCGGACCCACCCGCGTCCCGTGCATATCATATCGATAAAGTCATGTTTTATCAGCACTTGACAGCAGGCCCGGCCGGACCTATTTGCTCATTTGAGCAAAACAGGAGGGCCCATCGTGCCACGACCCCGCAAGTGCCGCCGCATCGAGAAGACCCCCCGGGTGGATTTCTTCAAGCCACGGGGCATCCCCATGCGCGAGCTGGAGGAAGCCTGCCTGAGCGTCGAGGGCCTGGAGGCCCTGCGCCTGGCCGACGTGGAAGGACTGACCATGCAGGAGGCCGCCGCCGTCATGGAGGTGTCGCGCCACACCTTCGGCCGCGTGCTGGCCCAGGCCCGCACGGCCGTTGCCCGCGCCCTGACCGAGGGCCGGGCCCTGCGCATCGAGGGCGGCCACTGGGCCGTGAAACCGCAATGCAGAAAAGGCTCCGGGCAGGCGCCCCGGAACCGGGAGACAACCATGAGCAAGATCGCCGTGACCAGCGAGGGCCCGACCCTCGACTCCCAGATCGACCCGCGTTTCGGCCGGGCCGCCGGCTTCGTGGTGGTGGACCCCGCCACCTGGGAATTCCAGTATGTGGACAACGGCGCGTCCCAGGCCATGAGCCAGGGCGCGGGCATCAACGCCGCCGAGGCCATCGCCCGCGCGGGCGCCACCGCCCTGCTCACGGGCTATGTGGGCCCCAAGGCATTCGCCGCGCTCCAGGCCGCGGGCATCGCCGTGATCCAGGACATGGGCGACATGACCGTGCGCCAGGCCGTGGAGGAATTCGCCGCCGGGCGGACCACCGCCGCCTCCGCCCCCAACCGGTAGGCCGCCATGATCGTGACCATCGCAAGCGGCAAGGGCGGCACGGGCAAGACCACGGTCAGCGCGTCCCTGGCGGCGGTATGGGACGCGCCCCTGGTGGCCGTGGACCTGGACGTGGAGGAGCCCAACCTGCACCTGTTCCTGGCCCCCGAGCTGGACGGGAGCGAGGACGCCGCCCTGGAGGTGCCCGTGGTGGACGCCGCGCGCTGCACGCGCTGCGGCGCCTGCGCGGCGCTGTGCCAGTTCAAGGCCATCAGCCTCATGGGCGACACGGTGCTGACCTTCCCGGAGATGTGCCACGGCTGCGGCGGCTGCATGGCCGTCTGCCCCGAGGGCGCCGTGGGCACGGGGCGGCGGGTGCTGGGCGAGGTGGCCTGGGGCCGGGCGCGCGGCGCGCGCTTCCTCATGGGCCGCCTGCGCGTGGGCGAGGCCATGAGCCCGCCGCTCATGCGCCGGGTCAAGGCCCGCCTGGGCGCCATGCTGGCCCAGGAGGGCGCCGACGCGGTGGTCGACGCGCCCCCCGGCGTGAGCTGCCCGGCGGTGAGCGCCGTGATGGACAGCGACTTCGCCGTGCTGGTCACCGAGCCCACGCCCTTCGGGCTGCACGACCTGCGCCTGGCCGCCGAGGCCTTCGGCGCCCTGGGCGTGCCGCTGGGGGTGGTGATCAACCGCGCCGGGGTGGGCGACGGGGCCGTGCGCGACTTCTGCCTCGCCCAGGGGCTGCCCGTGCTGGCCGAGATCCCCTTCGACCGCGCCGTGGCCGAGGGCTACGCCCGGGGCCGCGTGGTGGCCGACCTGGGGCCCGAACAGCGCGCGACATTCACCGCCCTGCGCGACGCCATCCGCGCCCGCTGCGCCAATGCCCCCAAGGAGGCCGCCCATGCCTGAAGCCATCCGCGAAATCGTGATCATCAGCGGCAAGGGCGGCACGGGCAAGACCTCGGTCACCGGCGCCTTCGCGGCCCTGGCCGGGCGCCAGGGCAACGCCGTGCTCTGCGACCTGGACGTGGACGCCCCCGACCTGCACCTGCTGCTCGACCCGCGCCCCGAACGCGAGGAGGACTTCATCTCCGGCAACGAGGCGCGCATCGACCCCGGCCTGTGCACGGGCTGCGGCACCTGCGCCGATGTCTGCCGCTTCGGGGCCATCGGCGAGGCCGACGGCGTCTTCGCCGTGGACCCGCTGCGCTGCGAGGGCTGCAAGGTCTGCGTGGCCCTGTGCCCGGCCGGGGCGGTGGAGTTCCCGCCGCGCCACTGCGGGCGACGGGCCGTGAGCACAACGCGCTTCGGGCCGATGGTCCACGCCCAGCTCTTCCCCGGCCAGGAAAACTCCGGGCGGCTGGTCAGCCTGCTCAAGACCGAGGCCCGGGCCCTGGCCCGGGAACGCGGGAAGGAACTGATCCTGTGCGACGGCGCCCCGGGCATCGGTTGCCCGGTGATCAGCTCCCTGTCGGGGGTGCACCTGGCCGTGGCCGTCACCGAGCCCACGCCTTCGGGCCGCCACGACCTGGAGCGCGTGGCCGCGCTGTGCGCGCACTTCCGGGTGCCCCTGGCCGTGCTGGTCAACAAGGCCGACCTGAACCCCGAGGCCACCCGCGAACTGGCCGGGCTGTGCCGCGACCAGGGCTACGAGCTGCTCGGCGAGCTGCCCTACGACCCGGTCTTCGTCCAGGCCATGATCCAGCGCAAGGTCGTCACCGAGCTGCCGCCCTCGCCCGTCTCCGAGGTCCTGGCCCGGGCCTGGGAACGCATTTCCCGCCCGTGCGGGCCCCCCGCCCGCCGGACATCCCTGCAACAATTCAACGCACAAGGAGAATAGACCATGGACAAAACCCTCATCGCCGTGCCCTCCGAGGCCCCCGGCGGCATGGACGCGCCGGTGGGCGCCCACTTCGGCCACTGCGCCCTGTACACCCTGGTCGAGGTGGAGAACGGCGCCGTGGCCGGGGTGCGCACCCTGCCCAACGTGCCCCACCAGCAGGGCGGCTGCATGGCCCCCGTGCGCCACCTGGCCGACAACGGCGTGGGCGTGCTCATTGCCGGCGGCCTGGGCATGCGCCCGCTCATGGGCTTCAACCAGGTGGGCATCCATGTGTTCCACGGCGGCGGCGCCCCCAGCGTGGGCCAGGCCGTGGAGGCCTTCCTGCGCGGCTCGCTGATCGAGTTCCGGCCCGAAATGACCTGCGGCGGCGGCGCCCACTAGGCCCGCCCGGCGCGCGGCCCCGCCCGCCCCGCTTGCGGCGGGGCGGGCGGGCCGCGCAGCGACGAAGGAGCGCGCATGCCCCTGTACGACATCCAGTGCCGCGCCTGCGCAGCGGTGAGCGAGGTCATCGCCCCGGGCGACGGGCCAACGCCGCCCTGCCCGGTCTGCGGCGCGGCCGCCACCTTCCGGCGCCTTTCGGCCCCCAGTTCCCTGACGGGCAAAACGCCCCAAAGCCACCCCGGCCCCGGCGACACCGGCTGCTGCGGCTCGACCCCCGGCGCGGCGGGCTGCGCCGGGCCGGGCTCCTGCTGCGGGCGCCCCCGGAGCTGACAAGGAGACACGCCATGATCCATGTCCTGGCCAGCCCGCGCCCCGTGGAGCTGGAGCCCTTCACCGACGAGCTTGTCCGCCTGGGCGGGGCCCGGGTGATCCACGCCCCCGACGCCGCCCGGGCCCTGGAGCTGGCCGCCGCCCACGCCCCGGAGCTGGTGGTCATCGACGAGAACCTGCCCGGCATGCCCTCCCTGGAGCTGGCCGGAGCCCTCCTGCGCGTCAACGCCATGATCAACACGGCGGTGGTCAGCGCCCTGGGTGAGGAGGACTTCCACGAGGCCAGCGAGGGCCTGG
>NZ_JALNWM010000020.1 GCF_023230885.1 Desulfocurvus sp. | reverse complement strand
GCCCATGCTAGCCTCCGGGCTCCGGCCAGGCAACCCCTCGGGCGCGCGGGCGCGTTTTGCTCTCGCCCGCGGCCCGGCTTTGGTGTATGCATGGCAGGAGGCGCAAGGCGGCCACGCCGCAGCCCCCCTCAACGCCACGGCAACAGGACAGGCACGCAATGAAGAGAACCATCGCCCGCGATATCGTCATCGCCCTCATCCTGCTCATCGGCGGCTCGGCCTCGCTGATGACCTTCTTCAATGCCCAGACCATGTTGCAGAACGAAAAGCGCCAGATGGAGCGCCGGGCCGACGAGTACCTATCCAACCTGCGCATCAGCATGGAGCTGCCCGTCTGGACCATCGACCGCGACAACATCCGCAACATAGCCGACTTCCACATGCGCAACGAGGAGATGGCCCTGCTGCGCGTGCTGGAATACCCCGACCTGGGCGTGCTGTACGAAAGCTCGCGCAACCACGGCGCCGAGCTCATCTTCCGCAGCGGCGACATCATCCACGACGGCAACGTCATCGCCCGCGTGGAGCTTGGGCTCTCGCCCGAGGGGCACGACAGCAACGTGCGCCGGCTGCTCTCCTCCACGTTCATCACCCTGATGGTCGTCCTGCTGGTGGCCACCACGGTCACGGGCGCCCTGCTGCGCAAGATCCTCAAGCGCCCGCTGGACGAGCTCATCGCCGGCATCCAGCGCATTTCCCGCGGCGACTACGGCTACCGCTTTCCCGAGCCGCCCCAGGAGGAGATCCGGGCCATCGTCAAGGAGGTGGACGTCATGGCCCGCGAGGTGCGCAAGCGCGAGCAGTCGCTGCGCGACCTGAACGCCCAGCTGGAGAGCGAGGTCCGCGAACGCGAGCGCACCGAGAAGGAGGCCCTGCGCCTGCGCAACCTGCTCAAGAACGTGGCCGACTCCATGCCCTCGCTGCTGGTGGTGGTCGACAACCAGGGCCGCGTTACCCAGTGGAACCCCCAGGCCGAGCACGAATTCGGCCGCGCCGAGGCCCAGGCCCTGGGGCTGCCCCTGGCCGACGCCGCGCCGGGGCTGGCCTCCCAGGTGGAGAACGTGCGCATGGCCATCGCCACGCGCCAGCCGCGCGAGACCCTCAAGGTGCCCGTGCGCCGCGACGGGCACACCCGCTACAAGGACATCACCGTCTACCCCCTGCTGGAAGGCGAGGAGGTGGAGGGCGCGGTGCTGCGCGTGGACGACGTCACCGAGCGCGTGCGCATCGAGGAGATGATGGTCCAGACCGAGAAGATGATGAGCGTGGGCGGGCTGGCAGCCGGCATGGCCCACGAGATCAACAACCCCCTCGGCGGCATCCTCCAGGCCGTGCAGAACATGGAACGCCGCCTGGCCCCGGGCATGCCCGCCAACGACAAGGCCGCCGAAAGCCTGGGCACCACGGTGCAGACCGTGCGCGACTACCTGGCCGAGCGCAACATCCTGCGCATGGTCGAGGGCATCCGCGACTCCGGGATGCGCGCCGCGCGCATCGTGCAGAACATGCTCAACTTCAGCCGCAAGAGCGAGTCGCAGATGGCCCCGCAGAACCTGAACTCCCTGCTGGACGACACCCTGGAGCTGGCCTCCAGCGACTACGACCTGAAGAAGCAGTACGACTTCCGCAAGATACGCATCGTGCGCGAATACCAACCCGACCTGCCCGCCACGCCCTGCACGCGCACCGAGATCGAACAGGTGCTCCTGAACCTGCTCAAGAACTCGGCCCAGGCCATGGCCCTGTCGCCCGTGCCGGGCCGCGAGCCGACCATCGCCCTGCGCACCGGCGTGCGCGAGGGCCACGCCCTCATCGAGGTCCGCGACAACGGCCCGGGCATGGACGAGGCCACCCGCAAGCGCGTGTTCGAGCCCTTCTTCACCACCAAGGATCCCGGCATCGGCACCGGGCTTGGGCTGTCGGTCTCCTATTTCATCATCACCAACAACCACGGCGGCGAATTCCGCGTGGAGTCGGCCCCCGGCGCGGGGACGACCTTCACCATCCTGCTGCCCCTGAGCTAGGAAACCCGCCGCGCCAGACGCCACACGGCCCGCCCCGGAGCTTCCGGGGCGGGCCGTGTGCGTCGCGGCGCGGGGCGCCCTAGTTTTCGTAGTAGGACCGCAGCAGCTGGCTGCGCACGGGGTGGCGCAGCTTGCGCAGGGCCTTGGCCTCGATCTGGCGGATGCGCTCGCGGGTGACGTTGAAAAGCTTGCCCACCTCCTCCAGGGTGTGGTCGCTCTTCTCGCCGATGCCGAAGCGCTTGCGCAGAACCTGCTCCTCGCGCGGGGTCAGGTCGGCCAGGACCTTGGCGATCTGCTCGCCGAGCTTGGTGTTGACCACCTCCTCGGCGGGCGCGGTGGCCTTCTTGTCCTCGATGAAATCGCCCAGGGACGAATCCTCCTCGTCGCCGATGGGCGTCTCCAGGGAGATGGGCTCCTTGGCGATCTTGAGGACCTTCTTGACCTTCTCCAGCGGGTAGTCCATGCGCTCGGCGATTTCCTCGGGGGTGGGGTCGCGCCCCAGCTCCTGCACGAGATAGCGCGAGGTGCGGATGAGCTTGTTGATGGTCTCGATCATGTGCACGGGGATGCGGATGGTCCGCGCCTGGTCGGCGATGGCGCGGGTGATGGCCTGGCGGATCCACCATGTGGCGTAGGTCGAGAACTTGTAGCCGCGCTGGTACTCGAACTTGTCCACGGCCTTCATCAGGCCGATGTTGCCCTCCTGGATCAGGTCCAGGAACTGCAAGCCGCGGTTGGTGTACTTCTTGGCGATGGAGACGACCAGGCGCAGGTTGGCGCGGATGAGCTCCTGCTTGGCGCGGGCGGCGGTGTAGTTGCCGTGGCGGATGCGCCAGAGCACCTCCTCCATGTCGCCCACCTGGTGGCAGCACTTCTCCTCCAGGCGCACCAGAATCTCCATCTTGCCGGAGATCATCTCCTTGAAGCTGAACAGTTCCTCCACCGTCAGGCCGAGCATCTCGGCGGCCTTGAGGGGATTCATCTCCCGCGCGTCCAGCTGGCGGAAGATGTCCTGGATCTCGGCCTGGGGGCGCCCGGTGGACAGCAGATAGGCCGACAGGTCGCGCTGGCAGTTGTGCATCTGGCGCACATAGTCGCCCACGGTCTCTATGATCTGATCGATGAGCGTCTTTTCCAGCTTGATGTCGCGCAGGCGCGAAACGATGTCTTCCTTGAACTTGACGATATCCTTCTGCAGGCCGTAGACGCGGCGCTCCAGGGTGCAGCACTGGTCCAGCTTCTCGTAGACCTTGCGGCGGCGCGAATAGATCTGGCGGACCTCGTCCAGCAGGAAGATGACCCGCTGGCGCTGGTTCATCTCGTCCTCGCTGGGGTCGTCCTCCTCGATGGTCTTGACCACGTCCTTGAGCTTGACCTTGCCGTCGCGCAGGTCCTTGCCCACGCGGGCCAGCTCCTCGATGGCCACGGGGACCTCCACCAGGGCGTAGAGCACCTCCATCTCCCCGGCCTCGATCTTCTTGGCGATGACCACCTCGCCCTCGCGATCGAGCAGCGACACGGCGCCCATCTCGCGCAGGTACATGCGCACGGGGTCGGTGCTGCGCGAGGAGTAGTCCGCAGCGTCCTCGCTGTCGGTCAGCTCCAGCTCGCCGGCGGGCTCGTCCTCGGAGTCGTCGCGCACCAGCTCAAGCTGCTTGCCCTCCTTCTCCGTATCCACGATGGCGATGTTCATCGAGTCGAATATCTCGATGATCTCCTCCATCTGCTCCGGCTTGTTTATATCCGAGGGCAGGGCCTTGTTGACCTCGTCGAAGGTCAAAAAGCCCTTTTTCTTGCCCTCGGCGATGAGGATCTTGATCTGCTGGACTTCCTTAATGTTGCTCATTGAGCCTCCCTAGAATCTCCTGCTGGCGCCGAAGCAGTCGCTCCACCTCGGCCGCGTCGCCTTCCACCTGGGCCTTGCGCAGGGCCTCGAACGTGGCCCGCTTGTCGTCCAGCAGGGCCTCGCGCTCGAGAAAACCGCATATCTCCGTCCACTCCCGCTCCGCATCCTCTGGCGTGCGCGCGTTGGTCTCCAGGCATTCGACCCAGTAGCGCTTCTCCGCCGGGGTGAGGATGTGCATCACGTCGAGGCCGGGGTTGGCCTCCATCTTTTCCCACAGGCACAAGGCGAACTCGGACACAAGCACCCGGCCCATGCCCCTGTCGCGCAACTGGGCCACATAGTGCGGATTGCAGACGGCAAAACGCACCAGCTGGCGGTCCAGCTTGTGTCCCCGGTCGCCCGGGCGCCGCGCCGCCGCGGCCAGGGCCACGGGCGCAGCCGCGCGCTCCCGGCCCTGGGAGGCCAGGTGCGCGCGAAATTCGTCTTCCTTGAACCCCAGGCGCTGGGCGATGCGCGTGATCAGCGGCGAGCGCCACTGGGGTTCGTCCAGCTGGCGCAGGAAGCCGTCGGCCCACTGCACCAGCTCGCGCGTGGACATGCCGCCGACCACGCGCAGACAAAAATCCAGCCCCTCGGGCGCCTCGTCCAGCAGGGCCTGGAACGCCTCGGCGCCCCGGGCCTGGAGCAGGCTGTCCACGTCCTCCCCGTCGGGCAGCACGACCACGCGGCAGGTCATGCCCCGGGCAAGGACCATCTCCGCCGAGCGCAGGGCCGCCTTGCGCCCCGCCCCGTCGCCGTCGAACACCAGGGCCAGCCGCGAGCAGAAGCCCGCCAGGCGGCGCACCTGGTTCTCCGTCAGTGCCGTGCCCAGCACGCCGCAGGCGTTGGTGAACCCGAACTGGTGCAGCGAGAGCACGTCGGTGTACCCCTCGGTGAGCAGCGCCTCCTTGTGGTGGGCGATGCTGCGCCGAGCCTGATAGAGGCCGTATAGGTTATCGCCCTTGATGTAAATGGGCGATTCACTGGAGTTCAAATACTTGGGGTCGTCGCCCGTGAGGGTCCGCGCCCCGAAGGCCACCACCTGCCCGGCCAGGTTGTGGATGGGGAACATCAGCCGCCCCCGGAAGCGGTCGTAGATGTTGCCCCTGTCGTTTTGCACCAAAAGCCCGGCCACCACCCCGGCGCGCGGGTCGTGGCGGTGGCCCTGGAGGTAGCGCTCCAGGGCGTGCCAGTCGTCCGGGCTGTAGCCCAGGGCGAAGGCGCGCACGGTCTCGTCGCTCAGGCCGCGCCGGGCGATGTAGTCCCGGGCGACGCCGCCGCCCGGGGCGCCCAGGTTGTGCACATAGAACTCGGCCGCCAGCTTGTGCAGGGCCACGCTCGTGCTGCGCTCGCGCCGACGGCGGTCCTGCTCGGGGTCGGCCTTGGCGCTGCCAAGCTCCACCCCGGCCATCTCGGCCAGCTGCTGCAAAGCGTCGCGGAACTCCAGCCCGTTGATCTCCCTGTAGAAGTCGATCACGTCGCCCGACGCGCGGCAGCCGAAGCAGTAGTAGTAGCCCAGCTGCGGGTTCACCGAGAACGAGGGCTTGGTTTCCTGGTGGAAGGGGCACGGGCCGGTCCAGCGGCCCGAAACCGGGCGCAGGTCCACATAGCGCCGGACCATCTCCACGATGTCCAGGCGCTCCTTTATGGCTGCGATGGCTCCGCTGTCCTGCTTGCCCATGACCCCGCCGTCGTCATTTCAGTTCCACGATGGTCATGCCGTCGCCGCCCCGGTCTTCCGGCGCCAGGGCAAACCCGTCCACGGCCGGGAAGGCGCGCAGGATGCGGTGGACCTCCTTGCGCAACGCCCCGGTGCCCCGGCCATGCACGATCTCCACCCCGGACAGCCCCGAGAGCACCGCGCCGTCCAGGAAGCGGCAGACCTGCCCCTCGGCCTCCTCGGCGCGTACGCCGCGCAGGTCGAGCACCGGGGTTGCGCCGCCGCTGCCCGCCGGAACGGACACCGCCCGGGGGCCCGACGCCGCGGGGCGCTCCTCGGGCGCAAGGTCGGCCGGCCGGGCCCAGACGCTGACGCCACCCAGGTCCAGCTTGACCTGGCGCTTGCGCTCGTCCAGGGCAGCGGCGCTGCCCGACTTGCCCAGCCCCAGGTGGCGGTAGCGCCCGCCCAGGACCACGGCCTCGAATTCCAGCGGCCCGGGCGCGCCCTCGGGGGCCGGGGCCTCGGCCTCGCCGCCCGCCTCGCGGCGCAGCTCGGCCAGTTCCTTCATGGCCTGCTTGCGCCCGAGCTTGTCCTCGCGCCAGGCGCGCATGATCTCGCGCGAACGGCCCTGGATGTCCTCCAGCAGGCGGCGGCGCTGGGCCTCGAAGCGCTCCTGGAGCCGGGCCCGGCGCTCGCGCAGCTTGTCCTGCTCGGCGCGCAGGGCCGCAAGCTCGCCCTCGCGCTCCACGGCCAGGGCGTTCAGCCGCTCCAGCACCGCCGAGGTGTCCGAGCCGTCCAGCAGCATGTACTGCTGGGCGCGGGCCAGCAGATGCTCGGGCAGCCCGTGTTCGCGGGCCACGTCCAGGGCCTGGCTGGCGCCCACCTGATCGTAGGCCAGGTGGTACAGCGGGCGCTTGGTCCTGGGGTCGAAGAGCACCGAGGCCGCGCGCACCCGCTCCCGCGAGAGCGCGTAAGCCTTGAGCGCCGGGAAATGCGTGGCCACGGCCAGCCAGGAGCCCTTGTCCAGGAAGCCGTCGACCACGGCCTGGGCCAGGGCCGCCCCCTGGCTGGGGTCGGTCCCCGCTCCGAACTCATCCATAATCACCAGGGAGCGCTCGTCAATGGCCTCCCAGGCGGCGCACAGGTGGCGGATCTGGGCCGTGAAGGTGGACAGGGAGTCCTCGATGCTCTGCTCGTCGCCCAAAAGCACGAAGAACTTGCCCCAGGCGGGCAGCGTGCTGCCCTCGCGGGCGCACACGGGCAGCGCCGCCAGGGCCATCACCGCGCCCAGCCCCAGGGTCTTGAGGGCCACGGTCTTGCCCCCGGCGTTGCCGCCGCTCACCACCAGGGCCCGCTGGCCGGGCTCCAGGAGCAGGTCCACGGGCACGGCCCCGCCTCCGGAGGCGGCCAGCAGCGGATGGCGCGCGCCCAGCAGGCGCAGGGGCAGCCCGGGGCCGACCTCCACGGGGCGCGCGTCGAAACGCGCGGCGAAGGCCGCCTTGGCGCCCAGCACATCGGCCTGGGCGGCGAAGTCGTAGGCCGCGCCCAGGGCCTCGCGCTCCTGGCGCAACAGGCCCGACAGCAGCCGCAGGACCTCGCGCTCGGCCTCGCGTTCCTCCTGCTTGAACTGCTGGAGCTCGTTGTTCAGCTCCACCAGGAACATGGGTTCGAAATAGCAGGTCTCGCCGGTCTGGGAATAGTCGTGGATGATGCCGGGCAGCTTGTTCTTGAAGCTGGTCTTGAAGGGCAGCACATAGCGGTCGGAGGAGACGGTCATGAACTCCTCCTGGAGATACTGCGAGAGCACCTCGCGCTCGATGAACGCCTTGACCCGCACGGTGCAGCGCTGGTGGATGGCCCGGATCTCCGAGCGCACCTGGAAGAGCTGCGGCGAGGCTTCGTCGCGCAGGTTGCCGTCGGGCCCCAGGCAGCGGCGCAGCCCCGACCAGAGCATGGCCGGCCAGGGACCGCGGGCGGCCTCGGCCAGAAGCGGCCAGCGCGCGGCCGCGTCCGCCAGGGCCTCGCGCACCTCGCGGGCGGCGTCGAGCACCTGGAACACGGCCCACAGGGCGTCCAGGTCCAGCATTTCGGCGGGGCGGTCCAGGGCGCCCAGCAGCCCGTCCAGGGACGGAAACGGCCGCAAGGCAAAGCCGGTCTCCCCGCTCCAGGACAGCCACTGGCGCAGGCGTTCGGCCTCGTCGGCCAGCCGCGCGGTGTCGTCCAGCGGGGCCAGGCCCAGGCAGCGCGCCGCCCCGGCCTCGGACACGGCCCCCTCGGCCAAAAGCCGCAGGACCTTGGGAAATTCCAGAAGATGCAGGGAACGGGTCTGCATGGAGAGTGCGGTCCTCGCTAGGCCTTGGGTCCGGCGCCCAGGCGGGCGCGCACCAGGGCGGCCAGGGCCTTGCCGTCCACGCGCCCCTTGTGCGAGGCGTTGATGGCGCCCATGACCCGCCCCATGTCCTGCATGCCCGCCGCGCCCAGCTCGGCGATCACGGCGTCGACCAGGGCGGAGGTCTGTTCGGGGGTCAGGGGCGTGGGCAGATAGGCGGCGAGGGCCTCCAGTTCGGCCTGCTCGCGGTCGGCCAGCTCGGTGCGCCCGGCGGCGCGGAACTGTTCGATGGATTCCTTGCGCTGCTTGACCTGGCGCATGATGGCGTCCAGGACCTCGTGGTCCTCGGGCTCGCGCCCAAGGTCCACCTGCATGTTCTTCAGCGCGGTCTTGAGCATGCGCAGCACGGCCACTTCCACTTCCCGCCGGGCCTTGTACGCGCTGATGTAGTCGGCTTCGATCTTCCTCAGGAGTTCGGGCATGACGGGCTCCTCGGTCCGGCGGGGGCCCCGCCGGGAGCGGACGAAAGAAAGCGGCGCGGAACATTGGCCGTCCCGCGCCGCACCGTATCACTGGCCGTAGGCGACCCGAAGGCCGACGCGCGAGGCGCCTTAGCCCACGTTCATCTTGCGCATCTTCTTGAGCAGCCGTTTGCGGGCGGCGGCGCGCTTTTTCTTGCGCTGCACGCTGGGCTTCTCGTAATGCTGGCGCTTCTTCAGCTCCGACAGGATGCCGGACTTCTCGACCTGCTTCTTGAAACGGCGCAGGGCGATATCGAAGATTTCGTTGTCTTCCAGGAGCACTCCGGGCAAGTAAATCACCTCCCTTGTCTCCACTCGGACACGCCGAAGGGCGCCGAGCGGTGAAGACGGTTTGTGTACCCCGACTTTCCGCCCGGGGCAAGAAAAATCTGTACAGGCTCCGCCCGGGGTCGCCGCGGCGCAGGCAAGCGCCCCCCGGCCAGGGCCCGGAACCGGCTTCGCCCGGCCTTCTGGCGTCAGCCCCCGCCGCGAGCCCCGCCCGGCCACGGCCCCCGCTTCGCCCGCTCCTTGTGCAGGCATCCGCCCGGCCCCCGGCCCCGGGCGCCCGCACCGCAGCCCACGCCGCGTCCGTGGTCGAGGCTCGCCTCGTCCCGGCCCCGGGCGCCCGCGCTGTTTCGGGTCCGGCCCCCGGTTCCGGCCCTCGCGGTGGCCAACGCCGCGCCCGCCGCCGCGGGAACCGCGCGGAGGGCGCCGCCCCTTCCCCCGGGGAGGGGGCGCCCGAAATCGAAGGGCCCGGCCTCCATGAGAAGGCCGGGCCCCGGGAAAGCATTTCGGGTCCGCAGGATCAGTGGTCGTGGCCGGCTTTGGGGCTGACGACGGTCTCGATGTACGACTTCGTCAGCACGAAGCCCACGGCCAGCCCGAGAATGCCCAGGACGGCATACAGCACGCCGAAAAACACGGCGTGGTCGGGCATCCACCAGGGCAGATCCCAGGGCAGCGGGCTGTGCAGGGTCTCACCATGAATCATGACATCCTCCCTGGGGCCTTACTTGACGGCGTCCTTGAGGAGCTTGCCGGGACGGAACTTGACAACCTTGGTGGCGGGAATCTTGATCTTGGCGCCGGTGCGGGGGTTGCGGCCGGTGCGGGCCTTGCGCTCTTCGACAATGAAGGTGCCGAAGCCGGTCAGGGTCAGCTTGCCGTCCTTGACCAGGGTGGCCTCGACGGTCTCCAGGAAGGCGTTCAGGGCACGCTCGGCGTTGGCCTTGGTGATGTTCGCCTTCTCCGCGATTTTTACGACCAAATCAGCCTTAGTCATCAGTCCTTTCCTCCTCTCAAGTTGGAAACAAACTCCCCAGAAATACGTTCCGACTATCACATGCCCGCGCCTTTCACGCCGCGGGGCCAAGTGGCGTACACGGCTCCGGCGGGAAGGATGGCGGCGGCTTGCGTTGCGCACCAGTCCTTGCCGGGCGGTCTTCCAGTCGCCTTAAAGCAAACAAGGAACCATGTCCAGCGCCGTGGTGAAAAAAACCGCATGGTTCCCTGCGGGGCACGGCCTCGCCGTGCTGAACATTGGCAGCGAAGCCAGGGCCCTGTCAAGCCGCAAAGTGGCTTTTCACCAGTGTTGACAAGGCCTGGAACTGGTTCGGGGCCAGTTCTTCGGGTCGGGAACGCAGGGTCAGGCCCTGGGCTTCCAGGTAGGCCCGTGCCTCTTCGTTCATGCATGATTTCAATATGTTGCCCAGCTGCTTGCGCCGTTTCTGAAAACAGGCGTGCAGCAGGTCCGCCAGGGCCTTGGGCGCAAAATCCCCGCCCCGCTCCACGGGAGTGAAAAAAAGCACGGACGAATCGACCTTGGGCCGGGGGATGAAGGCTCCGGGGCCCACGGTAAAGGCCACACGCGGCGCGACGAAGCTCTGGACCCAGACCGACAGGGCCCCGTAGTCCCCCGTGCCGGGGCGGGCGGCCAGCCGGTCGCCCACCTCCTTCTGGACCATGAACACCGCCCGGGACAGCCCCCGGCAGCGCGAAAACAGCTCCCACATCAGCGGCGAGGCCACGTTGTAGGGCAGGTTGCCGATGATCTTCCAGCCGCCGGGCGGCTCCAGCCGCTCCCAGCGCACGGCCAGGGCGTCGGCGGCCAGGGGCAGCACCCCGGGGCATTTGTGGCGCAACTCCAGGGCCAGGGGCAGGTCGCGTTCCACCGCCGCATAGAGCCCCGGCCCGGCCTGGGCGATGAGGGTGGACAGCGCCCCGTGCCCGGGTCCGATCTCCAGCACGCGGTCCCCGGGCTCGATGCCCAGGGCCGCGACGATGCGCGCGCACACGCCCTTGTCGTGCAGGAAATGCTGGCCGAAACGCTTCTTGGCGAAGCGCCCGTAGCGCGGCGGAGCCTCCGCCCGGCTCATGGCGCCCCCCCGGGGCCGGTTGTACAAATGTCTTGCATATCGCGTCCTTGAAAAATCACTTGAAAAAATCTGGAGACTCTCGAACCCGTCCCGGAAGGCCGCCCGTGCCCGTGGCCCCGGGGAGCCCGCCACGACGCCACGTTCGCACTCCGGAAGCCCGCGCGCGCCCGGAGCCTCGGGGCTGCCCGGCGGCGGCGATCACGGCCCCCGGAAGCCCGCGCGCCCTCAGCTCAGGCGGGTGCGCTTGCGCAACAGCCGCAGGGCCCGGCGGCGCCGGTAGCGGATCACCGCCACGCGGGTCACATAGAAGGTCACCACCGCCGACGGCAGGCCCATAGCGCAACCCGCGATGAGCATGACCTGGAAGCTGGCCAGCAGGTCCTTGCCGAAGCTCATGAACTCCGTCACGTCGAAGCTGCGCAGCATGGCCCCGAACTGGTCCAGCTCCAGGGGCGGCACGTCCCAGGGCACCAGGGCCCGGCCGACGATGAACAGGAAATAATAGAACGGCACCCAGTTGAAAGGATTGGATATCCAGGTGCCCATGAAGCCCACCACCGGGTTGCCGCGCAGGGGCAGGCACAGGGCCACGGTCAGGGCGGTCTGGAGCGGCACGATGGGCAGAAAACCGGCGAAGATGCCCACGGCCAGCCCCATGGCCACGGAGTACGGGGTCGCGTTCATGCGCATCACGCGCAGATACTGGTAGCGTGACCAGCGCCGCAGGCGTTGCAGGGTCGTACGGTTCTTCTTCAACATCGTCTCACATGGGGCGCGGCCAGGCTCCGCGCCTACCCGAGGACATCGAAACGCGCGAACTGCATCATCAGCCCCGCCCTGCCCTGGGTGGCCGAACGCAGTTCCGTGGAAAAGCCGAAGAGCTGGCGCAGGGGCGTCAGCGCCTGGACGACCTTGTGCCCGCTTCTGTCGAAGAGGTTGTCGATCTTGGCGCCCTTGGCGCCCAAAAGGCCGATGACATCGCCTACGAAATCCTCGGGCACGGCGATCTCCACGTTCATGATCGGCTCCAGGAGCACGGGCTGGGCCGCGCCCAGGGCCTGCTTCACGGCTGCGGCGGCCGCCATGCGGTAGCCCACGGGGCTGGACCGTCCGTCCACCCGGCGCATATCCACAACGCTCACGCGCACGTCGGCCACCGGGTAGCCCTTGAGCACGCCGGATTGCAGGCTGTCCTCCACGCCGTCGGCCACGGCCTGGGTCCAGTCGGCGGGCCAGGGGGCCGTGTCCAGGGCGAAGACAACGTCGCGCCCGGCGTCGCGCGGGCGGGGCTCCACGCGCACGGCGACCCAGCCGTGGTGCGGCACCTCGCCCAGCTCGCGGTCGAACTCGCCCTCGCCCCGCCCGGCAGCGCGCACGGTTTCGCGGAAGACCACCTGGGGCCGCCCCGCGCGGGGGTCCACGCCGTATTCGCGGCGGATGCGCTCCAGCACGACCTCCAGATGCAGCTCGCCCATGCCGGAGATGAGCAGCTGGTCCGTACCCTCGTCGCGGTGGACCTCCAGGGTCGGATCCTCCAGGAGCATCTTGTTCAGCACGTCCTCGAGCTTGTCGGCCTCGCCGGAGTTGCGCGGCTCCAGGGCCAGGGAAATCACCGGCCGGTAGCCGTCGATGCGCTCCAGCAGGACCTGGGCGTCCTGCGGGCAGAGGGTGTCGCCCGTGCGGGCGTGCTTCATGCCCGCCGCGGCCACGATCTCGCCCGCAAAGGCGCGGTCGACCTTTTCCTTGTGCCCGGCATGCAGGCGGAACAGCCGCGCCACGCGCTCCTCCTGGCCCTGGGTCGCATTGTATACCTCCTGGCCCGCCTCCACCACTCCCGAATAGACCCGCAGCAGCACGAGCTTGCGCCCGGTGTCCATGCTGACCTTGAACGCCAGGGCCGCCAGGGGCGCGCGGGGATCGGGCGCCAGGGTCGCGCGGCGCCCGGATGCGGGATCCTGGACCTCCTGGCCGGGCACGTCCGCCGGGCTGGGCAGATAGGCGCAGATGCCGTCCATGAGCGGCTGCACGCCCACGTTGCGCAGGGCCGTGCCCGCGAACACGGGCACCAGGGCCAGGGCCAGGGTGGCCCGGCGCACGGCGTCGCGGATGTCCTGCTGCGTGGGCTCCCCGCCGCCGAGATACAGCTCCATGAACGCCTCGTCGGCCTCGGCCAGCGTTTCGAGCATCCGCTCGCGCCAGGGGGCGGCCAGTTCCTCCTCGGGTCCGGCCAGGGCCGTGTCGCGGATTTCGGCGCCCTGGGTCCCGGGGTCGAAATGCAGGCGGCGCATGGCCACCAGGTCGATGACGCCCTCGAAGTCCTGCCCGCAGCCCACGGGCACAGTGAGCGGCAGGGGCACGGCGTTCAGGCGCTGGCGCATGGCGTCGAGCACGGCGGCGAAATCCGCCCCCGGGCGGTCCATCTTGTTCACGAAGGCCAGCTTGGGGACGTGGTACTTCACCGACTGGCGCCACACGGTTTCGGACTGCGGCTCCACCCCGCCCACGGCGCAGAAGACGCCCACCGCACCGTCCAGCACGCGCAGGGAACGCTCCACCTCGATGGTGAAGTCCACATGCCCCGGGGTGTCGATGATGTTGATGGTCGAATCCTTCCACTGGCAGGTGGTGCAGGCCGAGGCGATGGTGATGCCGCGTTCCTGCTCCTCGGGCATGAAATCCATGGTCGCCGTGCCGTCGTGGACCTCGCCCATGCGGTGGATGCGCCCGCAGTAGTAGAGGATGCGCTCGGTGAGCGTGGTCTTGCCCGCGTCGATATGGGCGATGATGCCGATATTGCGCAGGGACCGCAGAAAATCCTTGGGAATGGCCGGTTTTTTGGACATATCCGCTTCCTTGGCCGGGCGTGTTGTGGTGGGGGGCCCGCTCAGCGGGGGCCGTCCGCCAGGGTCAGGGCGTGGCGACGGAACAGGCGCGCGTCCAGCCCGGGCCAGGCCCAGCAGCCTTCCTGCCCGGGGCCCAGCACCAGCGGTGCCGCGTCGCGGGCCTCGTCCAGCCGGGGCCGGGGAACGTAGAGCACCGGATAGTCGCCCTCCAGGAGCGCGCGCAGCCCGCCGGGCCTGCGGTTCGCTCCGGGCGGCAGGTCGGGGATGGCCGTGCGCGCGCCGTACACGTCGATGGCCGCGCAACCGTGGACCCAGCCCAGGGTCGCCCAGTCCCAGCGCTGCCCGGCGTCCGCCAGCACCCCCACCCGCTCGACCCCGAAGGGCCGCCACAGGCGCAGGGGCGGGGCGGCATAGCCCGCCGCAGTGCGCAGTCCGTCCAGGGCCTGCCCCTGGCCTTGGAACAGGGCCGCGGCGGCCCCGGCCTCGACCAGGAAGGTCATGAACCGCCGCGCCCCGGCCTCGTCCAGATGCAGGACCGTCTCCAGGCCCGTCAGTTCCAGGGCGGCCAGCACGTCGTCGGCCTCGGGCGGGCCGTCGAGCACGCGCACGGCGCAGAGGTTGGGCACCCCCGAAAGGAGCATGGGGACGGCGGCCGCCGCCACCTGGGCCGCCGAGACGCAGGAGGCGTCCAGGAACAGCGCCGCGCAGTCCACGGGCCGGGAGCGCCGCCGCGAAACGAATCCCTGGCGGTGCTCCGTTTCCGACCCGCGCGACGGGTCGCCCCAGGGCCCCGCCAGGGCGTGGACCTGGGCCACGGTCTTCTTGATCCAGGCGCGGCGGACGCCGCCCAGGGCGGCATAGGCCCGGGCGAACACCTCGTCGGGAACCGCCCTGTCCAGGGCCCACTGCGGGAAAAAGCCCTCGCTCATGCCTGGCCCTCCTGCCGCCGGACTCCCGCCGGAACGGGCGCAAAGAAAAAAACGGCCCTTGGCGGGCCGTTTTCCGGGAAATGCAGTGCTACAGCCACTTGAACCACTGCTTCCAGCTGCCCTGCTCGCGCTCGCGTTCCTCTTCGGAGGCGGCTTGCTGGTGGCGCAGGTAGGCGACCTTGGAGCGCGCCTCGGCATAGGCCGCCACGTCGGGCAGGTCCGCGTAGTTTTCGATCACATGGCGGTAGCGTTCCCAGGCCGCGCCGAACCGTTCGAGGTTCCAGTAGAAATCGGCCACGAAGACCTCGTGTTCGGCGAGCTTGCGCCGACACAGGACGATATGCTCCTCGGCCTTGGTGGCGTACTCGGTGCCGGGGTATTCGTCGACCACGCGGCGGAAATACTCGATGGCCGTATGGATGCGGTCCATGGGCTTGTCGATGGCCGTGGCGCTGTTGTAGTTGGCCATGCCGATCTGGAACAGCACATACTGGATCATTTCGTGACGCGGGTGCAGCGCCTCGAACTCGATGTAGGCGTCGGAGGCGGCGACATACTGCTCGGCCAGGAAATAGGCATCGCCCAGGCCGATTTCCGCGCGGGCGGCGAAGGGGCTGAAGGGATAGCGGTCCTTGAGCTGCTGGAAGCGCTCGGCCGCCTCCATGTAGTCCTTCTCCTGCATGGCTTCCGCACCGGCCTCGTAGAGTTCCTGCGCCGTGTCCTCGGGGGGGGGCAGCAGGAAATAGTCGATGTAGCCGCAGCCGGAAAGGCTGAAGAGCATGACCATCACGGCCAGGAGTCGGGGGATTCTGTTCATTGGTACCGTCGCGCGGTGTTGCCGTCCGGACGGGATGCCCGGTTCACGGACGCGCCCGGGCGCTGGGGGCGCGGCTCATCCGAAAGGTTCGTACCCAACCTGTGGCCTTGCGGTCAAGCCCGGAAAGCGGCGAACGGCTTGCGGCGGGCAAAACAAGCGGCCCCGGCACCAGCCGGGGCCGCGGCAAGGACCGGGGTCCGGTCCTGGTTCTACAGCTTGGAGCTGAGCATTTCCTTGATGCTGCTCTTGGAGACGGCGCCGGTGATCTGCTCCACCACCTCGCCGTTCTTGTACAGGATCAGGGTCGGGATGGCGCGGATGCCGTACTTGCTGGGGGTGGCCTGGTTTTCGTCCACGTTCATCTTGGCGACCTTGACCTGCCCGGCGAATTCGGTGGCCAGCTCGTCGACGACCGGCCCCATAGCCCTGCAGGGGCCGCACCAGGGGGCCCAGAAGTCCACAAGAACGGGCAGATCGCACTGCAACACTTCGGACTCGAAATTGCCGTCGGAAACCTGCAAAGCCATATCGTACTCCTTTGTCTCGTTGCTTACCGGTTCGCCGTGCATCCCGGGCGGCCACCAGGGCACCCTTCCCCCGGGGCCCTGGAACCTCGCAGCGGGAAAACTTCCACTATCACCGCAGTCTGACAACCCTAAGGGTGCCCTGTCCGGGTGTCAAGGGGCCAGTTCGCCGAACACCCCGCCGGGGCACGGCTCCGTGCGCCGGTAATCCCAGGGGATGCGCCGCCCCCGGGGCACGGCCTCCAGGTCCAGCCCGTGGCGGTAGCCGGCCCTGAACAGGCACTCCCCGGCCAGGGCGATCATGGCCGCGTTGTCCGTACACAGCGCCAGGGGCGGCAGCACCGCCGCGAGCCCGCGCTCGGCGGCCAGCCCGGCCAGCGTCCGGCGCACCACGCTGTTGGCCGCCACCCCGCCCGCCACGACCAGGGAGCGCGCCTGGGGGAAGGCGTCCAGGGCCCGGGCGGTCTTGATGCGCAGGGTATCGGCCACGGCAAGGGTGTACGAGGCGCAGACCCGGGCCAGGGGCTCCAGGGCGCCGCGGGCGCGCAGGTCCGCCACCAGGGCGTCCAGGTCGTCCACCAGGGCCGGGGCGCGCAGCCCCGGATTGGCCGCGACATGGTTGACCATGGCCGTCTTCAGGCCCGAGAAGCTGAAATCCAGGCTGTCGTTGGCCACATAGGGCCGGGGGAACATCCCGGGGTCCGCCTCGGCCAGCTGGCCGAGCACGTCGATGAACCGCCCGCCGGGATACGGCAGGTTCAGGGTCTTGGCGGCCTTGTCGAAGGCCTCGCCCGCCGCGTCGTCCAGGGTCCGGCCCAGGGTCGTGAAGGCCACGGGGCTGTCCATGCGATAGGTCTGGGTGTGCCCGCCCGAGACGAGCAGGCCCAGGGCCGGGAAGGCGAAGGGCCGATCCAGGGCCGGGGCCAGCAGGTGGGCCCAGAGATGGTTCACCCCCACCAGGGCCGCGCCCGTGGCCAGGGCCAGCCCCTTGGCCAGGCTCATGCCCACCAGCAGGCTGCCCAGCAGCCCCGGCCCGCGCGCGACGCACACCGCGTCGAGCTCGGCCGGGGTCACCCCCGTGTCGGCCAGGAGCCCGTCCAGCAGCGGCCCCAGGGCGCGCAGATGCTCACGCGAGGCCAGCTCGGGCACCACCCCGCCGAACAGGGCGTGGGCGTCCACCTGGGTGGCGATGCGCTGGGCCAGGAGCTTCCCGTCGCGCACCAGGGCCAGGGCCGTTTCGTCGCAGGAGGTCTCAATCCCCAGACACAGCGTCACTGGTGCTCCGCAGCATGATTTCGCGCACCGTGCGCACATCGTTGGGCGAGCCCACGAAGAACGGCACGCGCTGGTGCAACTCCGTGGGGGTGTAGTCCAGGATGCGGTTCACCCCGTCGGTGGCCATGCCGCCCGCCTGCTCGACGATGAAGGCCATGGGCGCGGCCTCGCAGGTCAGGCGCAGCTTGCCCGCATAGGTGCCGTCGGGCTTGCGCTTGGCGGGATACATGAAGATGCCGCCGTAGAGCAGGTTGCGGTGGAAGTCCGCCACCAGCGAGCCGATGTAGCGCGAGGAATACGGCTTGCCCAGGGCGTTTTCGGTGCTCTTGAAGTAGGCGATGGCATCCTTGGTGGCCTGGTCCCAGTAGTTCCAGTAGGACTCGTTCACCGAATAGATGCGCCCCTGCTCGGGGATCTTCATGTCCGGGTGCGAGAGCAGGAACTCGCCCACGCTGGGGTCCAGGGTGAAGCCGTGGACGCCGTTGCCCGTGGTGTAGACCATCATGGTCGAGGAGCCGTAGATGAAATAGCCCGCGGCCACCTGCTTGTCGCAGCGCTGGAGCACCTCGTCCAGGGACGGGGAGCCCGAGGCCTTGTGCAGCGGGCGGCGATAGATGGAAAAGATGGTCCCGATGCTGACGTTGACATCGATGTTCGACGAGCCGTCCAGGGGATCGAAGATCAGGATGTAGTCGCCCTGGGGCAGGTCGCCGGAAACCTGGATCAGGTCGCCGTTTTCCTCCGAGGCCATGGCGCAGAGCACGCCCGAACGGCGCAGGCGGTGGATGAGCACGTTGTTGGCGAACTCGTCGAGCTTGCGCACCTTCTCGCCCTGGACGTTGGTCTCGCCGGTGAAGCCGAGCACGTCCACAAGCCCGGCCTTGGTCACCTCGCGCGAGATGAGCTTGGCCGAGAGAATCAGTTCGTTCAGCAGGCTGGTGAAGCGGCCCGTGGCCATGGGCGTCTT
The DNA here is from genome assembly GCF_023230885.1 of Desulfocurvus sp. Classification (GTDB taxonomy): domain Bacteria; phylum Desulfobacterota; class Desulfovibrionia; order Desulfovibrionales; family Desulfovibrionaceae; genus Desulfocurvus. The sequence goes on along the minus strand of NZ_JALNWM010000020.1, from coordinate 5,522 downwards.
CTTCTGGTGCAGCAGCAGATGCTCGGTGACGGTGACCTGACGCATGGCGACCTCCGTTGGGCGATGCGGAACCGTTGCGCCCCTGCGCAACGTCCCTTCATAAACCAGTGCCGGGCGCCAGTAAAGCCGAAGGCGCCCACCGCCCGGTCCCGGAGGGCCGGAAACGGGCGCCGGGCACACCGGCGGACAGGGGAAACCGGGGCTAGAACAGCCCGAAGAAGGAGAACCCGGACTCCTCGCCCGTGTCGTCCTCCACCGAGGCGGTGGCGTAGATGATCTTGTGGTCGCCCAGGAACCGGCACAGCCAGATGTATTCCCGGCCCTCGGCCACGAAACGGCCAAAGGAGCGCTCCGCCAGGATCTCCGCCCAGGGCTGGGCGGACACGGCGCGGGCGGCGGCGTCGTCCGAACCGGCCCAGATGAGATCCTCGGGGGTGGCCACCACCAGCGCCCCGGGCTCGGGGCTGGCCTCGATGACGTTGCGGATGTCGAAATGCGCGGTGATGGCGCCGACAAGCTCGTTGCCCCGGAACATGCCCGTGGCGAGATAGATTTCGGGGCCCAGGGGCGTCATGTCCACATAGGCGCGCAGGCGGCGGTCGGCCAGGGCCTGGCCGTAGGCCAGGGCCGGGGCGAGGTTCAGGGGCTTGAGGGCCGTTTCGGGACGCTGGAGCACCACCTCGCCGCCCAGGGTCGCCACGGCCAGCCCGCTGAGCCAGGGGTTGGCGGCCAGCAGCGCCTCGACCCAGGCGTCCTCGGGGAAGGCGTCCTGGCGGTTCAGGGCGATGGACAGCCGGTACAGGGGCTTGTCCACCGGGGCGAACAGGTCGGCGAGCTTGCCCTCGCTGGAGGTCCAGTCGCGGGCCTCGTAGTCGATGGTGGGGTCGGTGTTGAGGTATTCCTTGTAGTATCCCTGGGTCGTCTGCTTGGTGGCCGTCCAGGTTTTGTCCATGGTCTCGCAGCCGGCGAGGCTGGCCAGGGCGGCGGCCAGAGCGAAGAAGACGGAGAAGCGTTTCAAGTTCCAACCCCTTGTCTGCCCCTGTGCGGGCGTATTGGGCGTGGTGCGTACCGCGCAAGCACGCCGCCTCGCGGCGGCTTCCGAAGGTGTGCCAAAGTCCGGTGGATTCAGCAAGGGAAACTTGGCCCGGGTCGCGCCGCGGCGGCGCGGCCTAGTGGGCCGCCCGGGCTTCCAGGCGCTCGGCCAGGGCCTGGAGGGTTTCCAGCAGCTTGTCCTTGCCGGGCAATTCCTCTGCGGGGGCCGGGGCGTCCGGGCCGGGCTCCGGGGCCTGGTCCCGCTCCTCTTCCCGGGGCGCCCCCGGGTCCGCGTCGTCCGGCCCGGCGCCGTCGGCCGGGCCCCGGCGCAGCTTCAGGCGCATCTTTTCGATGAGCGCCGTCAGTTCGTCGGCCTCGTGGCCCGAAGCCTTGTCGGCCAGCTCGCTGTAGATGTCCAGGGCGCCCTGGAAGTCGCCCTGGTCGGCCAGCAGGTCGGCCATTGTCCTGGTGCGGATGGTCGGGTCGGTTTCGGCGGCGGCGCGCCGGGCCGGGGCCGCGGGCTTGCGGCGGCGCTGGGCCGGGGCGTCGGCCTCGGGAGCCCCGGGGGCCTCGGCCTGCGGGGCCGGGGCGGCGCCGTTGCCGTGGAAGATGGCGTCCAGCCCTTTTTCGATGACCCGGGACCAGGACAGGGCCTCGCCCTGGAAGCTGGCGGCCAGGAAGGACAGGGCCAGGGCCGAGTCCTTGGAGCCGGGGGCCGCGCTTTCGGCCCAGACCCTCCAGAAGGCCGGGTAGCGCGAGAGCATGGCCGTGATGGCGCCGACCTCCTGGGCGGCCTCCTCGTCGCGCTCCAGGCGCGAGAGGATCTCCACCAGCAGGAAGCGGGCCTCGATATGGTCGGGGTTGCGCGACAGGCCCTGGCGCAGGGTGGTCATGGCCTCGGCGTGGTTTCCGTCCTCGAAATAGAGCCGGGCAAGGGGGAAGAACACCTTGGAGCCGGGCTCCAGTTCCAGGACTTCCTTGAACCAGTTAATTTTCGTTATCATCCTGTCCGGCCCCCAGGGGATCTTGCGGGGAGGTCGCCCCCCCCTCTTCCGGGAAGAGGTACAGGGTCTCGCCCTGCCCGACATAGTTCATCCGCACGCGGATGCGGCTTTCCAGATAGTCCCGGTCCGTCTTGAGCAGGCGGATCTCCCGCGACAGGTCGCGACTGCGCTCCTCGGCATGGCGCAGCCGACCCTCCATCTCCTCGTGGCGCTCGCGCAGTTCGAGATAGGCGAACATCCCGGTTTCGCCCGCAATCAGGCGATAGCCGAGGACGGCGTTCAAAACAAGCAGAAACCCCAGGATGATCCAGCGTCGGGTCATGGCGGTCAATGCGTGGAGCGGTCCTTGGGGCCGCCCTCGCGCGACAGACCCAGGGGAACCCTGAGTTCGTCCAGGAAACTGGAGGTCGCGGCCTCGATGCGGCGCACGTCCTCCTCCTCAAGCGCGACCTGGTCGATGCGCTCCATGAACGTCCTGAGCTGGTTGAACTCCGCCAGCAGCACATGGCCGAGTTCCAGGCGCTCTATCTCCCGCTCGAGCTCGATGATCGTCTCCAGACAGTTGAGCAGGCGCGATTGGAGTGTGGTGGCGTTGGGGTCCATTGGCTCCTTCGGCTAGGCTTCGACCTGGCTGCGGGCTGCCGCCATGAGTTTGTAGCGCAACTCATAACCTGTGAGTGCCCCTTCCAGCAAGTCCCCGGCCCGGGGCGCGTCGCCCTGGGCGAAAAAGGCGTTGGCCCCCAGCAGGAACGCCAGGCGCGGGTCGTTGCTGGCCCCCTGGTCGCCGACCAGGACGACATTGACCGAGCGCCGCCGGACCCCGGGCCAGGCGGCCATTTCCTCGCGCAGGCGCGCGCTGCCCTGCCCCGCCCCGGCCAGGATCACGTCGTAGCGGTTGAGCCGCAGCCGGGCCACGGCCTCCAGCTCGCCCGAGGCCGTGCTCACGCCATAGCCCCGCCCCGCGAAAAACTCCCGGGCCGCATCGAGCCAGGCGGAGTCCTCCGGGAAGAGGAAGGCCACGGGGGTTCCCGGGGGATGGTTGTCCGGCTCCACCTGGGGCAGGGCCGGCACCGGGGCCGGGGCCCCGCCGGGCTTGGGCGGCCGGGGCGCGGCGCCCTGGTCCGGCGCGGCGCTGACGCTGTAGCCGCCCTCCGGGCGGCGCTCAAGGACCATCCGGCGCCCGGTGAACGGGCATTTCATGGCGAAACGCGCCGCGTCGGGCAGCTTTTCGTCGGGCAGGGTGAACTCCTTGCCCGCGTAAGGACTCTTGACGATCATCGCTCCCTCCTGCCTGCCCGGCCTATGCCCCGTATTCCAGGTCGATTTCCAGCCCGGTGATCTCGGAAACCTGGTCGCCGCGCACGGTCTTGATGCGGTCCAGGCGCTGCATGAGGTTGGAGCGGTCCGAGGCGTAGGTCATGGCCGTCTCCTCGCTGACGAGGCCGTCGCGGAACAGCCCGGCCAGGCACTGGTCGAAGGTCGCCATGCCGTAGGCGTCGCCCTGCTCCACCACGTTGTAGAAGGTCTTCTCGCCCGACTCGCCGTTCAGGATCAGCTCGCGCACGCGCAAGGTGTTGCGCATGATCTCGAAGGCCGCCACGCGCCCGCCGCCCACCCGGGGGGGCAGGCGCTGGGAGACCACGAACTTCAGGGTCTCCGACAGCCGCTGGCGCATCAGCGACTCCTCGTTCAGGTCGAACATGCCGATGACGCGGTTCACGGTCTGGCCCGTGTCGGCGGTGTGCAGCGTGCCCAGCACGAGGTGCCCGGTCTCGGCGGCCTGCATGGCTATTTCCATGGTCTCGCGGTCGCGGATTTCGCCCACCAGGATGACCTTGGGCGCCTGGCGCAGGGCCGCGCGCAGGCCCGAGGCGAAGGAGTCGAAGTCCTGCCCCAGCTCGCGCTGGTTGACCGTGCCCCGCTTGTGCTCGTGGACGTACTCCACCGGGTCTTCCAGGGTCAGGATGTGCACCGGGAACTGCTCGTTGATGGAATCCACCAGGGCGGCCAGGGAGGTGGACTTGCCCGAGCCGGTGGCGCCGGTGACCAGGATCAGCCCGAACTTCTCGCGGGCCATCTCCTCGAACACGGCGGGCAGCCCCAGGCGCGCCGGGCTTGGCACCTGCATGGAGAGCTGGCGCAGGACGATGGACAGCGAACCGCGCTGGCTGAAGATGTTCACGCGGAAGCGGGCCCGCCCCGGCAGGGAATAGGACAGGTCGCACGAGCCCCGGCGGACCAGGTCGGCATACAGCCGGGGGGTCCGGTCCATCATGCACAGGGCCATGGACTCGGTCTGGAACGGGGCCAGCGGCCCCAGGGCCGGGGCCAGGGGCACGTCCTGCAGGACGCCGTGGACCTCGGCCTGCAAGGGCTTGCCCGCGACCACGAAGATGTCCGAGGTCTCGGGCGCGAAGTCCAGGACCTGCCCGACGATATGGTCGAGTTGCGCGCGCAGCATGGTCGTCTCCCGGCTAGGCGCCTTCGGTGAAGTCCTGCGGCGGCCGGGTCAGGAACTGCTTGAACTTGGCCTTGTCCACGGCCTTCTCGTAGGCCTCGTTGGGGTCGATGACCCGCTGGTTCAAAAGGCGCAGGATCTCGTCGTCCAGGGTCTGCATTCCGAACTTGCGCCCGGTCTCCATGACCGAGTTGATCTGGAAGGTCTTGTTCTCGCGGATCAGGTTGCGCACGGCGGGCACGCCCACCAGGATCTCCAGGGCGGCCACGCGGCCCTTGCGGTCGATGCGCTTGAACAGCGTCTGGGAAACCACGGCGCGCAGCGACTCCGACAGGCCCGCGCGAATCTGCCCCTGCAGGTCGCCGGGGAAGACCTCGATGATGCGGTCCACGGTCTTGGCGGCGGAGATGGTATGCAGGGTCGAGAAGACGAGGTGGCCCGTCTCGGCGGCCTCCAGGGCCAGCTGGATGGTCGCCAGGTCGCGCATTTCGCCCACCAGGATGATGTCCGGGTCTTCGCGCAGGGCCCCGCGCAGGGCGGCGGAGAAGCTCTTGGTGTCGCGCCCCAGCTCGCGCTGGTTGATCAGCGCCTTCTGCGGGGTGTGCACGAATTCGATGGGGTCTTCGATGGTCAGGATGTGCTGCTTGCGGGTCTTGTTGGCGTAGTCCATGATGGCGGCCAGGGTGGTGGACTTGCCCGAACCCGTGGGGCCGGTGACCAGCACCAGGCCCTTGGGCAGCATGGCCAGGTCCTTGAGCAGCCCGGGCAGTTCGAGCTGCTCCACGGTCAGGATGGTCGAGGGAATCTCGCGGAAGACCGCCGCCACGCCCCGGGACTGGTTGAAGAAGTTCACGCGGTAGCGCGCCAGGCCGGGCACCTCGTAGCCGAAGTCGATGTCCCCGGTCTCCTCGAACTCCTTGATCTTCGTCTCGGGCGTGATTTCATAGAGCAGGCGCTTGAGCTCGTCGTGCTCCAGCGTCTTGTACTTGACCCGCTCCAGGTCCCCGTGCAGGCGGATGATGGGCTGG
>NZ_JALNWM010000019.1 GCF_023230885.1 Desulfocurvus sp. | reverse complement strand
CGGGCTCCCCGGCGGGGGGCGGGGCGTCGGGGGCGGCCCCGGGCCGTTCCCGGGCCGCGCGCTCCTCCCCGCGCTCCCTGTCGGCGCGTTCCAGCAGCAGCCACGCGGCCTGGAGCACGTCTTCGAGTTGGGCCACGCGCGCGGCGCGGCCCTGGAGGCAGAGCAGCCCGTGCAGCAGCGTGGCGCGGACCAGGGTGCCCCCCGGGCGGCGGCTGACGGACAGGGCCACGCGCCGGCCCATGTTGGCCAGGGAGAAGGGCGGCCTGGCCAGGAGCAGGCCCACGGAACGGTCGGCGGACAGGGGCGTCAGGTCGCGCAGGGCCGCCGCCGCCGCCAGGGCTTCCCAGACGGCCTCGCGGCCCAGGGGGCCCTGTTCGCCCCCCGGGCCGTGGGGGAACAACCAGGCCAGCTCGGTCTGGCGGGCGGTGTGCGTTGCGCTGTCCAGCACGGGCCCTGTGGGGGCGCCGTCGCGATGGCGGCGGGGTGCGGAGGGCATGGGTTCTCCTTGCCGGGCGCCGGTGGCCGGGCGTAGGCGCAGGCTCCGGAACCCGATGCACGGCCACGATGCATCAAAATGCGCCCTGCGGCAACCGGAGCGGGCCGTCGCGCGCTTTCCCCCGGCCCTCAGGGCCCTGCGGGCCCCCGGACCGGGGGCGGCCCTGCGGCCGTTGCGCCGGTTTCGTCCAGGGCCGCCCGGGCCCGGGCGGCGAAGGCCGCCACCAGGGCCGGATCCTTGCGGCCGAGTGCGTCCTCCAGGCCGGTGTGCGCGTCGACCCCGGCGGGACGCACGGCGCGCACCGCCTCCGCCACATTGTCCGGCCCCAGGCCCCCGGCCAGGATCAGCGGGAGCGGGCAGGCCCGCGCCAGCAGGGCGCTGACGCTCCAGTCGTGCACGCGGCCCGTGGCCCCGGTGGCGCCGCTGGCGGGGTCCAGGCTGTCGGTGAGCAGGGCGTCGCAGTGGCCCGCCAGGGCCCGGGCCTCGGCCAGCAGGGCCTCGCGCAGCGCGGGCTCCGGGGCCGGGGGCACGATGACGCTCTTGATGATGTACAGGTCGGGCCTGCGGGCGCGCAGGGCGGCCAGGGCCGCCGGGGGCATGGGCGCGTGGAGCTGCACCGCCGCGGTGCCCACGGCGCGGCACAGGGCGTCGACCTCCACCGGGTCGGTGGCGTAGGTGATGCAGACGGCCAGCAGCCCCGGGGGTAGGGCGGCGACGATGCGCGCGGCCTGGGCCTCGGTCACGTCGGGGGCGTGCACGGCCAGGCGCAGGGGCAGGCCCACGCTGTCCACCCCCAGGCGCGCCAGCATGAGGGCCTCGTCCAGGTCCCGCACCCCGGCCACCTGTACGCGCGGGCAGGGCCTCATGAGCCCCCGCCTCCGCCCCGGGCCGCCTCCAGGGCCCGGGTCAGGCGCTGGACATAGAGTTCCGCGATGGCCTGCGCGGACAGGTCCGCCTGTGCGGCGGGGTCGAAGTCCGGCGCCGGGAGCGCCGGCGGGCGCGGGGCCAGGGCCCGCGCCCGGGCCAGCAGTTCCCGGGCGGCGGACTGGTCCCCGGCTTCCCGCGCGGCCAGGGCGCGGTCCAGGGCCAGCAGCCCGTCCAGGTCCGCGTCGGGCCCGAAGGCCGGGGGCAGCGTGCCGGGCAGGGGTCGCCCGTCCAGCAGCGCGCCTGCGGCCCGCACGGCCAGGGCGGGCCAGCGCGTCAGCTCCGCCGCGGGCAGGTCGAAGCCCGCGCTGCGGCCCCCGGGCGGCCAGCGGCGCAGGGCCTCGGCCCGGGCGATGTCCGCCCGTTGGCGCAGCTCCGTGGCCCGCGCCTCCAGGGCCGGGCGCGCGGCGCGCAGTTCGTCGTCGCGCCGGGCCAGGGCCTCGGCGTCGTGGGCGAAGATGTGCGCCGCCAGGCCCACCGTGGCCTGTTCGAGCTCGCGCAGTTCCTGCTGGGCGGCGGCGAAGGTCCGTTCATGGCGCTCCAGCCGCCGGAGGGCGGCGGGCACCTCGTCCAGGCGCCGCTGGCGGTTCAGTTCGAGGATGCGCGCCTCCAGGGCCTTGCGCCGGGCCAGCAGCTCGCCCATGCGCTTTTCGGCCTCGAAGTAGCGCAGCCCGAAGGCCGTGAGGGCCAGGTCCTGGTCCAGGTCGGCCAGGACGCGTCGCGCGTCGGCGGCGGCGCTGGCGGCCTCCTCGGCGGCGGCGCCCAGGCGCAGCAGGCGCTGGGCAGGATCCTCGGCGCTCTGCACGGTCAGGCGCGTGCGCACCGTGCCCGGAGCGCCGGGCGCGGGGGCAAGGGTGCAGGAGATGGCGTATTGGGCCCCCGTGAGTTGCGCCAGGAGCAGCGCGTCCTCGGCGTCGGCGCCCCGGGGGTGGTCCAGCCCGGCCTCCGCGGCCAGGGCGCGCGCCAGGCCGTAGGGCACCAGGCGCGGAGCGTCCAGCCCGGCCAGGCCCTGGTGCAGCAGCAGGTGCAGCGCCCGGCCAGCCCCGGGCACGTCCGGGCCCTCCAGGCGCGGCCGGGCCAGGAGCGCCAGCCCGGGCACCAGGGGTTCCTGCGCGCCCTGGAAGGCCGCGCGCACCAGCCCGCGCGCCCGCAGCCGGTCGGCCAGCAGCGCCAGGGAAGCGGCCTCTGTGCGCAGGGCCGCCGCGAACCCGGGCAGCCGGTCGTCGGGATAGGCCTCCCACAGGGCGGCGGTTTCCTCGGGGTGCCCCGCGAACCAGCGGCACAGGCCCAGGTAGATGGTGGCCAGGGGCTCGTGCGGCTCGCGGGCCAGTACGGCCTCGAAGCGCGCCCCGGCCACGGCGTGGCGTCCGGCCTCGAAGGACTGGCGGCCCATGTCCAGGACGCCGCCTACGGTGCTCAGCACAGGCACCCGGCGCAGGCTCGACGAGGGGTCCGCCGCGGGGCCGGTCCCGGTGGTCGGCGGGGGTACGGACGGGGCGCAGCCCGCGAGGAACAGGATAAGCAGGACGCCCGCCAGGGCAAGCGTGCGGGCGCCGGGACGCGGGGCGCGGGAAGGGGTCGGGCGCGGCATGGGGCGCATCCTACGGCAAGGCCCCGCGCTGCGCCAGCACCAGTTCGCGGGGGCCCCGGGCGGCCACGCGCCCGGCCTCCAGCCGCAGGCACAGCCCCACGGCCGGGGGAATTTCCGCCGGGTCGTGGGTCGCGAAAACCAGGGTCACCCCGGCCCCGGCCAGCCCCTGGACGACCTCCAGGAACCGCGCCCGGGCCTCGGGGTCCAGGCCCGAGCAGGCCTCGTCGAGCAGCAGCAGCTCCGGCCCCGGCGCAAGGGCCCGGGCGATGAGCAGGCGGCGCAGCTGGCCGTAGGACAGGGTGCGCACCCCGCGCCGCTGCATGCCCTCCAGCCCGACCAGGTCCACCAGGGCCTCGGCCCGCTCCACCTGCCCGGCGTCCGGGCGGGCGTAGAGGCCGATGCTGGAAAAATATCCCGACAGAACCACGTCCGTGGCCGTGGTGTCGTAGCGGTGCGCGGCCTGCAACTCCGGGGACACGAGGCCCATGCGGCGGCGGATGTCCCACACGTTCACCGGCCCCGGCAGCCCGAACCACGACGCCCGGCCCCGGGTCGGGCGCAGCGCGCCCTGGCACAGGGCCACCAGGGTGCTCTTGCCCGCGCCGTTGGAGCCGAGCAGCGCCCAGTGCTCCCCGGGGCGCAGGGTCCAGTCCACCCCCGCGAGGGCCGTGCGCCCCTGGCGCACCACGTCCACCCCGCGCAGCTCCACAAAATGCTCCGGGGGCGCCTGGCGCGGGCCGCCGTCCACCCGGGGCGGCGCCAGGGCCGGGCCCGCCGCGAAAATCCGCGCCGCCCCGGCCAGCACGTCGGCCGCCGGGCCCTGGCGCGCGATGCGCCCGTCCTTGAGCACCGCCGCGTGGGTCGCCACCGCGCGCGCCTCGTCCAGGCGGTGGGTGGCCATGACGATCTGGGTGCCGTCCGCCGCCAGGCGCTCCAGGGCCCGGCCCAGCATTGCCCGGGCCGCGTCGTCCAGGCCCTGGGCGGCCTCGTCCAGGAGCAGCACCCGCGGCCCGCGCGCCAGGGCCCGGGCCAGGACCGCCAGCCGCCCCTGCCCGCGCGACAGGGACAGCACGTCGCGCCCGGCCAGCTCCCCGGCGCCCAGGCCCGCCAGGGCCTCCCGCGCGCGGGCCAGCTCGGCGGCGCCGGGCTCGCGGAACAGGTACAGCGTGTCGTGCAGGCCCGTGACCACGAAGCGCTCCACGGTCATGGAGCGGTCGTCGCGGGTCAGGGCGTCGTGGTCGTCGGGGGTGACCAGGGCCACAGCGGCCCGGGCGTCCAGGGCGCTTTGCGTGGGGCCCTGCCCGAAGTTCCAGCGACGCAGGCCCCGGTGGCCGAAAAATTCGCCCTGGGCCGGATGCACCTCGCCGCGCGCCAGGCGCAGCAGCGTGGTCTTGCCCGCGCCGTTGGGGCCCGCCAGCACCCAGTGCTGCCCGGGCAGCACCTGCCAGGAGGCGTCCTTGAGCGCCAGCCCCGGCCCCAGGCGGACCGTGAAGTGGCGGATGTCGATGACGGGATCGTGGGGCATGGGGGCTGTGGTACCCCCTGGGCCGCCCGGGGGCAAGGGCGGGGCGCGCGCGGACCCCGGCGGGCGCCCGAACGATCCGGGCCCGGCCCGCGGCAGTCTGCCGCGGGCCGGGCCCGGTGCGAAAGCGGGGAGCGGGCTCCCCTGGGGTCTACTTCGCCGCGTCTTCGGCGACGGCGGCCCTGCCGAAGCCGTACTTGAGCAGGAAGCCGCCCAGGGCCGCCACGGCGGCGGCCACGCCGCCGATGATCGAGGCGTTCATGGACATGCCAAGGCCCAGGTCGGACAGGATGATGAACGAGGCGCACACGGCGGTCATGAAGGTCGCCGGAACGGTGCAGATCCAGTGGAAGCGCCCGGTCTTGGCCAGGTACACGGCGCCCGACCACAGCACGAGCATGGACAGCATCTGGTTGGAGAAGCCGAAGTAGCGCCAGATGGAGTTGAAGGGCGACTGCGAGATGATGAAGCCGACGATGAACATGGGCACGGCGATCATCAGGCGCTTGGCGGCCTTGGACTGGCTGACCTTGAAGGTCTCGGCCACGATGAGGCGCGTGGAGCGGAAGGCCGTGTCGCCCGAGGTGATGGGCAGGACGATGACGGCCAGCACGGCCAGGGCGCCGCCCACCGGGCCGAGCAGGATATTGGAGGCTTCCTTGACCACGGCGGCGGGGCTGCCGGCGTCGACCACGGCGCTCAGGGCGGCGGGGTTGTCGTAGAAGCTCAGGCCGATGGTGGCCCAGACCAGGGCGATGACGCCCTCGATGATCATGGCGCCGTAGAAGACCATGCGGCCTTCACGTTCGTTCTTCACGCAGCGCGCCATGAGCGGGGACTGGGTCGAGTGGAAACCGCTGATGGCGCCGCAGGACAGGGTCACGAACAGCAGCGGCCACAGGGGCAGGTCCTTGGGGTGGACGTTGGTGAAGAAGTCCATGTTGGGCAGGACCGGGTGGTCGCTGGCCATGAGCGCGATGGCGATGGCCACGGTCATCACCAGCAGCAGGGCGCCCAGGGCGGGGTAGAAACGGCCGATGAGCTTGTCGATGGGCAGGATGGTCGCCAGGAAGTAGTAGGCGAAGATGAGGCCCACGAAGATCGGGGTGGAGACGCCGGTCAGGCCGGTGAGCAGCTTGGCCGGGGCCAGGACGAAGACCACGCCCACGAGCATGAGCAGGATCACCGAGAACACGCGCATGACCTGGCGGGCGGGCATGCCCATGTATTCGCCCACGATCTCGGGGATGCTGGCGCCCTTGTTGCGCACCGAGAGCATGCCGCTCATGTAGTCGTGCACGGCGCCGGCGAAGATGGAGCCCACGACGATCCACAAGAGGGCCGCCGGGCCGTAAAGGGCGCCCAGGATGGGCCCGAAGATGGGGCCGATGCCCGCGATGTCCAGCACCTGGATGAGCAGGAGCTTCCATTTGGGCATGGGCACATAGTCCACGTCGTCGCGCATGGAATACGCGGGGGTGACGGCCTTCTCGTCGGGGGCGAGGATGCGGTCGACCACCGCCCCGTACGTCAGATAGCCCACCAGCAGGGCGGCGAGGCACAAGAAGAAGTAGAACATGGCAACCCTCCGTTTTGCTTGACCCCCCGGCCGGCCCGGAGGAGCTTTTTGCGGGTTGCCATACCGCCGCGCGCCGCACGCGCGCAACAGCCTGTGCGCGAAACGTCGGTTCCGGCGCCTGAAACGTCCTGTGCGGGGCCCGGGCGGGGGCCCGGGCGGCGGGTCAGGCGGCGGCGGGCAGGCTTTGGCGGGGGATGCGCATGGCGACCAGGGTCCCGCCGCCCGGGCGCGAGCCGATCTGCAGGCCGAACTGGGCCCCGTATATCTGGCGCAGGCGGCGGTTGCAGTTGGCCACGCCGATGCAGCGCCCGTCGCCCTCGCTTTCCAGCAGGGCCCGGGCCTTGAGGGCCGACATGCCCACGCCGTCGTCCTCCACGGTGACATGCAGCTCCCCGTCGCGCACGGCGGCGCGCACGCTGACCATGCCGCCCTCCTCGCGCCCGGCCAGGCCGTGCTTGATGCCGTTCTCCACCAGGGGCTGGATGAGCAGCGCGGGCACGGGCCAGTCGTGGCAGCCGTCGCCCACGTCCAGGGTGGCGTGGATGCGTTCGCCGAAGCGGGCCTGTTCGATGGCCAGGTAGGAGCGGACCTGGTCCAGCTCCTGGGACAGGGGGATGAAGCCGTCGCCGCCGTGCAGGTTGCGGCGCAGGAAGATGGCCAGGTCCTGGAGCAGCTCGCGGGCGCGCCCGGAGTTGGTGCGGCAGAAGGAGGCGATGGTGTTCAGCGCGTTGAACAGGAAGTGCGGGTTGATCTGGGCTTGCAGGCGGCGGATCTCCTCGCGCGCCAGCAGGCGCTCCTTGATCTGGATGTCCTCGAGCTCGAGCTGGGTGGAGAACAGGTCGGCCAGGCCCTTGGCCACCTCGTAGCGCACGGCGTCCAGGCCGTTGCCCTTGGTGCCGTAGAGCTTGAGGGTGCCCACGATGGCCCCGCCCTTGCGCAGGGGCACGATGGCCCCCGAGCGGAAGGGGCAGCCGGGCGTGCCGCAGCCGATGGCCGAGGCGTCGCGCACGAAGGCCGGGACGCCGGTTTCGAGCACGGCGCGGGTGGCGGAGGTCATGATGCGCTGGCCGGGCAGGTGGTGGTCGTCCCCCTCGCCCACATGGGCCAGGACGCGGGAGGTGTCGGTGACGGCCACGGCGGCCACGCGCATGCGCTCGAAGATGATCCGCGCGGCGGCCTCGGCGGTCTCCGCCGACAGGCCCAGGCGCAGGTGCCCCACGGTCTGCCCGGCGATGGCCAGGATCTGCTGGGCCTGGGAGGATTCGTGCTTCTCGCGGTAGTGCGAGACGATGATCAGGGTCTGCACGAACAGGGCCGCGCCGATGGTGTTGACGATGATCATGGGCATGGCGATGAGCTGCACGAGGCTCACGGCGTCGGCCCAGGGCCGGGCCAGGGCCAGGACCAGGAGCATGTGGAAGCTCTCGCCCGCGAAGGCCAGGGCGGCGGCGGGCTTCCAGTTCAGCGGCTCGCGCAGGCGCAGGGCCACCAGCCCGGCCACGGTGCCCTCCAGGAAGGTCGCCAGCCCGCAGGGCAGGGCCGAGAAGCCCGAAAGGTCGATGAGGTTGCGGTGCAGCCCGGCGATGAACCCCGCGCCCGCCCCGACCACGGGGCCGCCCACCAGTCCGGCGGTGATCACGCTCATGGCCCGCAGGTTGGCCACCGAGGCCTGCACCGGGCCGCCCGTGTAGGTGCCCAGGATGCCCATGGCGCCGAAGAGCAGGATCAGGAACACGGTGTTGCGCCGGGTGGTCGGGCGCAGGTCCACGTCGCGCGCGGCGCCCAGGGTCATGATCACGAAGGCCGCCGTGAGCATGAGCCCGAAGCGCTCCACGAGGGTGACAAGCAGTTCCAGGGTCGTCATGGCGATGGTCGCCGGCCCTACAGGCCGAGCCGCTCCTTGAAGGCCGCCACGCGGCCCCGGCTGACGGTTATTTCCGTACCCTGGGCGTCGTCCATGGTGCAGGCGTACTTGCCGTTGAACCAGGGCGAGAACTCCCGCACCCGCGCCAGGTTGACCAGGGCGCCCCGGTTGGCGCGAAAGAAGGAGTGCGGCCCCAGGCGCTCCTCCAGGGTCTCCAGGGTCACCGGGCCGTGGCAGGGCAGGGCGCCGCGCGCGGTGTGGGCCACGACGCGGCGTTCCTCGGTGCCCAGGAAGACGACCTCCTCGGGCCGGAGCAGGGCGATGCGCCCGCCCTGTTCCACGGCCACGCGGGTCAGCCCGCGTCCGGGGCTCATGGCTTCGAGCAGGCGCAGCACCTCCTGGCCCACGGCCTCGCGGCCCGGCGGCGGGCCCTTGGGCGCGGCCAGGGAGCCGCGCACCCGGGCCAGGCTCCTGGCCAGCCGGTCGGCCTCCACGGGCTTGAGCAGATAGTCCACGGCGTTGGCCTCGAAGGCGCGGATGGCGTAGTGGTCGAAGGCCGTGGCGAAGACGAACTGCGGCGGCACGGGCGGGCCCTCGGCCAGCACCTCGGCCACCACGTCCAGCCCGCTGCCCCCGGGCATCTCGATGTCCAGGAAGGCCACGTCGGGCGCGTGCTGGCGGATGGCGGCCACGGCTTCGCGCGCCGAGGCGGCCTGGGCCACCACCTCCACGTCGGGAAACCGCGAGAGCAGGAAGGCCAGTTCGTCGCGCGCGGGGGGCTCGTCGTCGGCGATGACGGCGCGTATGGGCATGGGCGGGCACTCCTCCCGCCGGGCCGGGGTCGGCGCCGGGCGGACCTCCCCAGCTAATGCCGCCCGGCGGGGGGTGTCAAGGCCCGGGCCGGGCGCCAGCCCCGGGAGGGGGGCGGCGTGGGGGCGCACCCGGCCTTCCCCCGGCGGTTGCGTTTTTGCCTGCCCTCGCGGGCCGGGCGGGCGGCCCCGGGCACCGTCACAGCCGGAGCGCGCCCAGGGCCATGCGGTAGATGCGTTCGAGCATGGCCGGGGGCACGGCGGAGTCCCAGTGGCCGGTGGCCCGGGCCCAGGCGTGGAGCCCCAGGAACAGCGCGGCGCAGCCCAGGCCCGCCAGGGCCCAGGGCACGCGCCGCCCGCCGGGCAGGGCCGGGCCCAGGCAGCCCGGAACCGGGCAGGCCCCGACGCATTCCATGCAGCCCACGCAGTCCGGGGAGTTGACGCGGACCCTGGCCTCTACGCGGATGCCCCCGGGGCAGGCCCGGGTGCAGCGCCCGCACCGGATGCAGGAGCCCGGGTCGCGGCGCACGGCCAGGGGCGAGGCCAGGGCCGCGAGCCCCAGCAGCGCGCCGTAGGGGCACAGACTGCGGCACCAGAAATAGGGCAGCACCAGTCCCAGCGCGGCCAGCGCGGCCAGGACGACCACGGTCATCCCCGAGGGGTCCAGGAAAAAGGCCAGCATCCGCGCGTCGGCCGCGATGTTGAAGGGCGTGCGCAGGAAGCTGTCCAGGGCCCGGGCGTCCATGCCGATCCAGGTGGTCCAGACGAAGAAGGCCAGCAGCAGGTATTTGGGCGCGGCCAGGGCCAGGGCCGCGCGCCGGGGCGGGGTCCGCGCCAGGCCCAGGGCCCGCCCGGCGCGGGCCAGCAGGTTATGGATCAGGCCCACGGGGCAGACATGGCCGCAAAAACCCTTGCGCAGCAGCAGCGCCATGAGCAGCGCGGCCACCAGGATGGTCAGCCCGGCGGGGTGGACCGGGTCCCACTGGCCGCTGGACAACAGGCGGCGCAGGGCCATGAAGGCGCTGATGGGCAGGAAGCCCTCCACCGAGGGCGGGCGCGTTGCCGGGCCCGGACCCTGGCCCAGGACCCAGGCCACGAAACGGTAGAACTCCCACCCGGCCCACAGGCAGGCCAGGGCGAAGGCCGACTGCACGGCCAGGCGCAGCCGCGCGGGGCGGCGGCCCGGCGGCGCGGGGGCCGGGGCGGCGGGCGTGGCGGGCGTGGCGGGGCGGGACATGGGCACCTCCTTGGGCTTTGCCAACGGCGGCGGGGTGCCGTACCGTGGCGTGGCGGCGTCGGGCCAGGATGCCCCTCCCGCGCGTCCGGCGCCTTGACCCGGGTCAAGGCGCCGGACGCGCGGGGGCGGGCTGGGGGCGCCGGGCGTATCCCCTACGCCCGGCATCGGCCCGGAACAAGGTGGTGCGCCGGAATTTGCACAAGAAAATGCGCCCGGCCGGGCGCGGGAGGGACGGACATGGTCCAGGATACGACGGCGCTGGCCCGGGTGGTCGGCGTCCTTGCGGACACGGCGGCGCGCATCCGCGAGCTGGAGCGCCAGGCCGAGGAGCTGCTCCACGCCCAGGGCGACCCCGAGGCCTCGGCGGCCAACCTGCGCCGCAAGGCCGAGCTGCTGCGCGACCTGCCCGACGAGCTGGACGGGCTGCTGGACGGGCTGGACCCGCAAACGCGCGACCGGGTGGAGCGCAAGGCCGAGAACCTCTGCGCCCGGGCCTCGGCGGCCCTGGGCCAGGGCAGCGTGTTCTGGATGCGCAACCTGCTCTACCCCGAGGACTACCGCGAGGGCGAGCCCAACGAGCTGGAGCGTTTCATCGCGGGCCTGGGCCGCTGACCACGCGGCGCAGGTCCACGCCGAAGCGGCGCATGCGGTTTTGCACCGTGCCCCGGCTCACGCCCAGCAGGGCGGCGGCGCGGCTCTTGTTGCCGCCCGTGGCCAGCAGGGCGTCGATGAGCGCCTGGCGCGGGTCGGCGGGCAGGGCCGGGTGCGGCCCCGGGGCCGGGGCGGGCGCGGCGGGCGCGGGCGGCGGGCAGGCGCCCGGGGCGCCCTGGATGGCCGGGGGCAGGTGCCCGGGGGCCACGGGCCCGGTGTCGGTGAGCACGCAGGCATACTCCAGGGCGCTTTTGAGCTCGCGGACGTTGCCCGGCCAGGGGTGGGCCGTGAGCAGGTGCAGGGCCTCGGGGGTCAGGCCCCGGGGGCCGCGGCCCGTGCGGCGGCGGATGTCGGCCAGGAAGTGTCCGGCCAGGAGCGGGATGTCCTGGGCGCGCTCGCGCAGCGGCGGCACATGGATGGGGATGACGTTGATGCGGTAGAACAGGTCCTTGCGGAAGGCGCCCTCGGCCACCATGCGCCCCAGGTCGCGGTTGGTGGCCGTGATGACGCGCACGTCCACGTCGATGGGCCGGTTGTCGCCCACGCGTTCGATGCGCTTGCTTTCCAGCACGCGCAGCAGCTTGACCTGGGTCGCCGGGGGCACGTCGCCGATCTCGTCCAGGAAGATGTCGCCGCCGTCGGCGGCCTCGAAGCGGCCCTCGCGGTGGCGGATGGCCCCGGTGAAGGCGCCCTTGACGTGCCCGAACAGCTCGCTTTCCAGCAGGCTTTCGTTCAGCGCCGCGCAGTTGAACTGGATGAACGGCCGGTCGGCGCGCCAGCCCAGGGTGTGGATGGCGTGGGCGGCCAGCTCCTTGCCCGTGCCCGACTCGCCGAAGATGATCACCGGCGCGTCGGAGCGCGCGGCCTTTTCCAGGATGGCATACAGCCGCAGCATGGCCGGGGACTCGCCGACCATGCCGTGGAAGCCCGTGTCCCAGTGGCGCGAGAGCTCCTCGATCCTGCGGTCGCGCTCCACCAGCTCCGAGAGGTCGGTCAGTGTCTCCACCCCCGCGATGACCCGGCCGTCCTCCATGAGCAGGGTGGCGTTCTTGACCACGTCCACGCAGGAGCCGTCCTTGCGCACGATGCGGCAGTGCTTGCGGCTCTGCTTGCGCTCGTCGAACAGGCGGCACCAGTGGTCGCGCCCCTCGCGGCGCGAAATGCGGCAGGCGTCGCAGTTGAGCACCGTGCAGGGCCTGCCCAGCAGCTCGGCGCGCGAAAATCCCGTCAGCCGCTCCAGGGCTCCGTTGACCATGGACAGCCGCCCGTCGGGCCCGACGATGAACAGGCCCTCGTTCATCGTCTCGATGATCTCCTCCAGATAGTGCTTCACCGAATCCTGGTTCATGTCCGCCATTCCCGGTTTTTGCGCAGTTGATTAACCAACTGTTCAAATACTGGCCAACCGTTGTCTTGGCAAGGCCCCGCCGCCGGGGCCCGGGAAAGAAATAAAAGCAGTCATTCCGCAGCGCGGGGGCTTCGGCGGGAAAGGGTGTGACTTTTCGGCACAGGGAGTGCTATGGCTGCAATAGACCCGGATATCCTGTCCATCGGCGGCGTACCGGGTCGCGCCGCAAACACCACGGAACGCCATGAACCGCAGAAGCTTCCTGAAGACCCTGGCCCTGGCCGGGACCCTGGCCGTGCCCGGCGCCGGAGCGGCCCGGGCCGAAACCGGCGGGCGCGTGGAGCTGGCCACGCTGCTGGACCTGTCGCGCTGCGTGGGCTGCGGCGAGTGCGTGGCGGCCTGCCGCGATGCCAACGCCGCCAAGTTCCCCGAGCCGGAGCGCCCCTTCCCGAAGATGTACCCCGCGCGGGTCAGGGCCGAGGACTGGTCGGCCCGCCGCGACGAGGACGGGCGGCTCACGCCCTACAACTGGCTGACCATCCAGACCGCCGTGGTGGAACGGGACGGCCGGGAACTGGAGGTGCACATCCCCCGGCGCTGCATGCACTGCGTGAACCCGCCCTGCGCCAACCTCTGCCCCTGGGGCGCGGCCTACAAGCGCGCCGACGGCGCGGTGCGCATCAACGACGCCATCTGCCTGGGCGGGGCCAAGTGCCGCGATGTCTGCCCCTGGGGCATCCCCCAGCGCCAGACCGGGGTCGGCCTGTACCTGGACCTGCTGCCCGCCCTGGCGGGCAACGGGGTCATGTACAAGTGCGACCGCTGCCACCAGCGCCTGGACGCCGGGCAGCAGCCCGCCTGCAGCGAGGCCTGCCCGATGCAGGTGCAGGCCAGCGGCCCGCGCGAGGAGATGGCCGCCCGGGCGCGCAAGCTGGCCGCCGAGACCGGGGGCCACCTTTACGGCCTGGAGGAGAACGGCGGCACCAACACCTTCTACGTTTCGCCCGTGCCCTTCGAGGAGCTGGACCGCGCCGTGGCCCAGGGCCCGGGGCGGCCGCACCTGCGCCCGGTGGCCGACGTGATGGCCCGCGACGAGGCGTTCACGGCCGCGGTGTTCGGCGCGCCCCTGGCCGGGCTGGCCGCCGGGCTGCTCACCGCCGCGCGCGGGCTGGCCCGCTCCGGGCGCGGTGCCGGGGAGGGCGGCCATGACTGAACCCCGCGCCGCCCTGCGCCCGGCGCGCCGGCCCCGGGGCCGGCTGTGGATCGCCCTGTGCCTGGCCCTGGGGTTCACCGGCGCGGGGCAGATGCCCATCTTCAAGCGCTACTACCTGGCCGATCTGCCGGGCATGGGCTGGACGGCGGACTACCTGCTGCTGCACACCCTGCATCTGGCCCTGGCCACGGTGTTCCTGGTCTGGGCCGGGGCGGCCCTGGGCGCGTGGCTCGTGCGCCGCGAGGCGCTCACGGCCCTGGGCGGCTGGCGGGCGGCGGCCGTGGCGGCCCTGGCGCTCACGGGGCTGGCCCGCGCGCTCAAGAATCTGCCCGATGTCTGGCTTGCGCCCGGAGTGGTCATGGCCGTGGACTGGGCCCACCTGGCCCTGGCCCTGGCCTTCGGCGCCCTGGGGCTGGCGGCGCTGGTGCGCGGCACGGGCTATGTCAGGTGAGCGCGCGGCGTGGATTGCCGCGCGGGCCAATTCCGCCCTGCGTGTAGATGATTGGAATAAACGCCTATGATTTTTTGGGGGAACATATTGGAAATCGGACCGGGAGGGGGTATCGTGCCCCCGGCGGGCGCAGAGGGCATGGGGCCCCAGGCCGCAACATTCCCGGAGATTCTTCATGAAATTGTCCACCAGAAGCCGATACGGAACCAGGATGCTCCTGGATATCGCCGAGAACAGCAATGGCCGCCCAGTCTCGGTGAGCGAGGTCTCGGCGCGGCTGGGTGTCTCGGTGAAATACCTGGAGCAGCTCATCCGGCCCCTCAAGCGCGGAGGCTACCTGGTCAGCGTGCGCGGGCCCAAGGGCGGGCACATGCTCACCCGTCCGCCCGAGGAGATCACCGTGGGCGAGGTTGTGCGCCTGCTGGAGGGCGGCATCAACCTCACCGACTGCGTGAGCGACGACAAGATATGCTCGCGCGGCGCGAAGTGCAGTGTACGCAACGTGTGGGTGGAGGCCACCGCGGCCATGAACCGCATCCTGGACTCCATCACCCTGTCGCAGATCAACTACGAGAACTGCGACACGAAGCGATAGCGCGGGAGGGGCGGACCTCCTGCGCCGCATGGGCCGCCGGGCCGCCGCCGGGGTGTTCGCGGCGGCCTTGCGGGCAACCTGAAACGCAGGGGGTGTCTGCATGAACCGTTTCCCGTCGTTGCGCCGCAAGGCGCTTGTGGCGCTGCTTGTCCTGGTCTGCGGGGCGTGCGCCGCGCCCGGGGCCCGCGCGGCCACCGACACGTCCGCGCCCGCCCAGGGCGGAGCGGCCGCGCCGGGGCGCCAGCTCGCGCGCCAGGCCACCAAGGACTCGCAGCTCTGGATCACCTCGGACCACTCCAAACACGAGGCGCTGCGCCAGGCCTTCACAAAGCCCGAGGACGTGACCCGCGCCTGCCTCACCTGCCACACCGAGGCCGCCGCGCAGTTCCACAAGACCATCCACTGGACCTGGATCGACCCCAACGCCGACCCCGCCCAGCGCATGGGCAAGGGCGGGCTCGTGGTCAACAACTTCTGCATCAGCATCCTTTCCAACGAGCCGCGCTGCACCTCGTGCCACGCCGGATACGGTTGGAAGGACAAGGACTTCGACTTCACCGACCCGGCCAGGGTGGACTGCCTGGTCTGCCACGACACCACCGGGACCTACGAGAAGTTCCCCTCCAAGGCGGGCTACCCGGTGAGCGAGCCCACGCCCTTCGGCCCCAAGAAGACCTACCAGCCGCCGGACCTGGCCAAGATCGCCCAGAACATCGGGCGCCCGGACCGCGACAACTGCGGCACCTGCCACTTCCACGGCGGCGGCGGCGACGGCGTGAAGCACGGCGACCTGGACAGCACCCTCGCCGCGCCGAGCAAGAAGCTCGACGTTCACATGGGCGTCGACGGCCAGAACTTCCACTGCACGCGCTGCCACACCACCACGGTGCACAACATCGCCGGGCGCATCTACGCCACCCCGGCGGCCACGGAGCGCAAGAGCCTGCTGGAGGACGACCTGGCGCCGCGCATCACCTGCGAGTCGTGCCACAGCGCCACGCCGCACAAGGCCGGGCACAAGGCCAACGACCACACGGACAAGGTCGCCTGCCAGGCCTGCCACATTCCCGAGTTCGCCCGCGAGATGCCCACCAAGATGAGCTGGGACTGGTCCACCGCCGGCCGGCTCAAGGACGGCAAGCCCTACAAGGACAAGGGCCCCTACGACCGGGCCAGCTACGACTCCATGAAGGGCGACTTCGTGTGGGAGATGAACGTGGTGCCCGAGTACTACTGGTGGGGCGGCTCCATGACCACCGTGCGCGCCACGGACGTCATCGACCCCTCGGGCGAGGTGCGCCTGTCCTGGCCCGTGGGCTCGCCCGACGACCCGCGTTCGCGGATCATGCCCTTCAAGGTCCACCGGGGCAGGACGCCCTATGACACGGTGAACAAGACCATGGTCGTGCCGCACCTGTTCGGCAAGGACGACGCGGCCTTCTGGAAGGGCTACGACTGGGCCGCGGCCATCCGGGCGGGCATGGACTACGCCGGGCTGGACTACTCCGGCGAGTTCGGCTTCGTGGAAACGGCCTGGGCCTATCCCACCACGCACATGGTGGCGCCCAAGGACAACGTGGTCGCCTGCGTCGAATGCCACGCCGACCGGGGTCGGCTGGCCAACCTGGCCGGGTTCTACATGCCCGGGCGCGACGGCTCGGCCCTGGTGGACTGGGTGGGCTGGGCCGCCGTGGCGGCCTCCCTGCTGGGGGTGTTCATCCACGGCGCCATCCGCGCGGCCTCCCGGTCGCGCAACGCAAAGGAGGAGCGGTCATGAGCGGTTCGGTGAAGAACGGCCTGAAGAAGGTCTACCTGTACACGTGGTTCGAGCGCTTCTGGCACTGGTTCCAGGCCGCGCTGATCCTGGTGCTGGCCGCCACGGGCCTGGAGGTCCACGGCACCTTCTCCCTGCTGGGTTTCGAGCGGGCCGTGGCCGTGCACGAGTGGTGCGCCTGGGCCTGGCTGGGGCTTTATGTGTTCATCGTGTTCTGGCTGTCGACCACCGGCGAGTGGAAGCAGTATGTGCCCACCACCAGAAAGATCTACGAGGTGGCCATGTACTATGTGAGCGGCATCTTCCGGGGCGAGCCGCACCCGGTGCCCAAGACGCAGCGCGCCAAGCACAACCCGCTCCAGCGCCTGACCTACCTGTCCATCTCCACGCTGCTCATCCCGTTCCAGATCGCCACGGGCATCGCCTATCTCTACTACAACGACTGGGCGGCCCTGGGCCTGACCAGCCTGTCCCTGGAGACGGTGGCCACCCTGCACACCATCGGCGCCTTCGGCTTCCTGGCCTTCGTGGTGGTCCATGTCTACATGACCACCACCGGGCACACCGTCTCGGCCCATGTCATCGCCATGTTCACGGGCTGGGAGGAGGTTGAGGACGAGAAGGCCGTGCCCGAGTGGGAGCGCAAGACCAGCCCCCTGTGACCCCCTGCCCGGGGCGGGGCCGTGCCGTGGCGGCGCGGCCCCGGCTCCCGGGAATCGCGGTGCCCCCGTCCGGCGTGTCCGGGCGGGGGCGCCTTGCGTCCGGGTGGCGCCGGGTGGCGCGGCGCGGGCCGGAGGATGAAAATCGCTGTCACGGTTTGCGCTTTGCGCCTGAAACGGTATGGTATGTCCCCCGGGGCTGGCCCGGCCGGGATGGTCCCGGCCGGTGCGGGCCCGGGCAGAGCATGTGGAGGGCGCGATGATCGCCAGCATGACCCAGGGACGGTTGCGCCTGCGCAGCGGGGCCCTGAAGGTGGAGGAAATCGCCCGCGAGGCCCGCGAACGGCTTTTGGACCTCAAGGGCGTGGTCGAGGTGCAGGTCAACCAGCGGGTGGGCAGCCTGCTGGTATTCTACGACAAGGCGCGCATCGGGGCCGAGGCGCTGCTCAGGCGTGCGGCCGAGCTGCTGCATGTGGACCTGGAGCGGCTGCGGGCCGGGGCCGCCCGGGCGGACAAGGCCCTGC
Organism: Desulfocurvus sp.; assembly: GCF_023230885.1. Taxonomy (GTDB): domain Bacteria; phylum Desulfobacterota; class Desulfovibrionia; order Desulfovibrionales; family Desulfovibrionaceae; genus Desulfocurvus. The sequence goes on along the minus strand of NZ_JALNWM010000019.1, from coordinate 6,994 downwards.
GCACCCCCCAGGCCCGGCGCGCGGTCAAGGCGGGCATGGCCGGGGCGCTGATTCTTGCCGTGGGGGCGCTGGCCGTGTCGGGCAAGGCCCACGCGGGCGCCGGGGTGCTGTTCCTGGCCCTGGGCGGTGTGCATATGGTCCAGAACCGCCGGACCCTGCTGCGCTAGCCAGCGGGCGGGGCGGGTTTTTCGCCGCCCGGGTGCCGGGCGGCAGGCGGGGCCGACGCATGGGCGTCGGCCCCGTCCTGTTTTTGGGGCTGGGCCCGGGGCGGGGGCTGCTCAGTGCCGGGGCAGCACCGGGCGCATGCTGTGGGCGCAGGTGAGCACGGTGCCCGCGTTGTGCAGCAGGGCCAGCAGCGCCGGGGAGATGAGCCCGGCCACGCCCAGGGCGATGAACAGGGTGTTGCTGCCGACGATGAAGCCGTAGTTGCGCCGGATGCGGCGCATGGAGCGCCGGGCGATGGCCATGGTGTCCAGCAGCCCGTCCAGGCGCGGCGTGGTCAGCAGCACGTCGCATGCCTCGCGGGCGATGTCCGCGCCGTGCTTCATGGACACGCCCACGTCGGCGCGGGTCAGGGCCGCCGAGTCGTTGATGCCGTCGCCGACCATGGCCACGGTCAGCCCGGCGGCGCGCAGCTCGTCCACTATGGCCGTCTTGTCCGTGGGCAGCACGCCCGCGCGGTATTCCCTGATGCCCAGCTCCTCGGCCACGCGCCGGGCGCTGGGCTCGCCGTCGCCGGTGAGCATGATGATGCGCGAAAGGCCCATGTTCTCCAGGCGGCGCACGAAGCGCGGGGCGTCGGGGTGGATGGGGTCCTCGATGCAGATGACCCCGGCCAGCTGCCCGCCGATGGCCATGTACAGCGCGGTGTGCCCGCTGTCGGCGCAGCGGCGGATGGACGCCTCGGCCGGGGCGATGTCCACGCCCTCGTCCTCGTGGACGAAGTGGCGGCTGCCCAGCAGCACGCGCTGGCCGTCCAGGGTGGAGGAGATGCCGTGGGCCAGGATGTATTCCACCTCGGCGTGGCGCTCGCGGTGGTCGAGGCCCTCCTCCTCGGCCTTGCGCACCACGGCCTCGGCCACGGGGTGCGGGAAGTGCTCCTCCAGGCAGGCCGCGTGGCGCAGGATGTATTCGCGGCTGTAGCCGCCCACGGGGCACACGTCGACCACGCTGGGCCGGGCCTGGGTCAGGGTGCCGGTCTTGTCCAGGATGATGGCGTCGGCCCGGGCCAGGGCTTCCAGGTGCTTGCCGCCCTTGACCAGCACCCCGCGCCGCGCGGCCTCCAGGATGGCCGCGCGCACGGCCAGGGGCGTGGCCAGCTTGATGGCGCAGGAGTAGTCGGCCAGGAGCACGGCGGCGGCCTGGCGCACGTTGCGCGTCACGGCGAAGACCAGCCCGGCCAGGACGAAGGAGAAGGGCACGATGCGGTCGGCCATGCGCACGGCCTGGCTGTGGACCTCGGCGCGCATGGATTCGGACTCGGTGATGACCCGGGCGATCTGGGCCAGCCGGGTGTGGTCGCCCACGCTTTCGGCCAGGATGGTCAGGTCCCCTTCCTCCACCACCGTGCCCGCCAGCACCTCGTGGCCCACGGCCTTGCGCACGGCCAGGGGCTCGCCGGTCATGGACGACTGGTTGACCATTGCCGTGCCGTCGGCCACCACGCCGTCCACGGGGATGGCCAGCCCGGACTTGACGATGACCAGGTCGCCGGCCTGCAACTGCGAGGCGGGGATGCGCTCGGGGTTGCCCCGGCGCAGGACCCAGGCGGGCCGGTCCTCGCCGCGCAGCATGGCCGCGATGTTCCCGCGCGACTTTTCGCGGGTCCATTCCTCCAGGGTTTCGCTGATGTCCAGGAGCAGGTGGATGGTCCCGGCGGTGTTGAAGTCGCGCAGGGCCATGGACGAGCCGATGGCCGCCGCGTCGAGCACGGCCACGTCGAGCCTGCCCCGGGCCAGGGACCGCGCCCCGGCGAGCATGAGCGGGGCCACGTCCCGGGCCATGCACCAGGGCCGCAGCCACATGGGCAGCAGCAGGCGGCGCAGGTAGAACCGGGCGACCTTGCGGGCGATGATCAGGAAGGGGTGCTCCAGGGCCCCGCGCTGGCGGTCGGCCCGGCAGACCCCGGGCAGCAGGCACTCGGCCCCGGGGGACGCGCGGCGGCACACGGCGGGCTGGCAGGGGCCGTCCGGGGCCGGGAGGCCGGGGGCGGCCCCGGGAGCCTCGGGCTGGGCGCGCAGGATGTCCGCCGCCAGGGCCGTGAGGGCCTCGTCGGCGCGCAGCAGGAGCAGCGCCCGGCGGGTGCGCGGGCTGTAGCTGATGTCCAGGGCCTGGCCGCTCAGGGCCGGGGCGGCCTCCAGGGCCCGGGCGGCGGCCTCCAGGGCTGCGGCGTTGCCCGGGGTGAAGCGGATGCGCCCGGGAATCTGGTGATTGACGATCATTGGCTCTCTGGGGGCTGGGGTGGGCGCGCGGGCGCGCGGAACCCCCCGGGGCCCGGCGGGCCCGGGGGGATGATCCGAATGGCGCGGGGCGGGCGCGGGGCGCTAGGCCCCGCCGGGGCCCTTGGCCCCCCGGCCCCGGGCCGCCGTCTTGGCGCCCGCGCGCGGGCCCTTGCCCTTGGCCGCGCCCCGGCCCGCTCCGGAAGTGGCCCCGGCCTTGGCTACCCCGGCTCCGGCCTTGCCCTTGCCGCCTCCGGCGCCAGCGCCCCGACCCGTCCCGGCCGTGGCCCCGGCCTTGGCTGCCCCGGCGCCCGCACCCCGGCCCCGGCCCTTGGGCCTGGCGGCCGTTTCGGTGGCTTCGGCCGCTTCGGCGGGGGATGTCCCGGCCTGGGCGTCCTCCTTGGCCTGGGTCTGCTGGCGGTGGCGCGCCTCGGCCAGGGAGTCCTCCACGTCCTCCATCAGCCGCTCGGCCCAGGCCAGCAGGTTCTCCTTGATGCCGTAGCCGCCGCGCACCAGCCCGGCCAGGGTCTGGCGGGCGCCCTCGTCGCCCTTGGCCGCCGCCACGCCCGCCGCGCCGAGCACTGCCCCCGCGAGGAAATAGCCGATGTTGCTCATGACTGGCGCACCTCCCCGGAGGTTTCGCCCTCGTCCTGCCGGGGCCGGGTCATTTCGCGGGCCTGGGTCACGGCCTGCTCCACCAGGGGCATGAGCCGTTCGCGGTTGCGCCAGGCCAGGTAGCAGGCCGCGCCGACGGCGGCTCCGGCCGCCAGCCACAGCACCTTTTCTCCGAGTTCTTTCATAGGAATCTCCGCTGGGGGTAGAGGGTGAACATTCAGTGCGGCCCGGTCCGGGCCGGGGGCAAAAGCCTATTCGCCGTCTTCGCGGCAGGCCTGGCACAGGCCGTAGAGGATCATCTTGTGCCCGGTCAGCTCGAAGCCGTGGCGCCGGGCCAGGGCCTCCTGGAGCGTCTCGATCCTGGGGTCGAGGACCTCGATGTTGCGCTTGCAGGCGGTGCAGATGATGTGGTCGTGGTGCTCGCGGCCGAAGTCGTACTCGTAGCGGGCCACGCCGTCGCCCAGGCGCAGCTCGCGGGCCAGCCCGGCCTCCTCGAGGAGCTTGAGGGTCCTGTAGACCGTGGCCAGCCCCAGGCCGGGATCCATTTCCCGCCCGAGCTGGTGCAGTTCCTCGGGGGTCATGTGGTCGTGGCGGTCCATGAAGATGCGCAGCACCACCTGGCGCTGGGGGGTCAGTTTCTGGTTCTTGTCGGCCAGGAACTTCCTGAAGGCCTCGATGGGATCTTTCATTGCTTCCTCGTTGGGCCGTGGTTGCGCCAAGCCGGTCCGCGCGGCGGGGGCGCGCGGACCGGCGGCGGAAGGCTGGCGCGGCGCGGGGGCGCCGCGTCCGTTCGTGCTAGAGGCGGGTGCCCACCTGGTACACCAGCGTCGCGGCCCCGAAGGCCAGGGCCGTGTTGAAGATCATGGAGAAAACGGCCCAGCCCCAGGACGACTCCTTGGCGATGGCCACCACCGTGACGAAGCACGGGGCGTAGAGCATGGTGAACACCAGCAGGCTGATGGCCGTCCAGGGGCCGAAGGCCGGGTCCGCCGCCAGGCGGGCCGACAGGCTGTCGGTCTCCTCGGGGTCCACCTCGCCCAGGGAGTAGGCCGTGCCCAGGGTGGAGACGATGACCTCCTTGGCCGCGAACCCGCCCACCAGGGCGATGTTGGTCCGCCAGTCGTAGCCCGCCAGGCTGGTCAGCCCTTCCAGGGCGGTGCCCACGCGCCCGGCCAGGGAGTTGCGCAGGGCCTCCTCGGCCTGGGCGTTGTCCAGGTCGGCCAGGCGTCCCTCGAAGGCCGCCAGGGCCTCTTCGGCCGCCCCGGCCTGGGCCGCGGCGTCCATTTCGGCCTGGATGGTCCCGCGCCGGGCCTCGAAGTCGGCGGCCTGGTCGTCGGGCAGGCTCGGGAAGGTCATGGCCGCCCACAGCAGGACGGAGATGGCCAGGATGATGGTTCCGGCCTTCTTGATGTACTGCCAGCCGCGCTCCCAGGTGTGGATGAGCACGCCGCGCGGGGTGGGGATGCGGTAGGGCGGCAGTTCCATGAGGAACGGCGTGGCCGCGCCCTTGATGACCGTGCCGCGCAGGAGCCGCGCCACCAGCAGGGCCATGGCCCAGGCGCCCAGGGTCAGGGCGAACATGGCGTTGCCCGCCGCCTCGGGGAAGAAGGCGCCGATGAGCAGGATGTACACCGGGACCTTGGCCCCGCAGGACATGAACGGGGCGGTGAGGATGGTCGCCAGGCGCTCGGGCGCGCTGCGCAGGGTGCGCGCGGCCATGACCCCGGGCACGGCGCAGCCGCCGGGGATGCCGCCGGAGACGATGAAGGGCATCACCGAGCTGCCGTGCAGGCCGAAGAGCTTGAACACGCGGTCCAGGATGTAGGCCAGCCGGGCCATGTAGCCCAGGTCCTCCAGGAAGGACAGGCACAGGAACATGACCAGGATCAGCGGTACGAAGCCGAGCACGCCGCCCACGCCGTCGATGACGCCCGAGACCACGAGGGACTGGAACAGGCCCTCGGGGATGGACGCCTCGGCCACCCCGCCCAGCCAGCCGAAGAATGCCTCCAGCCAGCCCATGGGGATCTCGCCCACGGCGAAGGTGAGCTGGAACATGCCGTAGAGCACGGCCAGCATGATCAGCGGCCCGAGAAAGGCGTTGGTGACCACCTTGTCCACGCGGTCGGACAGGCGCAGGTTCTCCGCGGTGGTGTCCTTGCGCACCACGCCCTCGCGCAGCAGGGCGGCGATGTAGCCGTAGCGGTGGTCGGCGATGATGGACTCGGGGTGGGTGTTCTCCGTGCGCCGCACATGGGCGGCCACGCGGTCGGCGATGGACGTCAGGGCGGCGGCCAGGGCCTTGTCGCGCTGGCTCATGGCGATGATGTCGGGGTCGCCCTCCAGGAATTTCAGGGCCACCCAGCGCGCGGGCACCAGGGAGGCCAGCAGGCCCGAGCCCTTGACCAGCGGCTCCATCTCGTCCAGGGCGGCGTCGATGTCGCGGCCGTAGGACAGGCGCAGCGGCTCCACCTTGCCCCGGTTGGCCTCGGTGTAGGCCACGGCCTCGCGGATCAGGGCCTCCTTGCCCTCGCCGTCGCGGGCGATGGTCTCCACCACCGGCACGCCCATCAGCTCCGAGAGCTTGGCGGTATCTATGGTCATGCGTCGGCGGCGGACCTCGTCCATCATGTTCAGGGCCAGGATCAGCGGGGCGCCCAGCTCCAGGAACTGCACGGCCAGGTACAGGCTGCGCTCCAGGGTGTTGGCGTCGAGCACGTCGATGACGGCGTGGGGTTTCTCGTTGATGAGGAAGTTGCGCGCCGCCAGCTCCTCCTGGGAGTAGGGCGTCAGGGAATAGGTGCCCGGCAGGTCCACCACGCGCACGTCGCGTCCGTCCACGCGCAGCAGGCCCTCCTTCTTGGCCACGGTGACGCCGGGGTAGTTGCCCACATGCTGGCGCGCGCCGGTCAGGGCGTTGAACATGGTCGTCTTGCCGGAGTTGGGGTTCCCGGCAAGGGCGAAGGTCAGTTTCTCAGACATCGGGACACTCCAGGACGGTGACGGTGATGTGGTCGGCCTCGTTGTTGCGCAGGGTCAGGGTGAAGTCCCGCAGGCGGATGGCCACGGGATCGCGCAGGGGAGCCTTGCCGATGACCTGGATTTCCGTGTCGGGCACAAGGCCCATGTCGCGGATGCGTCTGCCCAGCTCGCCCTGGGCGGTGATCCGGCGGATCCTGGCCCGGCAGTTGACCTTGAGTTGCCGCAGTCCCGTTGTCTGTTCCATGGGAAGCCTCCCGGGCCGCTCCTGCTCCGTGCATGGCAGCGGTAAAAGTCTTTCACGTCTGTCCGCCGGGTCCGGCCCGGGCGGGGTTGGCGCTGGCGGCGGGATGCCGCCGAAGCCCGCAGGCGCCCCGGGCCCGCCTGGAGCGGCTGCGGGGCCCTTGCGGGCACGCCCTGCTGATATTGAAAACGGTTCTCAAAGTCAATCTTTTTCCGGAGCGAAGGCGTGGGAGATACGGGCTGCGACCGCAGCGGGCCTGGCCTGGCCGCAGTGTCCCCGGTCCGGCCGGCCTTGCGTTTTGGGCATGGTGCTTTCCGGTGGGTGCCGTCCGGTCTTGCGCTCCGGCACTCCGGCGCCAGCGCGCGGGGTTGCCCCGGGCCGCTGGCCCGGCCTGCCAGGCCGCGTTGTCGGCGCATCCGGCCTTGCGGGCTTGGCGCGGCACGGTCCGGCCCCCCGGAGCGCAAGGGCCGTGCCCGCCCTTGCGCCCCTGCTTCCAGCGCCGCGCGCCGATTTGGGCGCGCAGTTCCCGGCGTTTTCCCCCTTGGAGGCGTGTTTTTATATTGACATTGATTTTCAATTTCAATTAGGTTCGGCTCCGCGTCGCCCGCCGGGCGGCGCCTGCCGGGCGGTTCGCGTCCGCCTTCGGGGAGGGTTCCCGGGCGGCCGGGGGGCTTTCGGCCAGACCGGGAGAACCTGCATGAAAGTCGATACCAAGCTG